>JAJUJV010000045.1 GCA_029265155.1 Altererythrobacter sp. | reverse complement strand
GTCAACAGCTCCGCGCTCTATGTCTTTGCGTTGCCCGACTAGAAGCGGACGCGGGCGCCTAAGGCGCGCGTCCCATTGCCAGTGGGAACAGAGCCCAGCTCGACCGGGCCGATCTTGAGGTGGAGCGCTTCGCTGACGCGCTCCATCAGCGTAGGCTCGAGAGGTGGCGGCACCGGGGTGGCCGGCATCCCTTCCGCAGGCGCGCAGACGACGATTTCCCCATCGGTGGCAGGGGCGCAGTCCTGGGGCACCAGGATATCGATCTGGATCGTACCGTCTTCCCGCACCGTCTCCTGGTAGGCCGAGCTCGGCGCGTCCGCTTCGGCAGTCGCCGCGTGACCGACGTCAATGGGTATGCGCGGTGCCTCGTCCATCGGGATCTCCCCCGCCGTATGCGGTGAAGCTACGCCCCGGTGGGTGCCGGCAGCAAGCACCAACAAAAAAGGGCCGCCTTGCGGGCGGCCCTTTCGGTTGATGCGGTTAGCAGGGCGTCAGTAGTAGATGCCGAGCGTGAAGCCGATCGCGCGGCCGCAGAACACCACGCCGACCCAGAAGATCAGCGACAGCCAGCCGGCGACTTTGGCGGCGGTCGGAAAGGACGGATCCACTTCCCAGTGCTCGACGGTCCGCCAGGTGGTCATGTGCAGATACATCATGTTGAGACCGGCAAGCGCGAGCAGCGCCATCTTCCCCAGGAACCACGGGTTGATCATGTAGCTGCTGGCCTTGCTGACGAACAGCAGTCCACCCGTCAGCGCGGCCAAAGCGAAGGCACCCCAGGTCCAGGGGAGCAGGTCTTTCGCCAGGAGCGAGACCCGGTGCCCCTTCGACGCGACGCCGATCAGGCGCAGGTCGACTATGGCAATCGTGCCGATCACCGTCACCAGGGCGATGACGTGGAACACTTCGAGCAACGGGAACATCCAGGTCGATTCGGCAATGGTCGTGCCGAGCGAGGAGTATTCAATCCGCTCCCACAGATTGGTTGGTTCAGGATACATCAAAGCCCCCTTACGACGGTGCGTAGGCGATCCAGCGCCCAGCCAAGATGATCACGCACCACAGGATGATGAGGAAAATTCCGCCCGCTTTGGCGCCGCTGCCGGCCACGTCGAGGCCCGACGCCGACTGGCGTGCAAGGCCGCGGGTATAGGAAATCGCGGTGAGGATGCCGACCACGACCAGCACCATCTTGATCCAGAAGACCGAGTTCAGCAGGTTGCGGACAGTGTCCCCGAACAGCATCAGCACGCCGCTGATGATCACGAAGACGAGCGACCACCACAGCACCTTGGTGTAGCGCTGCGCCGTCTCGCCGAGGGTGGCGTGACCGACCTTCCCGAAAACGCGCAGGTTCATCATCAGGATCGCGGCGAGAGTGCCGGCAATCGCGAGGATGTGAACGACCTGCAGGATCGGGATCGCCCAGAAGCGCTCCACCAGCCACATCGAGAATGCCGATTCCGACATACTCTGCGCAAAATCGTTGAGTGGCGTCGTGTAGAGCCACTGCGATAGTTCAAACAATAAATCGCCCATCAGAGAACTCTTCCCCTGCTTTCCATACCGAAACCGCGGCCCAGTTCCGGGACTCGCCTGTTTCAGGTGGGATCCGGTGCATGCGCCGCGGAAAGCAACCTGGCGAGTAATTTACGGTAACCACGCGGGTTACAGCGGGTTACAGGCTCGGCCGCCTCGTGCGCTTTGACGCAACGCAAATTCGCTAGCGCCGAGAACCCGGCAAGCCAACCCCTATCCGGCAATTTAGGCGCCGTAAGACGCTGCATTGGGAATGAAGCATGCGCGCAGCGGCAATTTGACGCAATCGCGATACAAACTGCGACAATCGGGTGCGCTAAGTCACATGACAAAGCATTGTCAAAGCAGGCGCCGGACCTTAGGGACTGAATCAACTAGGGCAGCCGGTACTGGGATCGGCGGCGCCCCCCAATCAGGTTCGGGAGGGGTTTGCATGCGCGTCGGACGTGGCCTCGGGCTCGCGACTTTGCTGCTGGTGGGCGCCAGCGGCGCAGCGCTGGCGCAAGGCTCCATTCCCGACGGGGATTGGCGGACGATCGATCGCGACGCCGCGGCGACCCGCTTCTCTCCGCTCGACGAAATCAACAAGTCCAACGTGGCGCAGCTCCGCGAAACGTGGAGCTACCCGTTCCGCGCATTCAATACCGCAGTGCCGCTGGTGGTGGACGGCACCATGTACTTCCCCGCCGGCAATCGGGTCGTCGCGCTGGACGCGGACACCGGACAGGAGAAGTGGGTCCATACGATTCCCAGTGCCGGCGAGCAGCCGCGTAACGCTTCGACGCGCGGCGTGGGATACTGGGCCGGCGATGGCAGCACGCCGGCGCGCATCCTCGTCATGGCCGGATCGACGATGCTGGCGCTCGATGCAGCGACCGGTCAGCCGGCTGCAGGATTCGGCGAGAACGGCATGATCGATGTCGGCGTCTCCTACGGCGGAGCCGTCACGATCGCCGGCGACGTGGCGGTAATTGGCGCCGCCACTCTCGAGAACCCGATCGGCGTTCCCGGCAACCCGCGTGGCTTCGACGTGCGTACCGGCCGCAAGCTGTGGGAATTCCAGACGGTGCCGCAAGCCGGCGAGCCGTTCAACGAGACTTGGGGCAATGGCTGGAAGGGCCGTTCCGGCACGAACATGTGGGCCTTCTCCGCGCCGGTCGATCTCGAGCGCGGCACAGTTATCCTGCCGATCAGCAGCCCTGCCCCCAACTATTGGGGCGGCGAGCGCCCTGGCACGAACCTGTTCGGCAACTCGCTGGTCGCGGTGGATTTTCGCACCGGTGAGTACAAGTGGCACTTCCAGACCGTCCATCACGACATCTGGGACATCGACATGCCGAGCGCCGGCCCGCTGATCGAGGTCAACGGCGAGCCCGCTATCGCCCACGTCGGCAAGAGCAGCTTGTTTTACGTGCTCGATCGGGAGACCGGCGAACCGTTGCTCCCGGTCGAGGAGCGTCCGGTCCCGGCGGGCGACGTGCCCGGCGAATACTATCACCCGACGCAGCCAATCCCGGTCAAGACGCCGCCGCTAAGCCGCGTGTCGATGACCTACGACGACATCGTCGATGCCGAGGACACGACGCCTGAGCACGCCGCGGCGTGCCGGGCCATGTGGGACAAGGCCGGCGGCTATCTCAACTTCGGGATCTTCACCCCGTTCTTCTTCAAGCAGGCCGGCGCCCCGCCGCGCTCGACCATTCAGCTTCCGGGCGGGACGGGCGGCGTGAACTGGGGCGGTGCCGCGGCCGATCCGCGCACCGGCACCGTATTCGTCAACGCGCAGGACACCTCGCTGGTCGGCTGGGTCGAGCGCAAGGAAACGGACGAAAGCTACAGCTTCGACGCCAACGACACCGACCAGCCCTACGATCGCGCCAGCGTCGATGGAAAGGGACCGTTCTTCTCGTTCAGCGCGCCGATCTCCGGCCAGTATGACGAGAACGGCCGCGCCCAGGGGCCGCAAGCGCCGTGCTATAAGCCGCCGTGGGGCGAGCTGGTGGCCGTCGACGCAAACAGCGGCGCCATCAAGTGGTCGGTTCCGCTCGGCGTGATCGACGAACTTCCCGAGGGCAAGCGCCTGGTCGGCAACTCCGGCAGCGCCGGCCCGACCGCGACCGCGGGGGGGCTGGTGTTCGTGGGGGCCACGAACGACCGTCGCTTCCGCGCCTTCGACGCCGATACCGGCCAGCAACTGTGGGAAGCGCAGCTGCGCGCCAATGCCAACGCCAACCCGATGAGCTATCGGGGCAAGAGCGGTAAACAGTACGTCGCCATCAATGCCGGTGGCACTATAGTTAGCTATTCGCTATCCGAATAACGGACACCCAAGAGAGAGAGGTTTTTGGGGGATGAAAAGAGTTTCCATTCTCGCGGCCACTGCGGCAGCGTTCGTCATGGCAGCGGCCGGTACGGCTTACGCCCAGGCCGGTGCGCAGCAGCAGCAGGTCCAGCAGCCGGAGCGGATCGACGGCAAGCCGAACCTCAACGGCGTCTGGCAGGTGATGAACACCGCCAACTGGAACCTCGAGCCGCATTCCGCGGGCCCGAATCCAGTGGCCGATCGCCTGGTCGGTGCCATCGGCGCGATCCCGGCCGGTCTCGGCGTGATCGAAGGCGGGAAGATCCCGTACAAGCCGGAAGCGCTGGAGCGCCTGAACCAGCACAAGGCCAACCTGATCAACCACGATCCGGAAGCCGCCTGCTACCTTCCCGGCATTCCGCGCGCGACTTACATGCCCTACCCGTTCCAGATCATTCAGGGCGACAACGACGACATCCTGATGGTCTACGAGTACGCGAACGCCAACCGCGTGATCGAGATGCGCGACGTCGAGATCCCGCCGATCGACACCTGGATGGGCACCTCGTACGGCCGCTGGGACGGCGACACGCTCGAGATCGTCACCCTTTCGCAAGGCCCGGGCGAAGTGAAGCTGCCGGGCGGCGTGATGGAACCGAACGGCGTCACCTGGCTTGATCGTGCGGGTAACTACCTGACCCACACGGCAACCGTGACCGAGCGCTTCACCAAGATGGGCGACAACCACATCCAGTACAGCGCGACGATCGAAGACCCGGAGATCTACACGCAACCGTGGACGATCTCGATGCCGCTTTACCGCCGGATGGAGCCCAACGCGCAACTGCTCGAGTTCCGTTGCGTGCCGTTCAGCGAAATGTTGCTATATGGTGACCTGCTGGAAGAAGACGCGGCTGCGCCCGCCGCCGCGGAATAATATTGACCCGCAAAAAAGAAGTTTGAGGAGTTAAGTGCCATGCAAATGAAGAAGTGGACCGCCGCCGCGATTGGCGCCGTCCTTGCAGTGGGGGCTGCCGGTGCTGCCGTCGCTCACCACTCCTTCGCCACCGAGTTCGATCGCAACAAGCCGATCCGTCTTGAAGGCAAGGTCGTGAAGTTCGAGTGGGTCAACCCGCACTCGTGGATTCACATCGACGCCAACGTCAACGGCCGCGTGCAGCGCTGGCGCGTTGAAGGCGGTGCGCCGAGCGCCCTGCTGCGTCGTGGCTGGAACAGGAACTCGCTGCCCGCGGGCACCGAGATCATCGTGGACGCGTTCCGCGCTCGTGACGGGGACACCCGCGCCTCGGCGGCGGAAATCCGCTTCCCGAACGGCCGTGAGCTGTCGCTCGGCAACCCGACGACCGAAGCCGTGGCTGCTGCAGCGCGTCGCGCCGGCAATTAAGCCGCAAAGGCTTTCGGCTCTCGGGCCGAAAAGAGAAGGGCCCGCGGTCTTAGCGATCGCGGGCCTTCTCCATTTCTGGCCTCGGGAACTTAACCGCCGGATTCGCGTTGAAGGTCGGGGCGCGAACGGCGGGGTTCTGATTTCATGAAAAGTACGGCTTAGATGCCCAAGGTCCTGTTGGTTGAGGACGAGCTCCTCGTTCGCGAAGTCGCAGCCGAAGATCTAAGTGACTTGGAGTTCGAAGTAGTCTCTGCGAGCGATGGCGACGAGGCCCTCGCCCGGCTCCAGGAGCAGCAAGACTTCGATCTGCTGTTCACCGATATACGCATGCCCGGTTCAGCCGATGGCTGGGCGCTCGCCAGCGAGGCGAAGCGCCTGATTCCGGGACTGCGCGTTATATACGCAACCGGCTTCGGCGACGCCGGAGACAACCTCGAACCGGGCGAATGCTACGTCCGCAAGCCTTACAACCAGGATGAGCTGAAAAAAGCCCTGGCGACGTTGGGATTTTGAGCGGGGACCCGCCCTCTTCGCGGCGTGACGACGAAGAACGAACACGCACGGAGCCGTGCCCCGATTTAACTTGAACCAGAGCTTCGCCGTTGCGCGGCGGGGGCAGAACGGTGGAAGTCCGATAGAAGCGAGAGCTCAAAAACCGAGCTCTCGAGCGGCATCGACCTTAGCTGCTGGCCTTGGCGACCTGCTTTTCGTCCAGAAGCTGCTGCAGTTCCCCAGCCTGGTACATCTCCATCATGATGTCGCTGCCGCCGACGAATTCACCCTTCACGTAAAGCTGAGGGATCGTCGGCCAGTCGGAGAATTCCTTAATGCCCTGGCGGATCTCCATGTCCTGGAGAACGTCGACGCTCTCGTAAGCCACGCCGCAATGGTCGAGGATCGCCACCGCTCGGCTCGAGAAGCCGCATTGCGGGAAAAGCGGCGTGCCCTTCATGAACAGGACGACGTCGTTGCTCTGGACGACTTGGGCAATGCGAGCGTTGGTCTCGGACATGACGGTATGGAAACTCCGGTAAGCGTAGGCTTCAGTTGGGAACCGCGGTGACAAGTTGCAAGGCGTGCAGCTCACCGCCCATGCGCCCGCCCAGCGCCTCATAGACCATCTTATGCTGCTGGACCCGGTTCTTGCCTGCAAAGGCAGCCGAAGTGACGTGAGCACGGTAATGATCGCCGTCTCCCGCCAAGTCTTCGATCACGACCTCGGCGTCGGGCAGCGCGGCCCGGATCAGGGCCTCGATCTCAGCAGCGGGCATGGCCATCGGCTGACCTCAGGCCTCGCCCATAAGTTGGCGGCGCGCTTCGACGTTCTTCTCTTCGAGCACGGCGCGCACCCCGGCCTCGTCGATGTCGACGCCGGCGCCGGTGAGATCGCCGAGCACTTTGCGGATCACGTCCTCGTCGCCAGCTTCCTCGAAGTCGGCCTGGACCACCGCCTTGCCGTAGGCCTCGGCCTCTTCAGGGGTGAGGCCCATCTTGTCGGCTGCCCACTGGCCGAGCAGCCGGTTACGACGGGCGGCCACGCGGAACGCGGTTTCCGCGTCCATCGCGAATTTGGTTTCCTCGCCGCGGCGACGGTCGTCGAAGTTGTTCATGATACGGTTCCTTGAACGAGTATGAGCGGCAATTAGCGCCGGCGGCCCCTAGGCGGCAAGCCCGGTGCCGCGCACCAGCCAGGGCTTCTGGGCAGCGAGCCGAGTCTCGTAGGCGCTCAGCGCCTGCTCGTGGGTCAGCGTGATGCCAACTTCGTCGAGCCCGTTGAGCAGGCAGTCCTTACGGAACGGATCGATCTCAAATGCGAAGCGGTCCTGGAACGGCGTGGTCACCACCTGGCTTTCGAGGTCGATGGTGATCGGATCGGTCTGCGCGACTTCGAGCAGGCGATCGACCTGCTCCTGCGGCAGGACCACGGTGAGGATGCCGTTCTTGAAGGCGTTGCCTGAGAAAATATCCGAGAAGCTCGGCGCGATCACCGCTTTCACGCCCATGTCGAGCAGCGCCCAGGCGGCGTGTTCGCGCGAGGAGCCGCAGCCGAAGTTATCGCCGGCGATGAGGATCGGCGATCCGGCGAACTCGGGCCGATCGAACACGTTGTCCGGATCTTCGCGAAGCGCTTCGAACGCGCCCCGCCCCAACCCTTCGCGCGTGACTGTCTTCAGCCAGCGGGCCGGGATGATCACGTCGGTATCGACGTTCTTCAGGCCGAACGGATAGGCCCGGCCTTCAACCTGACGAACCGGTTCCATCAATCGGTCTCCGGCGGCTCGCCGCTGGGAATCGGCCCCGGCTGCTGGGGCTGGTTCTTCTTGTCCTTGCGACGATTGACATAAAGCAGGGCCGCGGCGACCGCAGCGGAGCCGATCGCGCCGGCTATCGCGGCCTTGCCCTTGGGAAAGCGATTGGTCATGCCCGTTCAATGGGCCGCGCGCACGCGCTAGGCAAGGGTCAGCGCAGGAATTCGCGCAACGAGCGCCACAAGTTTTCCTTCTCGGCAAGCGGCACGGACGCGTTGGCGGGGCTCGAGGACGGAAGCGCTACCAGCGCGAGCTTCGAACCCGAGAGTTGCGGCATCCCGACGCGGGCCGCGGTCTTGCCGTTGAAGGCGACAGCGCGGAGATGCGGGAGCGACCCAACCAGGTCGGCGAGCGGGTTCGGCTCGGCCTCGCGGATGGCCGCATCGAGGCTGCCGGCGCGGCGGGCCGAAGCAACCGTGTCCCACAGCCCCACCCTGGCACGCAGTAGGGCGGCGAGACGCTGCTCGTAGCCGAGCGGCTCCAGCTCGACGTCGATCACGCTACTCATCAAATACCAGAAGCGATTGCGCGGATGGGCATAGTAGCGGGCGGCGGCGAGCGAGCGTTCGCCGGGCAGGCTACCCAGCACCAGCACGCGGGTGTCGGGCGCGACGACGGGCGGGAACGAGCGCTTACGGTCCATCCGCGCGCTTCTAGCGGGATTTGCCGGCTGCGATGAGGGGTGTTCGGGGAGGCGGGGCCGGGAGACTGATGGGTTCGGCCCCGCCTCGGTTCGAAGACTTGGTCGGGTATCGTCGATGATGCAGGCCGCGTGCCAGTTTCATCCAACCACGGCTTTGTGTGGCAGACGATGGTTACCGACCCGTTAACCCGGCGGCCGATTGTCAAGAATTCCGACATCACACGGTGACTGGCGCGTTAGGAATTGCCCGCTTACACCTCGCCCCGATGCAGCCGAGCAGAGAGGGATCCTTGGACGCGATCAACAGGGGCGCTGATCCACGAACGGCAGCGGGGGCGGCACGATGACTGCAGCTGCCGTGCCGCGCAGACCCGTCTGGCCCTGGGTGCTCGACAACCTGGGCGACATAGCGATCGCCGCCGGTGTCGCGGTGGGCATCGTCCTGCTGCTCTACGCCGTAAGAGCTTTGATCCTGCGGGCGTGCAAGAACCTCGGTTTTCAGCATCCATTCGCCGGGGTCGTGCTCGACGCGGTGCGGCGGACGCGGCCGTGGTTCCTGATCGCCGTCGCGGTGCAACTGGTGCAGGGTTATCTCCACCCGCCGCGCGACGTCGACAAGACAATAACCTTCCTGTTCACGGTGGCTGTCGCGTTCCAGGCGGCGATCTGGACGCGGGCGCTGATCATCGGCCTGATCGAAACGCGGGTCGGACGCACCGAGGAGGAGCGCCGCAACCTCTCGAGCGCGGTCGGCATCATCCGGCTGCTGGTGTCGATCGCGGTCTTCGCGATTGCCGGCATTGTCGTGCTCGATAACCTTGGCGTCAACGTCACCGGCCTGGTGGCGGGCCTAGGGATCGGCGGCATCGCCATAGGCCTCGCCGCGCAAGGCATCTTCTCCGACCTGTTCGCGGCGCTATCCATCATCTTCGACAAGCCGTTCCGGGTGGGAGACGTGATCACCTACCAGGGCAAGGAAGGGCCGATCACCGGCACCGTCATGCGGATCGGCCTGAAGTCGACGCGCATCCTTTCGCTGAACGGCGAGCTGCGGATCATCGGCAACACCCAGCTCCTCGCGCAGGAAGTAACCAACTTCACTGGGCGGCAGATGTACCGGTACCAGATGCCGTTCGGGGTGATCTACCAGACCGATCCGGATCTGCTCGCCCGTATTCCGGCGCTGCTGCAGGCGGAAGTGGAAAGCCGCGGCGCCCGCTTCGTCAACGCCTGGCTCAAGGCGTTCGGTCCGAGCTCGATCGATTTCGATTTTCTGTTCGAAGTCGACGAGACCGACGGTGGCGCTGCCAGCAAAGTGCAAGAAGCAGTGGCGCTGGGGGTACTGAGGACCTTCCGCGAGCACGGGATCGAGTTCGCCTATCCGACCCAGACCTCGTTCACCGCTGCTCCGGATGGCAGCCGGATCATGCCTTACCCTTCGGTCCTGCCAGTGGTGGAAGCCGAACCACGCGCGCAGGGGCACGGATAAAGCCCATCGAGCCGGTCGGCCACGCAACTCTCTGTGCCGTTTGGAGCAAGTCGAGAGGAGAGCGGCCCGTGCATACCGCAACGGGTAGAGGGATCCCGATGACGACTATGAGGGCGCTGGACCTATGCCTGGTGCGCACGGTGCGCATCGGCCACGGCTGCATCGATGATTGTGCGCGGGATTGCGCGGCAGCCGGAGCGCAGCGCGTTCTGGTGGTCACTTCGGCGCCGATTGCCGAGCTGGCTGCGGCGGTGACGAACCCGCTCGAGGCGGCAGGCGTGGCATGCCGCGTCTGGGCTGGGCCCGACGGCGAGCCGACGATCGCCCATTTTGAGGATGCCCTGGCAGCGGCGCGCGAGCACGGCGCGGACTTCGTGATCGGTCTCGGCGGCGGCAGCGCAATGGACGTAGCCAAGCTGGTCGCCGCGTTGGCGGACGGCTCTCAGAGCTTCGGCGACGTGGTTGGCATTGGCCTGCTCGCCGGGAGGCGCTTGCCGCTGGCCTGTGTGCCGACGACGGCTGGGACCGGCAGCGAAGCGACGCCGATCGCCATACTCGAGGACCAGGCCGACCAGCTCAAGAAAGGCGTCGTCAGCCCGCACCTGGTGCCCGACTTCGCCTATCTCGATCCCCAGCTGACGGTAACGATGCCGGCGCGGGTGACGGCGGCGACGGGGATCGATGCGCTGACCCACTGCATCGAAGCCTACACCAACCGCTTCGCGCATCCGCTGGTCGACAGCTGGGCGTTGGAGGGTATCAGGCTGATCGGCGCCAACCTCGAGACGGCGGTGCAGGAACCCGGCAACGTTGCGGCGCGCGAGGCGATGCTGCTGGCGAGCCACCTCGGCGGAATGTGCCTGGGGCCGGTGAACACCGCCGCGGTCCATGCCCTCGCCTACCCGCTCGGCGGCGAGTTCCATGTTGCGCATGGAGTCGCCAACTCGCTGCTGCTGCCGCACGTGATGCGCTTCAACATGGAAACGGCGCCGGAGCGTTACGCCGCGATCGCCGGAGCCTTAGGCGAGCGGACGTCCGGCGATGCCGCCGCCGATGCGCGGCGGGGCGTCGAGCGGATCGAGCGATTGTCGGAAAGCTGCGGCATCGACCGGCGGTTGTCGGACATCGGCATCGGCCACAACGCGCTGCCGAAGATGGCGGCGGCCGCAATGACCGTGCAGCGGCTGCTGAGAAACAACCCGCGCGAAGTGACCGAAGCGGACGCGCTGCGCATCTATGAGGCAGCGTTGTAGCATGGCAGGAATGTTCGGATGGTACCGTGAGGCGGACCGCAAGACGCGGCGGGTATTCTGGACCTGCAGCGCCGGCTGGGCGATGGATAGCGCCGACGGGCTGGTCTACCAGTATCTGATCCCGCTGCTGATCGTCGGGCTCGGCATGACGCTGACCGAAGCGGGCACGATCGCCAGCGCCAGCTATTTCGCGGCCGCCATCGGCGGCTGGATCGGGGGCTGGCTGTGCGACCGCTTCGGGCGGGCGCGGATCCTGCAGATCACGATCCTGTGGTTCTCGTTCTTCGCCTTCGCTTCGGGCTTCGCGCAGACTTACGAGCAGCTTCTCGTCATCCGCGTGCTGCAAGGCATCGGCTTCGGCGCCGAATGGGCGGTGGGCGCGGTGCTGTTGGGCGAGATCGTCTCGGCCAAGGATCGAGGCAAGGCCCTGGGCACGCTGCACAGCGGCGCCGCGGTCGGCTCGGGCATCGCGGCGCTGATCGCGGGCCCCCTCGCCTCGGCGCTGCCGCCGGAGATCGGCTGGCGCGTCGCGTTCTGGATCGGCATTCTGCCGGCGTTCCTGATCTTCTTCATCCGCCGCGGTTCGGACGATTCCGACATCTTCAAGCAGGCGCTAGCCCGGTCCAAGGCCCGCGGCGAGCGGACCAGCCTCGCCAGCATCTTCCGGCCCAACGTGATCCGCATCACGATCCTCGCCTCGCTGCTCGCGCTCGGCGCGCAAGGTGCCGGCTTTGCGGTCAGCAACTACCTGACCACCTTCCTCGCCGACGAGCGCGGGATCGGCACTTCGCTGGCCGGCATCTGCGTGATGTTCAACAGCCTGGGCGGGTTCTTCGGCTTTCTGGTCAACGCCTTCGTTTCGGATATCGTGGGGCGGCGCAACGCGTTCCGCCTGTTCGGCCTCGGCTTCGTGATTTCCTCGACGATCTATCTGTTCGGCCCGTGGAGCGGAAACCTCTACGCGCTGATCGGGATCGGCATGGTCTACGGCTTCTTCCAGTTCGGGATCTACGCCAGCTTCGGGCCCTATTTCACCGAGCTGTTCCCGACCGAGGTGCGCGGTACCGGTCAGGCCTTCGCTTACAACTTCGGCCGCGCCTCGAGCGCGCTGTTCATCATGACGGTTCCGTTCGTGGCGATGAGCGTACCACTGGGTGCGGCGATGGCGGTGGTGGCGATCTCTGGTATCGGTTGCGCTCTCGTGGCGACGCTGCTGCTACCCGAGACGGCCGGGCGGCAGTTGCAATCGCTGGAGGACTTGGAAGAGCGGGAGCCTGCGCTTGCCGAATAAGGTCATGGTCGTGGTTGGCGGCAGCCGAGGGATCGGCGCCGCGGTGGCCCGCCTCGCGGCGGAGCGCGGCTGGACGGTGATGTTGACTTACACGTCCCGCGCGGACGATGCGGCGACGGTGGTGCGGGACATCGAAGCGGCAGGCGGCAAGGCGCAAGCGCTGCGTTGCGACGTATCTAGTGAGGACGACATCATCGCGCTGTTCAGCCAAGCGGCGCAGCTCGGACCGCTGCGAGCGACGGTCTATTCGAGCGGGATTACCGGGGCGGCCTCTCCGCTCGCGGACGCCAGCGCCGAAACGCTCCGCGAGGTTATCGATGTGAACCTCACCGGCGCGATTCTTTGCGCGCGCGAAGCGGTGCGGAGGATGGGGACAGGCGGAGGCTCGATCACTTTCGTCTCCTCGCGCGCGGCCGATCGCGGATCGGCGGGTGAGTATGTCTGGTACGCGGCCTCCAAAGGCGGACTCAACAGCTTGTGCATCGGCCTGTCGCGCGAGCTGGCGGCGCAGGGCATCCGGGTGAACTGCGTTTCGCCGGGCCCCGTCGCGACCGAGATGCTGAGCGTGGAGCGGCAGGCCAAAGGCGCGGCCATGGTGCCGATGCAGCGGGTCGCCGAGCCGATCGAGATTGCCGAAGCGGTGCTGTTCGTCGCGTCGGATGCAGCCTCCTACGTGACCGGCGCCAACTTGCCGGTAGCGGGGGGCGCATGAGGGAAAGGTTGCCAGCCGGGGCGAATTGAGAGAGCCTGGCACATTCTGGTGGAAGGCTCGCTGAGAAGCCTCCGCCGCGGGAGAGACATCGATGGAATCCTTCAGTTCGGAAATGCTGCCGCGGGCGACGCGCGCTTCGGCGTGGAACGCGCTTTATTCAAAGCAGCTGAACTCTGTGGATTTCACGCCGGCCGACCGCCAGGGCTTTGCCGCGCAGCTAAGCCTCGGACGGCTCGGGCCGATCCAGTTCGCGCGGATGCACACCAACCGCAGCAACATCGAACGGACCCGCCAGCACATCGTCCACGGCTCTCCCCGGCTCTATTCGTTCCTGCTGCAGGCGCGCGGAAGCAGCGTGTTCAACCATTGCGGGCAGGAAGCGCGGCTGACCGAAGGCGATTTCGCGCTGTGCGACAGCTACGCGCCGCACAACTTCACGATCGACGACGACAGCGTGGTGATCATGCTGCGCGTGGGCGCTCCGACGCTGAAGGAGCACCTGCCCTGCCCCGAGCAGTTCTGCGGCATGCATTTGCGCAGCGACGTGGGCCTCACCAGCGCGATGTCGGCGATGGTCGAGAAGCTCCACTCGCAGCTCGAGACCGGCTTCACCTCGGTCTACGACGAGCGTTTCGCCCGGCACCTGCTGGAGATGCTGTCGATGTCCTATGCGATCGGCTTCGACCAGAAGCCGGACGTTTCGGCGGTGCTGCGCGGGCGGCAGGCGGAAGTCGTCCGCTATATCGAAGACCGGCTGCGCGATCCCAAGCTGTCGCCGGCGAGCATTGCCGAGGGCCTGCGGATTTCGCCGCGATACCTGCGCACGGTGTTCGCCAGCACGGGCGAGAAGGTTTCGGCCTACATCATCCGCCGCCGGCTGGAGGAATGCGCCAAGCAGATCCGCAATCCCGCCTGGGCCGGACACACGCTGACCGAGATCGCCTTTGCCTGGGGCTTCAACAGCGCCGCCCATTTCACCCGCAGCTTCCACGAGCATTTCGGCATGGCGCCGCGCGAATACCGGCGCCGGGCGACCAACTGACCGCCGCTTAGCGCAACTTCGCCGGCCCGATGGAGCAAGCAGGCGGCCGCAAAGCGTGCCAGCCGGGACGGACGATGGACGGACCGGAGAAGCGCGTGACCGATAACGAAGTACTCGAGCTCAACCAGCGGCTGGCGTTGCAGCTGGCCGACTACTGGCACGAGATCGATTTCAACGGCGGGCGAGGAGCGAGCGCCTATTATACCGAGGACGCGGTATTCCACGGGCAGTTCGCGTCGTACGAAGGCCGCGACAAGATCCAGCAGTTCTACGACTGGCGGCGCGAGCAGGGGCCGCGGCTGTCGGTCCATTCGTTCACCAACTTCCGCGCCTGGTTCACCGGCGAAGACAGTGCGGAGGCGACCAACTTCCTGTTCCTCTATGCGGCGAATGGCGAGAAGGTGCTGCCGACCCATCCGCCGATCACGATCTCGCTGGCGACCGACCGCTATGTCCTGCGCGAGGGGCGCTGGCTGTGCACCTATCGGCGCTTCGAGCATTTGTTCGAAGGCGACACGCCGATCACCAACCCCAAGCTGGACGACGACGAATGACCGATAGCG
>JAJUJV010000163.1 GCA_029265155.1 Altererythrobacter sp. | reverse complement strand
GAGGCCTCGGTTGCGCGCCACGGTATCCACGAATAGGCCGTGGAGGCGGTCGATTTCGGCCTGCAGCCAGCCGCGGGCCTCTGCGGTTAACGGCTGATGCGGGTTGCCGTCGACCTTGCGCGCGCCAGCGTGGATGTACTCGACTTTGAGGCCGAGCTTGGCGTTGTACTCGCTCTGATCGACGTGATAGGTCACCACACCCACGGAGCCCACACCACCCGTGCGCGAGAGCCAGATTTCATCGCAGGCGCTGGCGATGGCGTAGGCCGCCGAGTAGGCCATGTGGTCGACTACGGCGACGATCTTCTTATCCCCGCGTGCGGCATAGATATGGTCGACGAGATCGAAGCAGCCATCGGCCTCGCCGCCGGGGGAGTCGAGGCGGATCATGACGGTCTGCACCGCCGGGTCGTCCAGCGCCTGGTCGAGAGCCCGAGCGATGGCGTGATAGGAGACTGGTGTTTCGCCGCAAAACCCGATGGTGTCGTGTGCGACCAGAGCACCGGCGACATCGATTACGGCAATCCCTTCGTCGACCGTGAGGATGCGCTCGCGGCGGCGCTCGCCCTCGCCGGCTTGGGCGGCTGCGAGATAGCCTTGAATGACGGCCTCACCCAATCCCGGCTCGACCAGCAGCGGGCGGTGGAATGCGCGAGCGTAGAGCAGCGGCACGTTGCCGCCGGCGCCCCGCCCCATCAGGCGGGCCAGCAGTTTGAAGTTCTTCATGGGGTCTCCCAGAAATGAAAAACCCGCGCTTAGGCGGGCTCGTGAGTGGCGTCGTCTTCGGTGCTGCCGGGGTCGTGGCTGTAATTGAGGCCGTAGGATTCCGCGTGCTCGGCGGCCTCGGCGTTCTGGCGGTCGATGTCCTTATAGTTCCAGCCCCGCTCAGCCACGGCCGCCGGGCGGGACTCCAGCCCACCCTCAATAGCCTTGAGCTTGGCATCGACATCCTGCACCGGATGCATGTACGGCCAACCATCCGTGCGCCACTCGACACGCAGATAGTCGCGGCGGCGCTGCGCGTAATCCGGCGCACTGAGCTTGCCGGCCATCACTGCATGATCGATGAACCACGCCCAGACGCGCTCGCAGATCTGCGGGATGGTGACCAGCCACTGCGACTGCTCGAGGATGCGGTGATATTCGTTGAGAATGACGCGCATCACGCGGTCGTTGACGCCGCTAAAATCACCGCTGAAAAACTCATACGGCACCTTGAGTCCTGCGGCCATGCCGAGCAGCTGGTGGCGCACGAAGTCGGCGTAGCCATCGGCTGTGCGGTCGCCTTCGAAGAGGTGCAGCTTTTCGCCCGGCAGGAGGGCTGCAAACGAACCCGGCGAGACGTTGGTCACGGCATCGCCCTCGCCATCGGTCTCAATCGCTTCCCCTGTAAAAGGGTCGCTGCCATCAGTCATTGGGTCGTCGGGTCGCTCGATGACGCCGGTGTAGTTGGCGCGGGTTTTCTTGCGCTCGAGCTCGGCATCGTCGTACTCGTCGAAGCTGCGTGCCCGGATCAGCGCCTGCACGGTCCAGGGCTGGCCGCGCAACTGCCCCGGGCGCAGCGGCGCGTAATGATGAATCACCGCATCGGCTGGAACAGCAACGAGCTGGCCTGCGTCGACCTCCCCCATGTGCTCGCCCGGATGACTGCGGTACATATGGAAGGCGCGGCGCCGACCAAGCCTGTCGAACTCAATCCCGGCCCGAATTTGGCCCTGGGTGTAGTTAAGCGGGCAGAGCTCGGCTTCGAGCAGCTGCAGCTGCAGCGGCACGCTCAATCCGTCCTCAAGGCGACGGGTACGACGGCGGATGAATACTTCGCCGGCCTCTTTGCGCGAGCGCGCCGCCAGAGCGAGCATTCCGTAGAAATCCAGCACGCCATCGGCGTCGGCCTCTTTGACCCAATCGTCCCACAGCGCATCGGCCGCCGCGGCGAACTCCGGATTGTGTGCCTGACTGCGCGGGGTAATGCCGGTGCCGATTTCGTTGGCCACCCACGAATCAAGCGCACCGGAAAGCCAGCCATTGTTACGCATCGCGTCACGCGAGCGCGCGCGCAGGGTCTCCAGGTTGCCGAGCAGCAGCGTGTTCGGCCCGGCAGAGGATGCACGCCAGGTCTGTAGCCGCCGGCCATGGCTTGCGGCCTCATAGCTTTGGGCGCGCGCCTTACGCACCGCAGCGAGGCGCTGTTTACGCTTAGACTTGCTCATAGACCTTTCCGATGGACGGCACGAAAGACACGCGGGCGACGGCGCCCTTGAGCTGCGGCAACGGCGCTTTCAATGCGCGCCTCGAGCGCCTCGAGCTTGGGTAGATCGACCTCGGCGTATTGCGTGATCTGGTCGCCGATCTGCACGCGCACGAGCCGGTTCCCCGAGGCGAGATCAATGATCGCTTGGCGAACTGCCTCGAGATCCTGTTCGGTGTAAGCCATGCTCACCTCTTGATTTGCAAACGGGTGCGGCGACGCCGGGTGGTGCGTACTGGCTCCGGCGGTGTGTCCTCGGATGCCTGCACAAGCGGGTTTGCGTTCCACTCCCGCGCCCACGCGGGCGGTGCATCCCAGTTGATGCGCTCGCCGCCCAGCCGCAGAAACGCCGCTAGGTTGTAAGCGCCTAGGTCGAATGATTCGTTGTTGCCCTTGCCGGGCTTGCGCCACTTGCCGTCGGCGCCACGCACTTCGTAGGTCAGCTCTTCATACCACCAGCGCCCGAGCCAGCTCGGGACGTGCAGATAGTTAGCGCCCGGTTCCTCGCGATCGAGCATCGCTGCGACCGCATCCTTGAGCACGTCCGTGCCGAGCTGCCAGACCGGCACATCGCCGCGACTGCCGGCTTTTCGGTCCTTGCGGCCGGTGCTGTCGGGATAGGTTTCTCGAAGCGGTGTGCTGGTCTTGGTCGAGGCGCCCTTGATCAGCATCAGGCGCTTGTGCAGCCCGAGCTGGCGCAGCCGCCGATACCAGGCATAAGCCTGGAACGTGACGCCTTCCTCTCCGCCGCTGTCGGCCGCGACCATTGCAATCTGCATAAACCGCCCGCTGCCATCGTCGAGCGGATAGCAGCGCGACAGCACATCCCGCGTCAGCACATCCCAGTCTTCGGGATTGGCGCCCGGATTGATGCGACGAGGCGGCTCGACGCTCAGGTCCTCCTTGATGTTGAACCGGTCGACCACCCAGCACTCGCGCCCCACACCCCAGCCATGGACCTGCACCACGAAGCGGCGCTCCTTGCCGCCCTGTACGTCTATGGCCGCCGTCAGGAAACGCACGCCATCCGGCACCGTGCGCTTTTCGGTCTGCTCGGCGCGGTCCATGAGCCGCTCGCTACTGCGCGAGTTTTTACCAACTCGGCGAATGTACGGCCGTCCCCAGTCGGTGTTGATCACCGACTTCAGCGTCTCTTGGCTGCCGGTGTTCTCGTAGAGCTCTTCGGCCGCACGCAGCTTCTCGGCCAGGCTTTGCCATGTCTGATAGGCGGCTGCGGGGCCTTCCATCCAGAAGCTCGCAATCCGCGTCGGTCGCGGCGTCCCGACGAGCTCGCCCTCTTCTGTCAGCCTGCAGCCTTCGGGCACCCACTCCGCGTTGAGGTTCAGCCGCCGCTTATCCTGCGGCTCGGGCTGTGAGCCACAGTGCGGGCAGAAAGGTCTCGCGCTCTCCTGGTGCCAAGTCTCGAAAACCGGCTGATACCACTGCCGGCAGCCATCGCATTGCCAGTAGAGCCGTTGGCGGTCGCCCTGGTTGTAAAGCGAGGCGATACCCGGCGCCGGCGGCATCATGTGAGGCGCATCGTCCGGTCGCCGCCAGTCGGGATCGATCACCTCAAAGCCGGGTGAGCTTTCGGCTAGCGTCATGCCCGACGAGCCGAAGGTTTGCGTTCGCTTTCGCGTCAGCGTGAACGGGTCGCCCTCGCCATCGATGTCCAGAGGCAGGCGGTCATAGTCCGTGAGCGCGGCAAACCGAAAATCGGAGCTGGCCATCACGTTCTTCGACGGCCACTTGATACCGAGATAGTTTCCGGCGCGAAACGTGCGGTCGTGAACGTTGTTGTCGTGGCCGCGCGGCGAGAGCCTGCTGGCGAGATCGGGGCTGTGCCGCAGCATGCGATCGAGCCGCTTCTTTGAATACTCCCGCGCCTTTTCTTCACTGATCTGAATGATCAGCATGTCGCCTGGGTCGCAGCTGACCACGTAGCAGACCCAGCCATCGACCAGCGCCAGCGTCTTGCCCGAGCGGGCCGGCCCAACGAATACCACCGCGTCATAGCGGCGACTCGCCAGGCAGTCCATGGGCTTTCTCATGTACGGCGTGGTATCTGGACTCCAGAGCGTGGAGCGCCCTGCGCCGTCAACCACGTACATGCGCTCGGCCGCAGCCTGACTGACCTGCACACGGCGCGGCGGACGGATGAGCTCCGCAACGTCGCGCCGGATCTGAGCCGCGCTGGCTAACTTATTCGGAATCATCGGCGATGACGGCTTGATACATCTGCTCGCGCAGCTGGTCGACAACCTGCTGCACACGCTCCAGCGCCTCCGGCGAGAGCCCCGCGTCCCGTTCCAGGATGTCCGGCAAACCATCCAGCGTATTCGCGACCGCCTTAGCGAGCCGGCTC
>JAJUJV010000034.1 GCA_029265155.1 Altererythrobacter sp. | reverse complement strand
TGCCACTTAACCGGTCCATAGAGTCGTCCTGTCGCAGCGAGGAGATCAACGGGGAGGCAAGGGCCTACGGTTGCGATCATGGTCAATGTCCGAGCAGTTCAGGTAGCCAGAGAACCAGCGCTGGAAAGAGCAAGAGCAGCAGGAGATGGACAAAATCGCTGCCCAGGAACGGGAGTACGCCCTTGAAGATGCGTTGGATTGACACGTCTTTCGCTACCCCTTGGATGACGTAGAGGTTCATGCCGAGCGGGGGATGGACGAACCCTATCTCCATCGCCCTCGTGATGAAGATACCGAACCAGATCGCGGTCATTCCTGCCTCCGTTACGATCGGCAGCAGGATCGGCGTGGTCAGCAGCATCAGCGCAAGACCGTCGAGGACTGAGCCAAGAACCAAAAGGAAGACCGCGATCAGCAACAAGGTGCCAAGGGGCCCGAGGCCGAAACTTGAAATGAGGTCGCCCACGGCGCCAGCAAGTCCGGTAACGCTGACGAACACCGAGAATATCAGTGCACCAATGATGACCAGGAAGATCAACCCGCTGGTTTCCAACGTGCGGGCGAACGCTTCCTTGAGCATTGCAACTCCAAGGCGACGACGAATGGCGGCGATTGCCAGTGCGCCCGCAGCACCTACGGCGGCCGCTTCAGATGGGCTGATCCATCCCGATGCGATCCCGCCTATGACTACGACGATCAACGCTAGCATGTCCCAGATGCGCGCCAACGAGCGACCGCGTTCAGCCCAGCTAGCCCGTTCGCTGGTCGGCCCGAGTTCAGGGCGCCAGCGAACAAGCAGCCAGATTACCAGGATGTAGAACAGCATCTGCGTGATGCCGGGAATGATCGCCGCGGTGAACAAAGTGCCGATCGATTGCTCAGCGATGATCCCATAGACTATCAGCGCGCCCGACGGCGGGATCATCTGACCGAGCGTGCCGCCAGCAGCGACCGATCCAGTCGCCAGGGTGTCAGCGTAACCGCGCTTGCGCATTTCGGGCAGCGCCACCATCCCGACCGTCGCCGCTGTGGCCAGGCTCGAGCCGTTGATGGCGCCGAACCCTCCACAACCACCTACTGCGGCATAAGCGAGACCCCCTCGTCGATGGCCGACGAACCGCGCGGCGGCATCAAACAAGTCCCGACTTGCGTCGGCAGCGAAGAATATTTGCGCCATCAGAAGGAACAGCGGCAGTGTGCCGAGCTCGTATCGTGTCAACGTCTCAATAACGACGACACCGCCCTTGATCACGGCCGCCTCGGGGCCGATCACAATCGCCAAACCGACGAGGCCGACTAGCCCTAACGCGACGCCAATGCGCACACCCGCGAGCAACAGCGCGAATAGAATGAGAACACCCACGAGGCCAGTCAAAGGGGTCGCCATCATTGGTTGGACCCTCGCCAGGTGTCACGCACGACCACCCCGATCATCACCGCAAGCGCGAAGTTCGCGAACAGCCGAAGCCACCGCCATGGTACACCCGCAACCTCGCTGATCTCATGGCTTCCCCACAGGTCGACTGCGAGCCAGACTGAGCCAACAAGGAGCGCAGTCAGAAAACACAGGGTAAGGACGTTAGTAATGCGCTCGACGCTCGGCCGGGCACGGCCGAGCCGCTCCACTACGATGCGCACGCGCGCGTGACTGTTGGCGACGGTTGCGGCTATCAGGGCGATGGCGCCTGCTACGAGTACTGCCGCTTGAATCAGCTCGATCGCGCCGTGGACGGAGAAGCCAACCTGTCGGCCGACGACCGCGATTGTGTCCACAGCCGTTGCCGCGAGCAAAGCTCCGCCACCCGTCCACACCATGAGACTGTGGAGTCGGTTCATTGCGCCTTCCTTACCCATCCATCATCGTCGATGGCGATTGGCGGCATTCCCCCGGCAATCGTAATGTGTTCGATGTATCGAAAGATCTCTTCGCGGCGTTTGCCCGTTGCGAGCACTGGTCGACCCGGCGGCTCGACATGGACCGGTACGATGCCAGTGCGAGCCTCTTCCCCATTCCAGACGATCCGACCGATGAAGGCATTGATCGCCTCCGGATGGAAGGGAGCAAGATGGTAGGCAGGATCCGGCTCGAAGCCGAACAAGCGCTTACGTTTGTGCGCCCATTCTACACGACCAGGGTGATCTTGCTGGGGGCTCAATGCTGATGTGACGACGCACGCGTTTCCGAGGCCATGGAAAATGGGTCGACCAAGATAGAATTCGATGCCCTTTACGATATGAGCATGGTGCCCCAGCACCGCGTCAGCTCCCGCTTCAATCGCGGCGTACGCGAGAGGCCTCTCGTAAGGCGCCAGGCGCGCGGGCACATGGACAAGCCCCTTATGCATCGCGATCAGCACGACATCGGCCTGCTCGCGAACAGCCGCAATATCTTCTGCGATTGTGCTGAATGCGTCTTCTTCTGCTGTCTGGAGCGGAGCTGCAGGAGCCACGGCTGAACCGTCCGACGTTGAAACTCTGAGGTAGGCCGCACCCGCCCGCTCCGGCGCTGCCCAGCCCGCCTCTGGGCCAACGCAGTTATAGCTAAGCAGTGCGATGCGTTGTGACCCTGACGTCACCCACGCGGGGCGCCGCGCAGAATGAAGATCAGCCCCAGCGCCAGTGTGGGCAATATTTAACTCCTGAAGGCCGTCGATAGTGTCCTCGATCCCTTCCGGCCCACAGTCCGCGATGTGATTGCCTGCCAAGCTTAGCATTGTGAAGCCTGCCCGAGATATTGCTGCGAGGTTCTCGGGCGGCGCCCCAGGGGCCGGCACGTCGCCGACAAGTTCCTGACCGCGCCGGGTGTGTGGGACCTCAAGATGCCCAATCGCCACATCTGCTTCAGATAGCGCGGGCGCGATGCCCGACAGCCAATAGTCGGCGTTGGGCTCGTCGAGCACCAGATCACCGGCTACGGCAATATCGAGCATACGCGTGCGACCCATCCGCCCGTCAGATTTTCACACGCACACTGGCAGCAAACATACGCCCGACGGGATTGGCTGCCGTCGCGTCGTAGCCTCCGCTGCCGTTAGCAGAAGGTGCTAGATCAACATATGGAGGCTTCTGGTCGAATAGATTTCGCACCTCGAAACCCAGGTTGAGTTCCGATCCCAGTAGGCCGCTTCGGTTGCCGCCCACGGTCCAGCTCACAGCCAGATCTACAGGAGTGTAGCTTGAGACCTTTTGCTCAGGGATGATCGCCGTGTTGCGGTACCCACCGACATGCGTTGCCGTCGCTTGCACGCGGATGGGATCAAGATCCCAGGTTACGCTGCCGCGCGCCTTGAACTTCAACGGAAAAAAGATCGTGTTGAGCCTGTCGACCTCCACACCCGCGGGCGAAACGGCAGATGTGAAGCGCGTCATGTAAGTCCCGGAAGCGTCGACCGTAAACGTACCGGCGTTGTCGGTGTCAGTGACCCAACTGGCGACGAAATCGATGCCTTCGGTGTTGGACACGCCGAGATTGTTATTGCGGCCATCGACGTAGAGGGTGACATTCTGAGGGTCGCCTCCCGGGAACGTCCCTCGCGCCAGTGTGACCCCTTGAGCCAACAGCTCCAACACTCGATCCCGAGCTTCCGTCCCGCGAAGGATGATGCCCGTCCCGGCGAATTCGCTTTCTCGGTTGAGGATGGCCAGATCGGCTAGGTAGCTATCGACCTGGTTTGTATACTCTACGTTGAAATAGGTGACGCTCAACCGAAGACCGGACGCCGGGCTCCAATCTGCACCTAGCGACCACGTCGTCGCTTCCTCCGGCTTCAGATCGAGGTTTGGTCCGGAGTAGGCAAATCCGACGAACGGTGCCCCGCCAGCTGGGTTTTGATAATTTTGACCGAACAGATTGTTGCTGTTGCCGTAAATCTGCGTGATCAATGGGGCACGGAACGAAGTTCCGTATGATCCTCGGAAGGTTAGACCGGGCAGAGGTGACCAGTTGACGCCAAACTTGGGATTGGTGGTGTCTCCAACATCGGAGTAGTCGTCGTAGCGGATGGCAGCGTTAAGCTCGAGCCGCTCAAAACCAGGCGATGCGTTACCTGGTCCGAAGATGGGAACGTAAAGCTCGGCATAAGCAGAATCGACGCGCCGCTTGAACGTTCGGAAGGCGATCTGAGTGCCTTCGGGTCCACGCGCACTGCCAAGCCGAGTTTCAATCTCCTGGCCTTCATAACCTGTAGCTAGCTTTACCCCGCCCCCAGGTAGGTTAAACAGCGTACCGTTAAGGCGTGCTTCGTAGCCATTGAAATCATTCAACGTTGGGGAGAGGGTGACGAGATTGCTTATCGCCCGCAGCGTTTGTTCAGATGTGCGACCCAGGCCATATGGGTCGAAGGCGGTCGCTGGATCACTGCTAGCAAGTGCGGCGTTGAGAGCGGCCCCGTTG
Source organism: Altererythrobacter sp. (assembly GCA_029265155.1). Lineage (GTDB taxonomy): Bacteria > Pseudomonadota > Alphaproteobacteria > Sphingomonadales > Sphingomonadaceae > Croceibacterium_A. The sequence goes on along the minus strand of JAJUJV010000034.1, from coordinate 14,093 downwards.
AGCCCTCGTACCTGGTCAGATTGGTCGTTGCCGCGACCGTAGGTGAAGATGCCTTCAAGCTGCCAATCGGAGAAGAGCCTGGCCCGGACGCCTGGCGTGATCTGCCAATTCTCTGAGCCGCCTACAGAGACGTCGCGGGGAAGGTCGTTTATGAAGTTGTAATCGATCGTGTAGCTTGTCCCGGTAAACCCTGGAGGGCGCACGAAGAACGCATTGGTTTCCGGTACGGTCAGAGTAGAATTGAAGTAGGCCGGCAGGCGCTTGTAATCACGCTTACTCCAAAACCCATCACCAAAGACAGTGAGCCATGGTGTCACATCTAACGTGAAGGTGCCGTTTACAGAGTCGTATTGTTGCTCAGGAAACAAGTCCTGACCGATCAGGTCGTCGCAACGATTTGCGGTGCCCGCCACCAGTGAGCCAGCGTTTGCTGGGGTGAGCTGCGCAGGGAGCGCATAGGTGGTTGAACCGATACGCAAAGTACCAGGTGCGCAGCGCGTGACGCTGTAGTCGCTCCCGCCGAATTCCCGCTGATCGGAACGGAAGAAAGCACGATCACTGCCGTTAAGAGAGGAGCGGTAAACGTGTTCATAGGCCAGCATGACCTGGCCGCTGTCCCACACTTTGCCGAGAGCGGCTCCAAGTTGATACTCGTTGAAGTCGCCTCTGTCGGAAACACCGTAACGAGCAACGGCTTCAGCACCATCGAGAGTTCGCCGTGGGATCAGGTTTACTACGCCCGCCACTGCGTCTGAGCCATAAATTGCAGACGCACCGTCTGCGATCACCTCAACCCGCTCAAGTCCAAGGGTCGGGATCACGGACGGATCGAATGCACGGCTGTTGTTTACGGCACGGTGGCCGTCCACCAGCACCAAGGTGGCGTAAGGTCCGATGCCGCGCAGATTGATGCTGTTGCCGTATGTGATGTTCCCGCTGCCGCCGGACTGGCCGCGTGAGTTCTCGCTAACGCCAAGATCGAACACCTGCGGGATCTGACGGATCAGCCGGTCCGTGGTTACCGCTCCGGAAGCGGCAACGTCGTCCGCACCTAGCGCGATGACGCTCGAGCCCACCGGGGCAACACCGCGCAGGCGGCTACCAGTGACAACAATCTCGCCGCTTTGGGCCCCTTGCTCCCCAATCTGCTGCTCATCGACAACTGATTGGGCCATAACGCTCTGGGGAGCGGTCGCAGCGAATGTGGATACGCTGGCCAGCAATAGAACACGCAGGCCGTTGTTAATGTTTGCCTTCATCGTCCTTCTCCCTTGGCGGATGGTCATCTCCCCCCCGCTTGTTTTTCACTTTACGAAGCCAAGGGAAGTTCGATGCGCGATGGATCGCGCCCTCCCCTCAGCACGCCGATGTTTGGCGGTGGCGTTAGTCTGATGTCCTGCAAGTTGCGCTGGCGCGGGTCGGCGCCTGCGACGGTGAAGCGAAGTCGCGCGCCAGTGGGTATGACGCGCGATAGCGGCGTCATGGCAATCGACAGCAAAGCTTCTTCGCCAGGAGCCAGCCCTCTAACGTCCGATGACCTGCCAGAATGCCACGGCAAGCCAATGGTGTCGTAAGGTGCCAGCGCTAACTCCCGGTGTGAGAGTTTCAGTCGCCCGAACGAAACAACCTCGGCGCTCCCATCAGCCTGGACCAGATCGAGATAGACGAAGACGTCAGCTTCGGGATGGGTTGAGGTGACCGACAGGTGCGTGACCGGAAAGCCGATTAGCGTCATCGGCTCGACCAGCGGGGCGCTGGTATAGCTGACCCCGTGGTTGTCCATTGGGCTAGGCCAAAAAGCGAAGGCCTCAGGCGGAGGCAAATCATAGTCGACCGCGAAGTGGTCGACATCTCTCTCTCCGGGTGCCGAAGAAAGAGCACCCGATTGACCAGAACTTGGCCCATCCAAGAACCAAGGCAGCGGCCGCGATTGAACCCCGGGGAGCTGCTCAGACTTGACGTAGCGACCGCCGTTCGCGTCCTCGACGAAATAGGTCGCCAAGGGTTCGCGATCGATCCCGTTGTTAACGCCGTTGAGGTGATGGTCGAAGTAACGGATGACTTCTCCAGCGAAGTCGAAACCGGCCGGCGGAACGCAATGGTCACCCGGCCCAGCCAGAAACTTGCTGCCGAGATTAGCTGCACCAAGGATTACTTGCCCGGTCGGTTCATCGCGCCAGTTGCTCCAAAAATAGGTGGCGATTCCGGCATTTCGGATCGCGCCTAGGTGGTTGTAGACCGCCACCTCTTCCCAAAAAGCATTGCCTGTGAACGCCGAGACGCTGTCTCGGTAGGGCATGCCGTACCACAAGGGAGCCATGGGCGTATTGCGGGCGTGTTCGCTAACCGCTTGGCGGAGCAACTCGCCGCTTTGATCGGCATCGACCGGTATGCTGGCGAGATCTATCTCGGCCGGTTCGTCCGGGCGGGTGTTGAACTGTGCAGTAATCCCGCCGTTGCGCACAAAGGCGTACTTGTCGAGATCGGTCGCGCCGATGAACACGGCCTTCAGCGAAGGAGGTGTGCTACTGGCGGTATGGAACGTTGTGCCGCCGAGATAGGAGCAGCCGATCATTCCGACTTTTCCGGTGGAGAATGGCTGGCGCGCCAGCCACTCGACCAGATCATAGCCGTCGTGGGCTTCGGTGCGATCCTGGAAGCCGCGGCGGGCGCCGAACGACGCCCCTTTCCCACGGACGTCCGCCACCGCTACCACGTAACCGGCGCGAAGAAGCGAGCGCAGTGCGAGCCCGTCTTCGAGGGCTGTCTCCCTCACAGCACCTGCTTCGTCTTTGAAACGAGCCCGATACGGTGTGAAAGCGAATATCACGGACCGGGGCTCGGCAATCACTTTGCCGGCGTGAACGGGACGGTAAATGTTGACGGCTAGTCGCGTTCCGTCGCGCACCGTAACATAGCGGGATTCACGCACGTGATCCGTGAGGGCGCCAGTCTGCGCCGCTGCGGATGCGCCAAGTAGCAACAAAGCGAGCAGGGCTGCAAACCGTGCGAACAATCACCCTCTCCATCCTTATTATGGGAGTGTGTGTGATCGACACCTTCGGGTAAGATCAAACAAAAAATCACTGACGATTTTGTTGACAATCGAGCTTGTGGAGAGCTCTTTGTTATCGGGGAGGGGATATGACGTTAGGTTTTCAGAGCGGCCCCGCGCCGACGAGCATCGAGATCGCTGATTGGATCCGAGAACGCATCCGCCGAGGTCAGCTAGCACCCGAGCAGCGACTGGTTGAAGTCGACATCATTCGGAAAACGGGCGGAAGCCGTTTGAAAGTGCGCGAAGCTTTTCAGCGGCTCGCTGCAGAGGGCCTTCTCGACATCGAGCCGTATAAGGGCGCGTCGGTCCGAAGTACGAGTCTGGAAGAAGTGCGACAGATTTATCGCGCCCGAGCAGCCCTTGAGGGTGTCACTGCGGCAGACTTCGCTATTTCAGCTACAGACGAACAACGCGAGAAGTTGCAACAAATCCAAGCGGAATTGGAGCTCTGCGTCGATAATCGAGAGCCAGAGCGGTTCGGTCGGCTGAATGCCGAGTGGCACCAGTTGCTCGTGGACGGATCCGGAAGCAAGCTTATCGGCGAGTTACTGCAACGCCTCAACGTGCCGATACACAGACTGCTATTTGATAGCTTCTACGACGCCGAGCGACTGCGCACTGCCAACAACGATCATCGTCGTATCCTGAAGGCAATTCTCCACCGTGACGCGCGCGCAGCGGAAGAAGCTATGCGCGCACACGTCCAGGCGGGCTTCAAGATGTTGTCTGAGATCGAAACCGCGTATCAAATATAACACGGGCAGTAGTCGTTCAGCACGGAACGCTGCGTGAGAGCGCCCTAGTGCGTCAAAAGCCTTTCCGACGCAGTGTCCAGTCGCTGCCCGAGCAGAGCCGGCAGTTCTCGCCTATAAAGGTTCGGGCTGCCACCGGGTCACCCTTCAGATGCCATTCCAGCCAATCTACAGTCACGTGGGCTACCGCCCCGCCCATTGGCTCGCCGAACGTCCCACCGTGACCCACTGGGAGATCAGCCAGAACGATCGGTACACTTTCAACCCGCTCATAGTCGTCGGTACCGTTCGGATAGGCGATGTCCTCGGGACCCCCGAGGACGTAGAGCACAGGTGTGTGAAAGTTATTGAGCATGTCCTTAGATACAGACATGCCTGGAATGCGGCTCGTTCCTTCATTGTAAATGCCCGAATTGTGAACGAGCACCGTTCTGATCCTTGGGTCGCCTGCAAGCTCAATTGCTTGTAAGCCACCGCACGAATGGCCGGCGACAGCTAGCGCACCGCGGTCGATCCTACCGTAGTACTTGCTGTCGGAACGCGCCGTTTCAGCGAGGGCCCAATCGAGCCCCGCCTTGACGTCCTCCGCCGTCGTAGCGGGCGGAGGAAGGCCGCCACCGGATGGAGCGCGGGCAGGCGCTGGGCGATCGGTCGCGCCCGGACCGCTCCGCCAATGCCCCGCCGCAACGACTAGGTAGCCGTAGGACGCGATCTGCGCGAGATGAAACCGGTGCGCGGTGCCGTCGTCGACGCAGCCTCCATTCCCCCAGGCGAGGACCGGGAGCTTCCCGCCACTGAAAGGCGTGAGGTCGGACGGCCGATAAATGACATGCCCCGGTAGACCAGGATCGGTTTCGATAATTGCCGGGTATGGCCCGTCTCCGGGCGTGTTTGGAATACGGTTTTGCGCTTCGCGCGCGAGCCGCGCCTGATCTGCCGAGGGTTGCTGGGCCTGCGTTGCGGTCAAGGCTGAGCCGAGCACAACAAGCGCTATTGCGGACGAACACAATGACTTCCGCAACCTCATCGCTCACTCTCCCCTTAAGCAACACTATTCCGCGGGCACCTCTGAGAACTTATGGTTCGGCCTCGAGCCCCACAACGCATAGTAGATGATGTAGGCTTCGCACGCGACTGTCAGCCAGAAACTGTTCTGCAGCCCGTAACGGTCGGCCAGCCAGCCCTGCACGATCACCAGCGCTCCCCCGGCGATGGCGGTGATCAGCAGGCCTGAAGCCTCCTCGGTAAGCGGTCCCAGCCCCTTGATCGCCATGGCGAAGATCGCCGGAAACATGATCGAATGGCCGAGCCCGACCAGAATCAGGCACCACATTGCCAGCGGGCCGTTCAATGTCGCTGCCCCGATCATCACGATCAACGAGAAGACCGCGAAGCTCGCGAGGATCACGTCGGCACGGTAACGGCTCATTAGAAAGGCGCCGGCAAAGCGCCCGACCATCATCCCACCCCACAGCAGCACCAGGTAATTGGCAGCTTCAGCCGGGGTAATCCCGGCGATATCGGGCAGGATTGCGAAGTTGATGAACAGGTTCGCGACGCCGATCTCGGCGATAAGGTAGATGAAGATCGCCGGCACCCCGAGCACGAGGTTGCGGTGTTCCCAGAGCGAGTGGTTGCGCCGCTCCTCACGCGAGACCCGGCTGGTCGCCCTGCCGAGCGCCGGTAGCCGCGAGCGCCAGATGATCACCGCGATCACCGCCAGCACGATCGCCACGAGGATGTAGGGAAGCTGCGTCGCCTGCGCGTCAGCAATCCTCTCCGCCTGAGTGAGCTGTGTCCCCTCGAGCGAGGTGCCCCCGGTCGTCCGGCTGAGGATCAGGTAGCCGCCGAAGTACGGCGCGAAGAAGGTACCCATCGAGTTGAACGCCTGCACCAGCGTCAGCCGCGATTCGGAGCTCTCGACCGGGCCGATCACGGCCACGTAAGGATTGGCCGCCACCTGCAGCAGCGTGATACCGCTCGCCACCACGAACAACGCGAACAGCGTCACCCCGTACGACGGGATGCGCGCAGCGGGCACCATCATCAGCGCGCCCGCCGCCATGACCGCGAGCCCGATGATGATCGCGTTCTTGTACCCGGTGCGCTCGATCAGGAACGCCGAGGGCATCCCCATCACCGCATAGGCGATGAACCACACGCTCTCGATCAGCGTGGTCTGCGTATAGTTCAGCTCGAACACGCTCCGCAGGTGCGGCAGCAGCGTGTTGTTGATGACGGTGATGAAGCCCCACATAAAGAACAGGCTGGCTAGCAAGGCCAGCGCCGGGCGGTAGCTCGTTCGAGTCGCCGCGGCCAAAGGCACCGCCGTTCCGGTTGGTCCCACCGCCATACCCACTCCCTCTTTTCGCCCTGGTCGCCGACCAGCGCTTGCTTTGCGCTTTCTTGTCGGAGTATTGGACTGTTCGGACAGCGTCAATGGGGGCGTCGGCAAGGGGCAGGATTATGACAGGAGCCGACGCTCCAGTGACCTACCGTAACAACGACACGGCTGCGCGGAGCAGCGCGCAATGACGGACGGCATCCGTCGCCCCCGCACGCTGCGCAGCCGCGCCTGGTTCGACAATCCTGACAACGTCGACATGACCGCGCTATACCTGGAGCGTTACCTCAACTTCGGCCTGTCGCTCACCGAGCTGCGCAGCGGCAAGCCGATCATCGGCATCGCCCAGACCGGGAGCGACCTGTCGCCCTGTAACCGGCACCACCTGATCCTCGCCGAGCGCATTCGTGAAGGCATCCGCGAGGCCGGCGGGATCGCGCTCGAATTCCCGGTCCATCCGATTCAGGAGACCGGCAAACGCCCAACCGCCGGGCTCGACCGCAACCTTGCCTACCTGGCGCTGGTGGAGCTGCTCTTCGGCTACCCGCTCGACGGCGTCGTGCTCACCACCGGCTGCGACAAGACCACCCCCGCTTGCCTCATGGCCGCCGCGACCGTGAACATCCCCGCCATCGCCCTCTCGGTCGGGCCGATGCTCAACGGCTGGCACAAGGGCCGGCGGACCGGCTCGGGCACGATCGTGTGGCAGGCGCGCGAGATGCTCGCCCAAGGTCAGATCGACGACGAGGGCTTCATCAAGCTGGTCGCCAGCTCGGCCCCCTCGACCGGCTACTGCAACACGATGGGCACCGCGACGACGATGAACAGCCTCGCCGAAGCCCTTGGCATGATGCTGCCCGGAACCGCGACGATCCCTGCCCCCTACCGCGATCGCCAGGAAGCCGCCTATCTGACCGGCAAACGCATCGTCGAGTTGGTCGCGGAAGACCTGAAGCCGTCGGACATCATGACCCGCGACAGCTTCCTCAATGCCATCGCGGTCAACTCCGCAATCGGCGGCTCGACCAATGCCCCGATCCACCTAATCGCGCTCGCCCGCCACCTAGGCGTCGAGCTGACCCTCGACGACTGGCAGGACCACGGACACGAGGTGCCGCTGCTCGTAAACCTGCAGCCAGCGGGCGATTACCTTGGCGAAGACTTCTACCGGGCCGGCGGCGTCCCGGCCGTCGTGGCGCAGCTCATTAAGGCGGGCATGATCGCCGAGAGCGCCCTAACCGTGAACGGCAGGACGATCGGCGAGAATTGCCGCGACATGCCGATTGAGGACGGGGACGTCATTCGGCCAATCGAGCGGCCGCTGATCGAGGATGCTGGCTTCATCGTCCTGCGCGGCAATCTGTTCGACGCTGCGATCATGAAGACCAGCGTGATTGGCGAGGAATTCCGCGCGCGCTATCTCTCGGACCCTGAGGATCCCGAAGCGTTCGAAGGTCCGGTGGCGGTGTTCGACGGTCCGGAAGACTATCACGCACGCATCGACGATCCCGCGCTCGGCATTACCGATCGAACGATCCTGATCATGCGAGGGGCAGGACCCATCGGCTATCCTGGCGCGGCAGAAGTCGTGAACATGCGCCCTCCGGCTTACCTGCTCAAGCAGGGGATCCATTCGCTGCCGTGCATCGGCGATGGCCGCCAGTCGGGCACCTCGGCCAGCCCCTCGATCCTCAACGCGTCACCCGAAGCGGCCGCGGGCGGGGCGCTGGCGCTGGTCCGCACCGGCGACCGGCTGCGCCTCGACCTCCGCAAGCGCGAAGTCCTGCTGCGCGTCAGCGACGAAGAGCTCGCCGAGCGGCGCGCCGAGGTCGAAGCGGCCGGCGGCTACGCGTTTCCAGCCTCGCAGACCCCGTGGCAGCAGATCCAGCGGGCGCTCGTCGGTCAAATGGACAGCGGCGCGATCCTCGAGGGCTCGGAAACCTACCAGCGGATCGTGCAGACGCAGGGGCTGCCGCGCGACAATCACTAGGGCCGGGAGAGATGCCATGAGAGCGAACTTCGTAGCATGCCTAGCTGCTGCGGTGCTGCTGGGAGCCGGCGGCACGATGGCGTCCGCCCAGGTCGCGACCGACCGCCCGCCGGTAGTCGCCGAGGCGGCGAAAGTGCGGGTGGACGCCATTACCGTTCATTCGCCCTCGGTCGCCGGCAACCTCGAGGGCAATCCTGCCGACCGTGAGGTCTACGTCGTCCTGCCGCCGAGCTACGACAAGGAGCCGGCGCGCCGTTACCCGGTCGTCTACGCGCTCCACGGTTATTTCATCGGCGCGAAGCAGTGGATGGGGGAAGTCCACATGCCGCAGACCGCCGAAGGCGCGTTCGCGAACGGCACGCCCGAAATGATCGTGGTGTTCCCCGACAGCAAGACACGCCATCTCGGCTCGCTCTACGCCAGCGGCGTGACCGTGGGAGACTTCGAGAACTTCATCGCGAAGGATCTGATCGCCCACATAGACGCCAACTACCGCACCATCGCTCGACCCTCGAGCCGCGGCCTCGTCGGCCATTCGATGGGGGGCTACGGCGCGACGCGGATCGGCATCAAGCACGCCAACAAGTTCGGCGCACTTTACGTGATGAGCCCCGGCGGGCTGACGCCTGGCGGCTTCGGCGGCGCTCCGAACCCCGAAGCGATGGCACGGCTCGAAACCATCGAGACGCTCGAAGACCTCGACAAGCTCGAAGGCATCCAGCGCGGCCCTCTCGCCGTCGCAGCCGCCTTCTCGCCCAATCCCAACAAGCCGCCGCTTTTCCTCGACCTGCCGTACGCGCAGGGCGAGCTTCGGCCGGACATCCTGGCGAAGTGGCACGCCAACGCCCCGCTGGCTTTCATCGACCAGTACATTTCCGGCCTGCGTGGCTATCGCGCGATCGCCATCGAGATTGGCGACAAGGACGGCCCCGGCACCGACCCCAGGGCGCTCCACGAGGCGCTAAATACATACGGGATCGAGAACACCTTCACGATATATGATGGCGACCACACCAACCGGCTCGGCTTCCGAATGCAAGATCACGTCCTGCCGTTCTTCGGGCGTAACCTGTCGTTCGCGGACGAGTGAGCGAACCGGCTGTTAACGTTCTTCCATCGCTGCGGTTGTATCTTCGAGAGCGAGGTCGACGAGCGTCTGCATCGCCTGTGCGGCCCTTTCAGAGTCTCCCTCTACGATCGCATCAAACACACGAGCGTGGTCGGGCACAGGATCGCGGGGCAGCGCGCGCGATCGTTGCTTGTATATGGTCGTCCAGTTGACCGCAGAGCTTATGCTTGCCGCGAGCGACATCATGACTTCGTTGTGCGCAGACCGAAGCAACGCATCGTGAAATGCTCGGTCTGCTGCCCGACCAGCTTCGGTCGCGAGTGTGTGCCGGCGCATCTCTGCTAGCGCCTTCTTCATCTGCTTGATGTCGTCTTTGTCTCGACGCTCTGCCGCTAGACGCGCGACAGCCGGCTCTACCAGCGCGCGCAGTTCGAAAAGGTCGCGCACGAATTGAGGGTCGGGCTCACCCGCAAAAGCCCATGCTAGAACCATAGGATCGAGCAGGTTCCAATTGCTTCGGGGCAGCACCCTGGTGCCGTCCTTCGGCTTGCTGGCGACAAGCCCCTTGGCTGTAAGAACCTGAACAGCCTCGCGATAGGCGCTTCGGGAAACGTTCAACGCTTCGGCATTCTCAACCTCTCCGGTCAGCCGTTCTCCCGGCTCGATGCGGCCCGTCACGATAGCAGTCCCGAGGTAATGAGCTATCGCCCCCCGCAACCGCCTACCCGATCCGCGCCCGGCGGGTGTGGGTGGCGCTATGACATCCTCAGCGCTTTCGGGTGCAGGGTTGCCGGCTTTGGACATCGTGCTCCTTCGAGAGTGACCCTTCATCAGCCATTTCGATAGAGCGTTTGCTGCCAATTGATAAGGCTCGCTTCAGCGTCTGCCTTCAGCCGGCAGCCGCTCTTAAGTTCGAGCCGTTTGACGAATGCTATTGTCGGAGTAATATGGCAGCTCACTGGTGGGAGCCATCCAACAATGCGCTACCTCATTCTTGCCGCCTGCCTAGCCGGCTCAGTCGCGGTGCTGAGCCCGGTGCAGGCGCAAGAGTCCTTCGTGTATCAAGGTAATCCTCTTATCCGCTCCCGCTTCACGGCAGACCCCGCGCCGCTTGTGGTCGGCGACAGGCTCTATCTGTACGTCGGGCACGACGAGGCGCGGGGCGAAGAGATGTTCAACATCACGCGCTGGCTCGCCTATTCGACCAAGGACATGCACACGTGGACCGCTCATGGCGAGATCATGAAGCCCACGGACTTCAGCTGGGCGCAGAAAGATGCTTGGGCGAGCCAGGTGCACGAAAAGGAGGGGCGCTACTGGTTCTACACTGCCGTCGAGCACGATCCGGCGACTTCCCATGGCAAGGCGATCGGCGTCGCCGTGGCCGACAACCCGCTCGGCCCTTTCCGCGACGCCAAGGGCAGCGCGCTCGTCCGGAACGAGGACACCAAGGGACCACATCACTGGGACGACATCGACCCCACCGTCTGGACTGAGCCCGATGGCACGAGCTGGCTGATCTGGGGAAACGCCAACTGCTACATGGCCAAGCTCGCCGACGACATGGTGAGCTTCGACGGACCGATCCGGACCATCGACCTTCCGGACTTTGTCGAAGGGCCGTGGGTCTTCAAGCGCGGCGACCTCTACTATCTCGCCTATGCCTCGATGGATCGAGAGCTCGGTCCGGACGAGCGCATTTCATACGCGACGGCGGCGAGTATCGAAGGTCCGTGGACCCGTCGGGGCGAGATCACCGGCTCGGCCGCGAACAGTTTCACGATCCACCCTGGGATCGCCGAGTTCAAGGGCGATTGGTACCTGTTCTATCATGTCGGCACGCTGACGGTGGGTGACCAGCAAGGCGGCCTCGGCCGCCGCGCGGTCGCGGTCGAGCGCATGTTCTTCAATCCGGACGGTACGATCCGCCCGGTCGAGCAGACGTCCGCGGGAATCCTGCTTCCATCGGCCGAATAGCGGTCCGCCGCCGGCCGCTTCGATCATCGCAAACAGTCCTCCAACCTTCAGGGAGTCGTGACGTGAGATTGCTCCAACGCCGGGCGGAAGACGGAACCCGTCAGGTCGCCGCGTGGATGGACGATGCCTGGCGGATCGTCGATGGCTACCGCAGTACCCGCGAACTCGCCCTCGCAGCGATCGCGACAAAACGTTCGCTTGCGGACGAAGCCCGCGCCAGCGGCTTGCTCGCAACCATCGATGTCGAGGCCGATCTCACGGCAAGGCGAGTGCTCGCGCCGATCGACCATCCCGATCCTGCGCATCTCTGGCTCACCGGCACGGGTCTGACGCACCTGGGCAGCGCCGAGGGCCGCGATCGCATGCACAAAGCCGCCGCTTCGGGGGAAAACCTCACCGACAGCATGCGTATGTTCCTCGAAGGCATCGAAGGCGGCAAGCCGGCGGATGGCGTCGCGGGGCAGCAGCCCGAGTGGTTCTACAAGGGCAACGGGGATCACCTCGCCGGGCCTGAGAAGCCGCTCTCGCGCCCCCCGTTCGCGCGCGACGGCGGCGAAGAGCCTGAGCTCGCCGGCATTTACGTGATCGGTCCCGATGGCACGCCGTTCCGGCTGGGCTTCTGCCTCGCCAACGAATTCTCCGACCACGTGACTGAGCGGCATAACTACTTGTGGCTCGCCCACTCGAAGCTTCGGCAGGCGTCGCTTGGTCCCGAGCTCCTCGTGGGTGAGTTGCCGCAGGACATTCGCGGCACGAGCCGCATCCGCCGCGACGGCACCGTCGCTTGGGAAAAGCCGTTCCTAACCGGTGAGGACAACATGTCCCACACGATCGCTAACCTCGAGCATCACCACTTCAAATATGGGCTGTTCCGGCGCCCGGGCGATGTCCACGTCCACTTCTTCGGCACCGCCACCGCCAGCTTCGCCGATGGGTTCGAGACGCACCCCGGCGACGTTTTCGAGATCGAGGCAGCGCCTTTCACGCTTCCGCTGCGTAATCCGCTCGTCGCGGCCGCCGAGCAGCCAGTGGCGCGAGTAGTGCCGCTGTGACGGAGGCGACCGGCGAAGCCCCTCCCATTCCCATTCGTGTCGTGTTGGTTGGCCTGGGCAAGATCGCCTGCGACCAGCATCTTTCCGCTCTGGCCAAGAACCCCTCGTTGGAACTCGTCGCCTCCGTCGATCCGGCAGCGCAGGGCCGCGATGGTCTCCCGCATTTCACCTCGCTCGACGCGCTGTTCCAAAGCGATCTCGCGTTCGATGCCGCGGCTGTCTGCACGCCGCCGCAAGTGCGTTCGGCCATCGCGCTGCGGCTGCTCGAGGCAGGCAAGCACGTGCTTCTCGAAAAGCCGCCGGCTGCCACCGTCGAGGAGATTTCCCACCTCGAAGAGCGCGCCGCAACCTTAGGCGTGACGCTGTTTACAGCCTGGCACTCGCGTTATGCCGCCGGCGTCAGACCCGCGCGCGAGTGGCTCGGCGGGAAGCAGATCCGCAGCGTCGCGATCGTCTGGCGCGAGGACGTCCACATCTGGCATCCCAGGCAACCCTGGATTTGGCGCCCCGGCGGTTTTGGCGTGTTCGACCCGGGCATCAACGCGCTCTCGATCGCGACCGAGATTCTGCCGCACCCGCTGCGCGTGACGCACTCCGCTCTCCAGTATCCGGCCAACTGCGAGGCCCCTGTCGCGGCCCAGGTGCAGCTCGAAGATTCAGGCGGTCTCGAGGTCAGCGTCGATCTCGATTTCCGCCAGAAGGGGTCGCAGACCTGGACGATTACCGTCGACACCGATGAGGGGACGCTGGAGCTGTTGCAAGGCGGCAGCGTGCTGAGCACTCCCGATGGCATCCAGGCGAGCGAGGATGAAGAGTACTCCACGCTCTACGAACACTTCGCTCGGCTCATGCGCGAAGGACGCTCGCATGTCGACATGGCGCCGCTCCGCCTCGCGAACGACGCTCTGCTCCTCGGCTCGATCGAGCGAGTCGAGGAGCTGAACGTCTAGGCCGCTAGTCCAGCGCGAGCACTGCGACCGATTTCGCCGGCAGGCTGACGGTCACCCGGCCGTTGCTCACCCGGCCCTGGATCGCCCGCGGCGAAACGGTCTGGGGCGCGTCGAACGTGTTGACCGAGTTGACATTCGGCCCGGTGAGGACCTGTCCCTCCGCCCGCGACACGCGCGCGCCGGACAGGTCCACCGCGACGTCTTTCGCCTTCGCCGGATCGAGGTTCACGAGCGAGAGCCACAGCTTCCCGCCCGTGTCCCGGAACGCCACCGCATCCACTCCCGGAAGCGCGATGCCGTCGTGATAATACCAGCCGCTGTCGAACTCGACCGGCACGAACGTCGCGTCCTGCATCGGCAGGTACATCTTGTGGATGTGATAAGTCGGCGTCAGCAGCATCTTGGGCCCGTCGGTCAGGATCATCGCCTGCAGCACGTTGACCATCTGCGCTATGTTGGCACCCTGAACCCTCTCCGCGTTACGGGCAAAGATATTGAAGTTAAGCGCCGCCACGATCGCATCCCGCAACGAATTCTGTTGCTGCAGGAAACCCTCCGGCGTCCCCGGATCTTCGGCCAGCCACACGCCCCATTCGTCGACGATCAGCGGCACCTGCTTTTCCGGATCATACTTGTCCATGATCGCCGAGTGCGTCTGCAGCAGGTCGTTCATCTTCAGCGTGGTCTGCAGCATCAGGGCATAGTCGCCCTCGTCGAACCCGACACTCGGGCGCGCAGGCGGCCACTCGGGTACGGTGTAATTGTGAAGCGACAGGCCTTCGATCGACCAGGTCCAGTCGCGCTCCGCCCAGGCTTTCATCACCGCTTCGGTGTAGGCCGTCTTAGCGCCGTCCGGGCCGACCGCGACGCGGCGCATCTCCTTGCCGCTGCCTTCGGCCTG
>JAJUJV010000014.1 GCA_029265155.1 Altererythrobacter sp. | reverse complement strand
GGGCGCCGGAGCGGCGGCGGCCGTGAAGAACCGCAAGCGGGCTGCGTGGCTTGCCGTAGCGGTAGTGATTTTGGGTTTGGCTGCGTTCCTCCTCTGGCCCCGGGCGCAGGAGGTCGAGACCGTGACCCTTGCACGCGCAGAGGCTGTTCGCAGCTTGGCTGTGAACGGGCGGATACGGCCCCGCCAATCGGTGGACGTTCAATCCCCGGTTGCCGGTACACTGCTCGAACTGCCATTCGACGTCGGAGACACTGTGGCCGCCGGCGCGCCGATCGCGCGCATCGACGACGGCCCGCAGCGCGCGGCCATCAGCGAAGCCACCGCGGCCATTGCAGCTCAGGAAGCAGTGGTGGCGCAGGCACGGCGAGATCTCGCCCGCTTCGAGGCGCTGGGCGAGTTCGTCACGCGGCGGCAGGTCGAGGAAGCACGCCTAGCGGTGGAGGAAGGCACGCGCGAATTGCAGCGACGCCGGGCCGCGCGGACTCAGGCTCAGGAGGTGCAGCAGCGCAATGTCGTGCGGGCGCCGTTCAGCGGCGTGATCCTTGAACGTCCGGTCGACCGGGGACAGACCGTGGGGCCCGAGACGATCCTTTATCGCCTCGCCGATCTGAGCGCTCCGGAGATCTCCGCTGAAGTCGACGAAGCCCACGCAGTGGAGTTGCGAGCAGGCACCGTGGGCTTGGTGGAATTGGCGGGGCGCTCGCAGCCGCTGCGCGCCGAGGTCGTGCACATCGAACCGCGGGTCGATGAGGCGACAGGTGCGCGCGAAGTGCGGTTGCGGTTCCTTGAGCCGCCCGGCTTTGCTCCCTCGGGCCAGACCGTCTCGGTCAACCTGGTCGTTGAACGCAGGCCGCAGGCGATAAGTGTGCCCCGTGCCAGCATTCTCCAGCCTGATACCGCGCCGCGGGTGAGGGTGATCGATGCCGACGGCCAAGTGGCGGAACGGCCGATCCAGTTCATCGACTGGCCGGCAGCGGAGGTGATCGTAACCCACGGTTTACAACCGGGGATGCAGGTCCTGGTCAATCCGGCCGCGGCGGCGCCGGGGACGCGCGTTAAGTCGGCCGAGTAGCGGATGCTGTACGCCGCCAAGCTCGCCCTCCGGCATCTGCTGTCGACGCCGGGCCAGACATTGCTGCTGATGCTGGGCGTGGCGGTGGGCGTAAGCGTGTTCGTGTTCATGAGCGCGCTGATCGGCGGGCTGGCGACGCTGCTGACCCAGCGCACGGTGGGGAGCATTCCCCACATCACGTTCGAGATGGCCGAGCGCGATCCGCAGCGAATCGTCGGCGGTCCCGGCGTTCAGGTGGCCGTGCAGAAGGATCTCAGCCGGCGCGCGCAGATCATGGTGTGGGAGCCGGCGGTGGCGCTCATCGAAGCGACGCGAGGCGTGACGGCTGTCTCGCCGCAGATTCGCGGGAGCGCTTTCGTGCAGCGCGGGCAGACGATTGCTCCGGTCGGCGTGATCGGCGTGCAGCCGGACAAGCTTTCCGCAATTGCCGACGTGGCCGGAGCAATCGTCGCGGGAACCGAGGCGCTCACGCCCGACAGCGTTCTGATCGGCCAGACCCTCGCTGACGACCTCGGCCTGCGCGTCGGACAGGTGATCGTCGTGCGTTCCGAACGGGATCGCGAGCGCAGCTTCCGCATCGGCGGAATATTCGCGCTCGGCATCGCTAGTGCCGACCGGCAGGCGCTCTACATGAATTTCCGTACCGCTCGTGCTCTCTTCGGCCTTCCAAGCGGGATCTCGCGCATCGAGGTCAAAGTCGCGCCGCCTGAAGCTGCACCGCGCATTGCCGAGCGGCTGCGCGGAGCCACGGGGCTCAAGACGACGCCTTGGACCGATGAGAACGAACAGTTGTTCGAAGCGCTCGACGCACAGGGGCGGACCGGAACGATCGTCAAGACCTTCGCGCTGATTACGATCGTGATCGGCATCGCCAGTGCCATGCTGCTCTCCATCGTGCGCCGTCGCGGCGAGATCGGCATCATGCGCGCGGCCGGAGCAAGCCAGCGTTTCGTGCTTGGCATCTTCGTCATCGAAGGGACGCTGATTGGGGCGATAGGAGCGGTCGGTGGCGCGTTGATCGCTTGGCTTGCGTTGCTGCCGTTTCCGCCGCTTGAAGCCGTCGAAGGAGGCGGCTTGCCGGTCGACCGGGCGCAGGGAGACTACGTGGTGGCGGTGCTGCTGACGACGCTCGCGGCGGGGCTGGCTTCGATCGTCTCGGCGCGGCGTGCGGCGCGGATCGACCCGGTCGAGGCGATCGGCGCATGAGCGAGGAGCCGCTGGTCCGCGTGCGCGGATTGACCAAAGTTTTCGGTCAAGGCGAGGCGGCAGCGACGGTGCTGCGCGGGGTCGACCTCGATCTCGACTGCGGGGAGATGGCGGCGCTGCTCGGGCCCTCGGGCTCCGGCAAGAGCACGCTGCTGACGATCCTGGGCACGCTGCTGCGTCCGACGGAAGGCGAGCACCGCATGCTTGGCGAGGAGCTGACGAGCGCCAGCGACGCTGAACGCACGCGCTTTCGCAACGTCCATATCGGCTTCGTCTTCCAGTTCCATCACTTGCTTCCCGACCTGACGGCTATCGAGAATGTGATGATGCCCGCAGCCGCGAGCCGTGGCCGTGAGACGGGGGCCATGCGGCAGCGGGCGGCTGACCTGCTCGACGCCGTTGGACTTGCGGACCGGCGGGAATACCGGCCGGCGGCCTTGTCAGGCGGACAGCGGCAGCGGGTCGCGGTGGCCCGGGCGCTGATGAACGAGCCTCCGCTCGTGCTGGCTGACGAGCCGACCGGCAATCTTGATCGCGAATCCGCTGACCAGGTGATGGCGCTGCTCGACCGGATCAATCAGAGCACGGGCACCTGCTTCCTGATCTCCACCCATGACGAGCACATAGCCGACCACTGCCGAAGACACATAAGGGTGCTCGACGGGCAACTCGTGGCCGCGGAGCTAGGTGGAGCTTCGTAAGTAGGCAATCGGGGCGACGCTGGCTAGAATCCGGCGAGGGATGGCCCCATCACTTGGGCTCCGGTACGGGATATCCGGTGAACGACGAACGTGCGCAGGGGACACGCCAGTCGCACGAAGCGAAGTTGGCGATCGTCCACCATTTGCACGGATGCTGGCCCAATCCGAGCACGGTAACGCCGCGGTTTGTCGCTGCGGGCATGTCTGCACGCGCCTTCATCGAGGCCGCCGTAGCGCTGCAGGACGAAGGTCTGATCATGTACGAGATACTGCTCATCGGAGCGGGGCCCGAGCCGATCTTGCGCGATGCTCTATTGACCCGCAAAGGACAGCTCTGCGCCGCTCAGCGGCCAATGACCAAGCTGCCACTCTGAACAGCGGGTTGCGGCGTCCGCGGGGTTCTCGCTGTTGGCTCGGACAGTCTTTCCGAAGAGGATGGCTCCGGCGAGCGGTGGGAAACGCGACAGGCATCGCGAGCGTTACCATCCTGTCGGAAGACGTAGCCTCGCGAAGGATCGCCGACAGTGCGAGAGTGGCATGGATGACGTGATAGCGACGACGACCGAATTCATCGCCACACATCGTTCTTGGGCAGGACCAATCGTCGGCTTGCTCGCTTTCAGCGAGTCCTTCGCCGTCATCGGTATTCTCATACCGGGCACGGCGATTCTGCTCAGCGTCGGCGGCCTCATAGGGGCCGGTCTGCTCGATCCGGTTACAACCGCTCTGTGGGCGTTTTCGGGGGCCGTTGCCGCAAACTGGGCGTCCTACAACCTCGGACGGAAGATCGGTCCACGAGTGTACCGTTCCTGGCCTTTAAACCGTGACCGGACCATGGTCGCCCGCGCCCGTTTGTTTTTTCGCCGCTATGGGTTCGCCGCGGTATTTCTGAGCCGGTTTCTGGGCCCCATGAGAGCGGTCGTGCCTGCGGTAGCTGGTGTCATGGAGATGAACTTGCGCCGCTTCCATGTTGCCAATTTTGTATCGGGCGTACTCTGGGTCGCAGCGATCTTCGCCCCAGGCTATGTCGCGGCCGACAGCCTCGGCGGTGATCGGGAAATAAGTGCGGTTCACATTGCCGCGTTCGCCGGCGGTATTGCGGCCATAACGATTGCCGGAACTTGGTTGGGTGCGAGGGTTCTACGTGGCGGTGCGCGGCAACGGCTTAATGGGCGAAAGCGTTGAAGTATCGTTGTACGAGCATCGCGGCTGAGGCGTGGCAGGTAGGGACTGCCGGACGAAGACCGCGAGGCTGGCGGGGGTCTTGGGGGGACGTATCATGCCCATGATCGAATACCTTGATGGATAAACCGGAAGCCCCATCGCCCCCGATCGCCGACGGCCCGACGTCGTCCCCGGCGGTAAATCCCGCCTTTCGCAATGCGGTCGCTGTTCTTGCGGTGCTCGCCCTGGCTCTGCTCCTGTGGCAACTCCGCCCGGTCCTGCTCCTGTTGTTTGCCGCCGCGCTCGTCGCGATCGTCCTCGACGCGCTGGCCAGAGTGATCCAGAAGCGGACAAACATGCCGCACGCGCCGGCGCTGGCGATCTCCTCGCTCACCATCTTTGGCGGTGTGGGAAGTGTCGTCTGGCTGTTTGGAGCCGAATTGGCGGCGCAAGGTAACGAGCTGGCGGCGCTTATTCCGGGAGGGTGGGACGCGCTAAGCGATCGCTTCGGCGAAGAACGTCTCAACGACATGGTCGAGCGGCTGACCCCCACAGGCGGCAACATCTTCTCGATCGTGCAGTCGATCGTGTCGTTCGTCAGCGGCATGCTGACCGCCACAATGCTAGCCATGCTGGGCGGCGTGTTCCTGGCTGCGCATCCGCAGACCTACCGGAATGGTTTCCGACTGCTGCTACCGAAAAGCTGGGAAGCCCGCGCCGATGAAACCGTACATGCACTCGGGGTCGCGCTACGTCGCTTCATGGCTGGGCAGGTGGTCTCGATGCTGTTCGTTGGAACCACCATCTACATCGGTCTTCATGCGATCGGAGCCCCGTCGCCCTTGGCATTGGGAGTGATCGCTGCAGTGCTGGGCTTTATCCCCGTGATCGGACCACTGATGGCCGCCGCTCCAGGTGTACTGGTCGGGCTAACGATGGGCGGCGATGCCATTTGGCAGGTGATCCTGCTCTATTTCGTGGTGCAACAGATCGATGGAAATCTCGTCAACACCATCGTGATGCGTCATTCGGTGAAAATACCGCCCGCGGTAACGATGTTCGCGCTCTTCGCGATCGGCAGCGTCTTCGGTCCCGCGAGCCTCATCCTGGGAGGGCCGATCACGGTGCTGGTGTTCGTCCTCGTGCGCAAGATATGGATAGAGGATCGGCTCGGAAAGTCTGTTCCGGACTGATCACCCTTTGGCGGCAGTCAACGTGTCGATGGCCGGATGCCAATCAACCGAGCAGTAAACTTGTTCGGGTCGTCAGGATGATGGTGACCCCTACGGGACTCGAACCCGTGTTTCAGCCGTGAGAGGGCCGCGTCCTAACCGCTAGACGAAGGGGCCTTGCCGCATCGGCAATAGCCGCCTTCCGTGGTGACCCCTACGGGAATCGAACCCGTGTTTCAGCCGTGAAAGGGCCGCGTCCTAACCGCTAGACGAAGGGGCCACGCCGGAAGGCGAGCGGCGCACTTAGTAGGGGGGAGAGGGGCGGTCAAGCCCCGCTCAGCCTTCGATGCACCGGCTGTGCAAAATCAATCGGCCCAAGCGGCATCTTCCAAGTGCAGTTCCGCTTGGCGTCGGCTGTTCCATTCATCCACTTTGGCGCGTCCGGCGAGCCAAAGGCGGCGGCCGGAGGCACCGTGCAGCAAGGCCTGCCCGAGATCGCTCGACGCCACGCGGAAGCCAATGGCTTTAAACGACGCGCCGTCCTGTCCTCCGGCGAGGAGCCGCAGGTGGTCTGTCCCGACGACGTCGGCCTTGATCAGGTGGACCGGTCCCACGGCCACGCGCGGGCCAGGCCAGCCCACTCCAAATGGGCCCGCGCTGTCGAGCGTGTCGACCAGCTCCGGCGTCAGCCCGCGCGGTGCCAGTGATAGATCGAGCAGGGTCGTTCGCTCTGCCGAAGCGCGAGCGACAGCTGCGCCGAGTCGATCGTCGAGCCATTCGGCGAGTGCTTCGATCTTGCCAACGTCCACCGTCAGCCCAGCGGCCATAGCGTGACCTCCGCCGGCCGCCAGTAGGCCGCTATCGCGCGCGGCGATGATCGCCGCGCCAAGGTCGACACCGGCAATCGAGCGGCCGGAGCCCTTGCCTTGCCCCGTCTCCTCATCGACCGCGATGACAATCGCTGGCTTGCCGGTCTTTTCCTTTATGCGTCCGGCAACGATCCCGATCACTCCGGGATGCCAACCTGGCCCTGCGAGGGTCAGTACTGCGCGGTTATGCTGCGCTTCCAGCAGCGCTTCGGCGGCTTCCTGCACTGCAAATTCGATCGCCCGCCGTTCCTCGTTAAGCTGCGAGAGTTGGGCGGCAATGGCCTGGGCTTCTTCTGGGTCGTCGGTCGTCAGCAGTCGTACGCCGAGCGTGGCTTCTCCGACGCGGCCGCCGGCGTTGATCCTCGGGCCGAGAGCGAAGCCGCAGTCGCTGCAGCTTGGCGCTCGCGTCAAACGGCTCGCGTCGATCAGAGCGGCCAAGCCGACATTGGCGCGGCGCGCCATCACCTTCAAACCTTGCGCCACGAAAGCGCGGTTCAGGCCGTGGATCGCGGCGACGTCTGCCACGGTGCCGAGCGCAACGAGATCAAGCAGTGCCATCAAGTCGGGCTCGGCCCGCGTTTCGAAGAAGCCGCGTCCGCGCAGCGTCCGAACCACGGCGACAGCGAGGACGAAGGCGACGCCGACGGCTGCGAGATGACCATGCGCCGCCGCGGTGTCGTTCTCGTCGAGACGATTGGGGTTCACCAAAGCAAAGGCCCGCGGCAAGTCGGCCGCGCACTTGTGGTGATCGACAACGATGACATCGATCCCCGCGTGATGCGCCGCCGCCAGCGCGTCGTGCGCCATCGCGCCGCAATCAACGGTAACGACGAGGCTTGAACCCTCGGTGCCGAGCCGCACCAGAGCTTCTCCGCTCGGGCCATAGCCTTCGAGCAGCCGGTCGGGGATGTAGTAGCGGGCGTCATGCCCGAGCATGCGGAACAGGCGGATCAGCAAGGCCGCGCTGGTCGCGCCGTCTACATCGTAGTCGCCATAAATGGTGACGGTTTCGCGGGTCAGCACAGCCTCTGCGATGCGCTCCGCCGCGCGGTCCATGTCGTTGAACTCGGACGGATTAGGCAGGAATGCACGCAGGCTCGGGCTGCGGTGGCGAGCGAGATCCTCGCGGGCGACACCGCGGGCGAGCAGAAGCTGAGTGACAATGTCGTCTTCGAGGCCGGCGGCGCCGCCTTCCAGCTCCATGTTCCCGCCGCGCCAGCGCCAGGATCGGCCGGTTAGAGAGCGCTCGACACCGAAGACTGCAGGACGGGTAGCCATGCTACGACGCCTATCTTACGGCATTGAGGCAGGGAAGGGCGGGGTGGCGAGTCTTCGACAGCCGCCCCGCTCATGTGGGCTTAAGCTGGGTTGCCTCCAGTTGCGCCGGCAGCGTTGGCGGCGCTGAGGATGGCGCGGACGCTGGCCGTGGCGACGTCCTCGTCGATACCGACTCCCCAGACTGTGCGGCCGTCGGGCAGCGCGCATTCGAGGTATGCTGCGGCACGGGCATCGGTACCTTTGCCGAGCGCGTGCTCGGTATAGTCGACCACTTCGATGTGCAGCCCGAGGGTTTCGCGCAAGGTGGCGAGTACCGACGAGACAAGACCCTTGCCGCGGCCACTGACGTTCTGGTGCTGGCCGCCGACGCTGATCGTGCCAGCGAACAATCGGGTGCCGTCGCTGGCACGGCTTTCCTCGTAGTCGACCAGTTCGAACGTCGCTCCTTCGGGCTCGAGGAAGTACGCGTCCTGGAACGCGTGCCAGATGTCATCGGAATTGAGCTCGCGGCCCAATTCGTCGGCCATCTGCTGCACGTGGCGGGAGAAGTCTATCTGCAGCCGCTTCGGCAACTTCAGGCCTTGGCCCTGTTCTAGGACCCAAGCGAAGCCGCCCTTGCCGGACTGCGAGTTGACCCGGATCACCGCCTCGTAGTTGCGGCCGAGATCGGCCGGATCGATCGGCAGGTAAGGAACGCGCCAGAACTCATCGTTCTGCTGGCCGTGCGCTTCGAAGCCCTTCTTGATAGCGTCCTGATGACTGCCTGAAAAGGCCGTGAACACCAGCTCGCCGCCATAAGGATGGCGTGGATGGACCGGGATCTGGTTGCAGTACTCAACCGTCTCGATGATCCGGTCTATCTCGGAAAAATCGAGGCCTGGATCAACGCCTTGCGTGTACATGTTGAGCGCGACTGTCACCAGGCAGCAGTTGCCGGTGCGCTCGCCGTTGCCGAACAGGCAGCCTTCGACGCGGTCTGCGCCCGCCATGATGCCGAGCTCGGCGGCGGCCACGCCCGTGCCGCGGTCGTTGTGCGTATGGAGGCTGATCGCCGCCGCCTCGCGATTGGGCAGGTTCCGGCAGAAGTACTCGATCTGGTCGGCGTAGATGTTGGGAGTTGCCGCTTCGACCGTGGCCGGCAGGTTGAGGATCAGCGGCCGCTCCTTCGTCGGGCGCAGCACGTCCATCACCGCCTCGCAAACCTCGAGGCTGAAATCCAGCTCGGCGGTGGAGAAGGTCTCGGGCGAATATTCGAAGTGCCAGTCGGTGTCTGGGCGCTTGGCTGCTTCGTCGCGCAGCATCTTGGCTGCGTTGACTGCGATTTCCTTCACCTCCGGCCGCGACATGCGAAACACGATTTCGCGCCAAGCGGGGCTGACCGCGTTGTAGACGTGGACGATCGCCGCGCGGGCGCCTTGGAGGCTTTCGAACGAGCGCTGGATCAAGTCCTTGCGCGCCTGCGTCAGGACCTGGACGGTAACGTCGTCGGGAATCTTGCCCGAGCGCACCAGCCCCTGGATGAAGTCGAACTCCGTTTGCCCGGCGGCCGGGAAGCCGACCTCGATCTCCTTGACGCCGATCTCGACGAGCAGGTCGAAAAACCGGTTCTTCTTCACCGCGTCCATGGGGTCGACGATGGCCTGGTTGCCGTCGCGCAAGTCGGTGGAAAGCCAGCGCGGGGGCTGGGTGATCGTTCGGTTCGGCCACTGCCGGTCGGGCAGGTTCACCGGAGGGAAGGGCCTGTACTTGCGGCCCGGATCCGAGAGCATCGTCATGTGAGTGCCTTAACGCCTGGCTATCGCGCGGCCCAAACGAAATGTGCAGGCGTCGCGAAGCGGTTATTCGACTGAGGTTTAGTAGAGCCCTTAGGCGGGCGGCCGCGCAGCGCGCAGGCCAAAAAGCGCGCCTAAGGGCGCGTAAGTCGAAGCAGCGACAGGAGCTCGCGGCGGTTCATGGGGCGCATCTAAGCGAAAAAGGGCAAATAGTCCAGCGGCGGCGCGGCTCCACGAGCCGCGCCGCGCGCCGCGATTGTTACTGCTTTTCGAAGGCGACGGTGATTTCCAGCTCGACTTCGTCGCCGATGCCGAACGGAATTCCCCAGGGGATGTTGAACTCGGAGCGCTTGATCGTCGTTTCACCATGGAAGCCGACGGTCTTCTTCTGGTTCATCCCGTTCGTACCCGCACCTGCCAGTTCGGCCTCGATCGTCACCGGCTTGGTGACGCCGTTGAGAGTCAGGTTGCCGGTGATGTTGGCTTCATCGTCGTCCGTCACTTGCACAGAGGTGGAGACGAAGCGGGCTGGGGCCGGATTCGGGCCGAAGAAGTCGGGTGCGCCGCCATCTTGGCCGGCACGCAGCAGGTGATCGCGCAGGCCCGAGCTCGCCACGACCACCGAGGCGATCGGGATCGTCACGTCGACTTTCGACGCGGCTGGATTAGCCGTATCGAGCTCCAGCGTGCCCTCAATGTCGCCGAAGATGCCGAGATAGTCGTTGAAGCCGAGGTGATCGAGGCGCCAGCCGACGAGCGAGTGTGCCGGATCGGCGGCATAGCTGCCGGATTCGATCTGGCTCTTGTCGACAGTGCGGGGTTGTCCTCCGCCCTGCGCCTGCAGAGTGCCGACCGAAAGCGCGGCAAGGCCGGCGACGCCGACCAGCGAAAGGGTGAGTTTACGCATCAGGGTCTCCCTAGGAATTGTCGCGCGGCAATCTGACGCGCTCACCTGACCTTGTCCACCGCGAACCGACGCGCTGCGGCAGTCATGGGCCGCCCCATTCGTAGAGAGCGGGTGTAATGGTCAGCGGGAGAACGCGCGTCTCCCGCTGACGCTATGCTCAGTTCTTTTCCTGGTCGACCAGCTTGTTCTTGCCGATCCAGGGCATCATCGCGCGGAGGCGGGATCCGGTCTGCTCGATCGGGTGGGCTTCGGCGGCCTTGCGGGCGGCCTTGAGCTCCGGCTGCCCGGCGCGATTGTCGAGGACGAAGTTCTTCACGAACCGGCCCGACTGGATGTCGGCCAGAACGCGCTTCATCTCGGCCTTGGTCTCGTCGGTGATGATCCGCGGGCCGGTGGTGATGTCGCCGTATTCGGCGGTGTTGGAGATCGAATAGCGCATGTTGGCGATCCCGCCTTCATAGAGCAGGTCGACGATCAGCTTGGTCTCGTGCAGGCACTCGAAATAGGCCATCTCCGGAGCGTAGCCGGCCTCGACCAGCGTCTCAAACCCGGCCTGGATCAGGTGGGTGATGCCGCCGCAGAGCACGGCCTGTTCGCCGAAGAGGTCGGTTTCGCACTCTTCCTTGAAGTTGGTCTCGATGATGCCGCTGCGACCGCCGCCGACGCCGGAGGCGTAGGCGAGGGCGATGTCGTGAGCGTTGCCGCTGGCGTCCTGATGCACCGCGATCAGGCACGGCACGCCGCCGCCCTTCAGGTACTCGCCGCGCACGGTGTGGCCCGGGCCCTTCGGGGCGATCATGATCACGTCGATGTCGGCAGGCGCTTCGATCAGGCCGAAGTGGATGTTGAGGCCGTGGGCGAACGCGAGCGCGGCGCCGGGCTTCATGTTGCCCTTGAGGTCGTTCTCCCAGATCGCTGCCTGGTGCTCGTCGGGCGCGAGGATCATCAGGATGTCGGCCCAGCCGGCCGCTTCTTTGTTGCTCAGCACCTTGAAGCCGGCGCCTTCGGCCTTCTTCGCCGAAGCCGAACCCGGACGCAGCGCGATCGCGACATCCTTTACGCCACTGTCGCGCAGGTTCTGCGCATGGGCGTGACCCTGGCTGCCGTAGCCGAGCACGGCGATCTTCTTGTCCGTGACCAGGTTCAGGTCGGCGTCGGCGTCGTAGTAAACCTTCATCGTACTTTCCCTATTTCTCGTCATCCCCGCGGAAATGGAGACCCAGTAGCAGTGGAGCGCTACACGCGCGCCCGTTGTTTCGCTGGGTTCCCGCTTCGCGGGAATGACGAAGCGTGGTTGCGTTACCGCAGAATTTCTAAGCCCCTTCGGCGCCGCGCATCATGCCGACGATTCCGGAGCGTCCGACTTCGACTAGCCCCAGCTGACGCATGAGCGCGATGAAGCTGTCGATCTTCTCGCTGGTTCCGGTGAGTTCGAACACGAAGCTTTCGGTGCTCGTGTCGACGACCTTGGCGCGGAACACGTCAGCGATGCGGAGCGCTTCGACCCGGTTCTCGCCTTTGCCAGCCACCTTGATCAGCGCGAGTTCGCGCTCCACGTGCGGGCCTGCCTGGGTGAGGTCGACCACCCGGTGGACCGGGACCAGCCGTTCCAGCTGCGCCTCGATCTGGTCGATCACCTGTGGAGGGCCATGAGTCACGATCGTGATCCGGCTGACCGCGTGGTTCTCGCTGATGTCGGCGACCGTCAGGCTGTCGATGTTGTAGCCGCGGGCCGTGAACAGCCCGGCGATCTTGGCGAGGATGCCTGCCTCGTTGTCGACGGTGATCGTGAGAACGTGGCGCTCGGTGTCGCGATGCTGGATTTTCATCACACCAATGCCTTTGCTTCGTCGTCCATCGTGCCGGCGTGCTGGTCTCCGTAGAGCAGCATTTCGGTGTGTGCCGCGCCGCTGGGGATCATCGGGAAGCAGTTGGCCTCCTTGGCCACCAGGCAGTCGACCATGACGGGCCCGTCATGCGCCATCATCGCGCGAATGCCTTCGTCCAGCTGGTCCTCGCTCTCGATGCGGATACCTTTCCAGCCATAGGCTTCGGACAGGCGCACGAAATCGGGCAGGCTGTCCGAATAGCTGTTCGAGTAGCGGCTCTCATAGGTGAGCTCCTGCCACTGGCGGACCATGCCCATGTACTCGTTGTTGAGGATGAACACCTTGACCGGGAGGCGGAACTGACTGGCGGTGCCGAGCTCCTGGATGTTCATCTGGATCGAGGCCTCGCCGGCGATGTCGATCACCAGCCGCCCGGGGTTGCCGAGCTGGGCCCCGATGGCAGCGGGAAGGCCGTAGCCCATCGTGCCAAGCCCGCCGCTGGTGAGCCAGCGGTTGGGCTTGTCGAAGCCGAAGTACTGCGCCGCCCACATCTGGTGCTGGCCGACCTCCGTGGTGATGATGGGGTCGTGCTCGCGCGTCAGCTCGTAGAGCCGCTCGACCGCGTACTGCGGCATGATCGAGCCCGAGCCGGAGCGCTTTGGATAAGCGAGGCTCTCGCGGGCCTTCCAGCCGGCGATGCGCGCCTTCCATTCCGCGAGGTTGCGACCTTTGCGGGCGCCCCAGGCGCTGATCAGTTGCTCGAGCACCGTGGCGCAATCGCCGACGATGCCGAGATCGACCGGGATGACCTTGTTGATCGAGGCACGGTCGATGTCGATGTGGATCTTCCTCGATCCCGGCGAGAAGGCGTCGAGGCGTCCGGTGACGCGGTCGTCGAAGCGGGCGCCGATGCAAACCATGACGTCGCACTGGTTCATCGCCATATTGGCTTCGTACGTCCCATGCATGCCGAGCATGCCGAGCCAGTCGGAGTGCTCGGACGGGAAGGCGCCGAGGCCCATCAAGGTCGACGTGACCGGAGCCCCGGTCAGCCGCTGGAATTCGCGCAGAAGCTCGGTGGCGCGGGGACCGGAGTTGATGATTCCGCCGCCGGTATAGAGAATCGGGCGCTCGGCGCCGGCGATCATTTCGACCGCTTCGGCAATCTCGTCGGCTGCGGCGACCATGCGCGGGTTGTAGCGCTTGGGGCGCTGGGGCGCGGCATTGGGCAGCATCGCGGTTGCAACCTGGACGTTCTTGGGAATGTCCACGACGACGGGACCGGGGCGGCCGGTCGTCGCGATCTCGAACGCCTCGTCGATCGTCGCCGCCAGCTCCGAGGGATCCTTCACGAGGTAGTTGTGTTTGGTGCAATGGCGCGTGAGGCCGACCGTGTCGGCTTCCTGGAAGGCGTCGGTGCCGATCAGGTTGGTCGCGACTTGGCCGGTGATGACGACCATCGGGATCGAATCCATGAAGGCGTCGGCGATCCCGGTGATCGCGTTGGTCGCGCCTGGTCCGGAGGTGACGAGCACGACGCCGGGTTTGCCGGTCGAGCGAGCATAGCCTTCGGCGGCGTGCGCAGCGCCGGCTTCGTGGCGCACGAGGATGTGCTGCAGCCGCTGGTCCGAAAACAGTTCGTCATAGATCGGCAGCACGGCGCCGCCGGGATAGCCGAAGACGAATTCCACGCCCTGGCGAACCAGGGTTTCGACCAATATCGCAGCGCCGCTGCGTTCCTCAGACACGCTTACCTCCTTACGAAAAAACGGACCCGGCGCGAGGCCATCGCGCCGGGCCGCTCCTCTCCAAAACTCTCCAAGCCTACCGCTCGGTATTGCGCCTGCTAAGCGACAGGATATGTCATGTCAACCCCATACATTGAAATAATCTTTCAAACTCCAGGGTGGCGCCGTAATCCGCCTCTTCGGTTCTGCTCCAGTCGTCGGGCGGCTGCCGGCGGAACCACGTGAATTGTCGCTTGGCGTAATTGCGCGTGGACTGCTGCCCGCGAACGACTGCTTCTTCTCGCGACCACTCGCCGCGGAGGAAGCCGGCGATCTCGGACACGCCGATGGCGCGCATTACGGGACTGAGCGGTGGCAGCCGGCGGCCAAGCAGCATCTCGACCTCCTCGACCGCGCCGCGCTCCAGCATCCCTTCAAATCGCATGTCGCATCGAGCATAGAGCGTCGCGCGTTCAGGGAGCAACACGAGCGGGAAGAGGGCGACAGCGTGGCCGATGCCTCCGACGCGTTCGGCGTGCCAATACGCAAGCGGCCTGCCAGTCGACCGCACCACTTCCAGAGCGCGCGCGATCCGGGTCGTGTCGCCGGGGTTTAGCGCTAAAGCCCGCTCCGGATCTTCGGCTTGCAGGGCGGCATAAGCTGCGGAGGTGGCGAGGGCGCGAACTTCGTCACGAATTGCCGGGTCGATCGCGGGCACAGGGGCAATACCTTCGAGCAGGGTCCGGATATACAAGCCGGTGCCCCCGACTAGGATCGGCAGTCGCTCAGACAGATGCGCGTTCTCGATCTCTCGCTTGGCAGCTGCGGCCCAGTCGGCAGCCGAGCACGGTTCGGCACCATCCCACGCGCCGAACAGGCGGTGCTCTATGCCGCGCATCTCTTCTTCGGAAGGACGAGCGCTCAGCACGCGCAAATCTCGATAGACCTGGGCGCTGTCGGCGTTGATTACCACGGCGGATCCGCCACGGCGCTCGATATCGAGCGCCAGTTCCACCGCCAGATCGCTCTTGCCGCTCGCGGTCGGCCCTGCAATGAGCGCGACCGCCTTCTTCTCCGGAGATTTTCCCTTGCTCATCGCGCGGCTGATAGCAGACACCGACACGCTCGAACCACGCCTGGATGCGCTTAACGCGGCGCTGGCGGCTGAGGGCATGCCGGTGGCCGCTGCCGTCCTCCTCGATCATTGGAGCGACGTGCTGCAACTGACGCTGCCGCATGGCGATGCGGCGACGTTGCGGAGAGCGGTTGACGCGCATCTCGGCCCGACCGACGCCATCGTCAGCGACCGCGACTTCCGTATTCCCGACCTCTTCGTGTCCGACATGGATTCGACCATGATCGAGCAGGAATGCATCGACGAACTCGCCGATTTCGCCGGCTTCAAGGACAAGGTCTCGGCCATTACCGAGCGCGCGATGCAGGGGGAGCTCGATTTCGCCAGCGCCCTGCGCGAGCGGGTAGGGCTGCTTGCCGGGCTCGAGGAAGGCGCAATTGCGACCTGCCTGGCCGAACGTATCACTCCAATGCCTGGCGCCCGAACGTTGGTCGCCACGCTCAAGCATTTCGGTTGCCGCACGGTGCTGGTCACTGGCGGCTTCCATCACTTCGCCGATCCGGTGGCAGAAGATCTGGGGTTCGAGCGCGTCGTCGCGAACCGTCTCGCAGTTGCCGAGGGCAACCTGGCTGGCGAGCTGGTCGGCGGAATCACCGACTCAACGGTGAAAGCGCAAGTGCTGGCCGAAGAGATGCAGCGGCTCGGCGAGAATGCGATCAGCCTCGCCACCGGCGACGGGGCCAACGATATTCCCATGCTGGAGGCCGCGGATTGGGGCGTCGCCTACCACGCCAAGCCGAAAGCCCGTGAGGCGGCGAACGGATGGATCGGCCGGGGCGATCTGACCAGCATCCTCAAGCTGCTGGAGATTCCGGAGCACGATTGGCAGGTGCGTTAACGGCGCAACGGCTCCCACCGCCAGCGCGACAAGCTGCGCCATGCCCATTCGAATGGGCCATAGCGGAAGCGATCTAGCCACCACTTCGACCATAGCAGCATGAAGGCCCAGACGGGGGGCACGATCAGCCAGGCTTGTCCGCGCGAAAGCTGTCCAAACAAGCCGAACCCGAAATCGAAGAACAGCACGACCCCGATCAGCGTGGAACCGAGATAGTTGGTGAAGGCTGCGCGTCCGACAGCGGCGAACCGGTCCGCGATGGCGCCGGGCCTCACAATCAGCATGAATAGCGCGGCGTAACCAAGCGCCGCCACCGGACGCATCGGCGCAGTAAAGAGCTGGTTCCAGGGGAAGAAACTGGAGGGCTGGAAATCGACGGCGAGTATGCGCCAGGCGGCATAGCCATAGAAGACGATCCCGACTCCACCCAGGAGACCGGCGATCTGCGCATATCGGCGCCGTGGCCATGCGCCCGTTAGAAAACCCGATTTGAAACCGGCCATTCCGAGCAGCATCAAACCGAGCGTCTCCAAGCCATAAGCGGCAACCGAATCGAACGGCCTGATGGCCTGTTGCTCGAGCGTAGCCTCCAGGTGCGCGGGAATGGAGGCATGTGCAGCCTCCGCCTCAGCGAGGGCTTGTGCCGAAGGCAGCGGGCTGAAGGTGTCCATAGCGATGCCCGACTCGGATTGCGCTTGTTGCTGCAGACCGTAGCCGACCATCGGCGCGTACATCAGCGCCAGCGACAGCGCGCCTATCGCCGCCAGCGCCAGCGGCTCCATCCGCCAGAACAAGTACGCGATCATACCGACCAGCGCGTAATTCGCCAGGATGTCGCCCCACCACAACAGGTAGAAGTGAGCGAGCCCGAACAGCAGCAGGACCAGCATGCGAGGAAAGTGGACCTGCCAGCCTTCCTTGCCCGCGCCCACCGCGCGCTCGATCACCAGCACCATCGAGGCGCCGAACAGGATCGAGAACAGGCTGCGGAACTTGCCATCGACCAGGATGAAGTTGGCCGCCCACATCACCCGATCGCCCAGGCCCTCGAAGCCATAGGCGGGTGGGTAGAAGTAGGCGTCCTCGATCATCGCCATGCCGACGACGTTGACCGAGAAGATGCCCATCACCGCGATGCCGCGGATGATGTCGAGCGAGAGAATGCGGTCGGCAGCGACAGTGGCCATGCGTTTCCTCTGCCGCCTACCGGTCAGCGGTGTTCCGCGGTCAGATCTCCATCCAATCGCGGAAGAAGCTCACGTGTGCTTCGCGCAGATCCGCGAGACTCACTCCAAAAAGGCTGTCGCCCCCGACGGTGCCGAGCCGGCGCACGCCGCAGTCTTGCTCTGCTTCCGCCAGATAAGCCTGGAAGGCTTCCACGTCTGCGACAGTGATCAGGTAACGACCCTGATCCTCGCCAAACCACCATTGTGCGGCAGTGTAGTCCGGGTGGGCCTCTACGTCGGCACCAAAGCCGCCGGTAAGCGCCATCTCGGCCAACGCCACGGCAATGCCGCCGTCTGACACATCGTGGACGGCGGTTGCCAGTCCACGCGCAATGCTTTCGCGGATCAACGCGCCGGCGTTTTTCTCCAGTACCAGATCGACATGCGGCGCGGCCCCGTCTTCGCGGCCGTGGATCTCGCGCAGCCATAGCGACTGGCCGAGATGCCCTCGCTCCTGATGCGGGGAGGCCCACGGCTCTTGGCCGATCAGGTAGATCGTCTCACCAGCGGCCTTGAAGCCAACGGTCGCCATGCGTCCGTAGTCGTTCATCAGCCCGACACCGCCGATGGCGGGCGTCGGCAAGATCGCGCTGCCGCCACCGGTCGCCTTGCTTTCGTTGTATAGCGAGACGTTGCCGCTCACGATCGGATAGTCGAGCACCTGGCAGGCCGCCGACATCCCTTCGAGGCAGCCGACGATCTGCGCCATGATCTCCGGCCGCTGCGGATTGGCGAAGTTCAGGCAGTTGGTGATGGCCAGCGGCTTGGCACCGACCGCCGAGATGTTGCGATAGGTTTCGGCCACCGCCTGCTTCCCGCCCTCATAGGGATCGGCATAGCAATAGCGCGGGGTGCAATCGGTGCTCATCGCCAGCGCTTTGCGTGTGCCGTGGACACGTACCACCGCCGCATCGCCGCCCGGGCGCTGCAGCGTGTCGGCGCCGACCTGGCTGTCGTACTGTTCGTAGATCCAGCGGCGGGAGGCGAGAGCGGGAGTGGCCATCATCTTGAGCAAGTCTGCGCCAACGTCGGGGCAGTCGGGCACGTCATCGAGCGGCTTGATCGCGGCCCAGGTCTTGTACTCTTCGCGTGTGAGATATGGCCGATCGTAGAGCGGTGCGTCGTCGGCCAGTGGAGCGAGCGGGATGTCGCAGACGACTTCGCCGTTGAACTCCAGCACCATGTGTCCCGTGTCGGTCACTTCGCCGATTACGGCAAAGTCGAGCTCCCACTTGCGGAAGATCGCTTCGGCTTCGGCCTCGCGGCCGGGCTTCAGCACCATGAGCATCCGCTCCTGGCTTTCGCTGAGCATCATCTCGTAAGGCGTCATGCCCTCTTCGCGGCAGGGTACCTTGTTCATGTCGAGGCGGATGCCGGCGCCGCCCTTTGAGGCCATTTCGACCGAGGATGAAGTCAGCCCCGCCGCGCCCATGTCCTGGATGGCGACGATGGCGTCGGTGGCCATCAGTTCCAGGCACGCTTCGATCAGCAGCTTTTCGGTGAACGGGTCGCCGACCTGGACGGTCGGCCGCTTGGCGTCGGCGTCCTCTTCGAAATCCGCGCTCGCCATAGTGGCGCCGTGGATGCCGTCGCGGCCGGTCTTGGAGCCGACATAAACGATCGGATTGCCGAGGCCCGTGGCCGCCGAATAGAAGATCTTGTCCTGATCCGCGACGCCAACGGTCATTGCGTTGACCAGAATGTTGCCGTCATACGCGGGGTGGAAATTGGTTTCCCCCCCAACGGTGGGCACACCCACACAGTTGCCGTAGCCACCGATTCCGGCGACCACGCCTTGCACGAGGTGCTTCATCTTCGGATGATCGGGGCGACCAAAGCGCAGCGCATTGAGATTCGCCACCGGACGCGCGCCCATCGTGAACACGTCGCGAAGGATGCCGCCGACGCCTGTTGCCGCGCCTTGGTAGGGCTCGATGTAGCTCGGGTGGTTGTGGCTCTCCATCTTGAAGATCGCCGCCTGACCGTCACCAATGTCGATCACGCCAGCGTTCTCGCCAGGTCCGCAGATGACCCAGGGCGCCTGGGTGGGCAGCTTTTTCAGGTGGATGCGCGAACTCTTGTACGAGCAGTGCTCGCTCCACATGACGGAGAAGATGCCGAGTTCGATCAGGTTCGGTTCGCGTCCGAGCGCATTGAGAACGCGCTGGTATTCTTCGGGGCTGAGGCCGTGCTGCTCGACGATTTGTGGGGTGATCTGGGACATGGCACGCGCCTTAGCCATGGGGGCGATTCTTCACAACTCGTCATCCGCGAGTGGCGCACGCCTATCGAGGTGCGACGGGCGGAGTTGACCGCAACCGGCAACCCCGCCAAACCGCCCCGATGGAAGGACAAGCCCAAGCGATCGATGGCATGAGCTTCGAAGAAGCGCTTCGCGCGCTCGAAGACGTCGTTCGCAAGCTCGAGAGCGGTGACGTGCCGCTGGAAGAATCGATCGCTCTCTACGAGCGCGGTGAAGCGTTGCGCCGGCATTGCCAGGCGCGCCTCGATGCTGCGCAGGCGCGCATCGAGAAGATCGTCCAGGGTCCGGACGGCCGAGCGACCGGCACCGTGCCGTTCGACGCGGGCTGAAGGAACGACGCAGAGATGGGGCTCGTGCTCGCCGATGATCTGCTCGGACGCGGTCTTCAGCGGATTCGCGGTGAGGTGGACGGCCTGTTTGATGCGCTGCTGCCCGTGCCCGAGGACGGTCGAGCACGGCTGGTCGAAGCGATGCGTTACGCGGCGATCGGTGCCGGCAAGCGGGTCCGGCCGCTGCTGCTGGTGACCGTGGCAGAGATGTATGGCGCGTCCCGCTCGGCCGCGGTTCGGGCGGGCTGTGCGGTCGAGGCCATCCATGCCTATTCGCTGGTACACGACGACTTGCCGTGCATGGACGACGACGATCTCCGCCACGGCAAGCCGACCGTGCACAAGGCCTTCGACGATGCGACCGCGGTGCTCGCGGGTGATTCTCTCCACGCGTTGGCATTCGAGATCCTCGCCGATCCGGCGACGAGCAGCGACCCGTTCGTGCGTGCTGAACTGGTGCAAGCGCTCGCCTGTGCCAGCGGCTACAACGGTATGGCTGGCGGGCAGATGATGGACATCACCGCAGCCGAAATTGAACTCGATCTCCGCACCGTTACC
The DNA here is from genome assembly GCA_029265155.1 of Altererythrobacter sp. GTDB lineage: Bacteria > Pseudomonadota > Alphaproteobacteria > Sphingomonadales > Sphingomonadaceae > Croceibacterium_A. Next base: position 9,351 of record JAJUJV010000014.1, on the reverse strand, counting down.
CGCTTGCAGCAACTCAAGACGGGGGCGTTGCTGGGCGCGGCGGTGGAAATGGGCGCGATCCTCGGCAAAGTGCCGCAGGAGGGACGCGGCCATCTGCGCGCCTATGCACGTGATATCGGTCTGGCTTTCCAGATCGCCGATGACCTGCTCGATCATGAGGGTGACGAAGCCAAGGCCGGCAAGGCGCTGCGCAAAGACGCCGGGGCAGGGAAGGCAACGTTCGTTTCGCTGATGGGCGCCGAGCAGGCCCGTCAGCAGGCGCGAGCCCTGAGCGAGCAGGCGATTGGCCACCTTCAGGGACACGGCGACGAAGCAGAGCTCCTGCGGGCGCTCGCCCGCTTCGTGGTGGAACGCGATCGGTGACCCATCGGGTCGGCCTCTATCCGGGCACGTTCGACCCGGTGACGCTCGGCCATGCCGACATCTTTCGGCGTGGTTCGAAGCTGGTCGATCAGTTGGTGATCGGCGTCACCACGAACCCGTCGAAAGACCCGATGTTCTCGCCCGAAGAGCGGATCGCGATGGTCGAGGCCGAAGTGGCGCGGCTGGGGCTGGGCAATGTGCGGGTCGTCGGGTTCGATGCTTTGCTGATGAAGTTCGCCGAAAGCGTCGGTGCCAGCATGATCATCCGCGGCCTCAGAGCCGTGGCTGACTTCGAATATGAGTACCAGATGGCCGGGATGAACCAGCAGCTCAATCAACGGATCGAGACGGTCTTCCTGATGGCCGACGTTTCGCTGCAGCCGATCGCATCCAAGTTGGTCAAGGAGATCGCCTTGTTCGGCGGCGAGGTGGCGCCGTTTGTCAGCGAGACAGTTCGCGAGCAGATCGTGGCGCGGGTCGCGAGGATCGGCCGACGGGGAGAACTCTAGCCGTTCATTGAACTGTCAGCGCCGGCCGGGTAGGGGCGAGCGCCACATTTACGGGATCAGATCGACAACATGATCAAACGCCTTTTCGCCGCGGCGGTCGCTTGCCTGGTATCTTTCGCCCCGGCGGCGTCTGCTCAGGAGCAGGCCGAACCCGCTGCGCCTCGGCCGATTCCGCTATCGGCCAATCCCGATGTAACTCAGGACCTTGAGAACATCCTGTTTCTCGACCTGTCGAACGGCAAACGCGTCGCGATCCGTCTCGTCCCCGAATGGGCGCCGAGCCATGTCGAGCGCATTAAGACGCTGACCCGTCAAGGCTTCTACGACGGCGTCATCTTCCACCGCGTGATCGACGGGTTCATGGCGCAGACCGGCGATCCGACCGGAACGGGACGGGGTGGTTCGGAACTGCCGGACGTGCCGGCCGAGTTCAACATGTTCCCGCACGTCCGCGGCAGCGTCTCGATGGCCCGCGCGGCCGACAAGGACAGCGCGAACAGCCAGTTCTTCATCGTGTTCTATCCGCGCTTCTCGCTCGACCGGAACTACACCAACTTCGGGCGGGTCATTGCCGGCATGGATGCGGTGGACGCGATCGAGCGGGGCGAGCCGCCGGCAAACCCGACTTACATCGTCCAGGCCTCGATCGCCGCCGACGGCAAGCCGCAGAAGTTTCCCGAGCCCGCCGCGCCGGAACCGGTGACGCTTGATGTCCCGCTCGACCTCGGCGACGCGGTGACGGCTCCCCAGAGCTAATTCTCTGTTTCGGCCGTTCCGGGGAGAGCAAGGGCCGGTAAACGACTACGGCCGCGCAGAGCCGGGTGCATGACGCTTTCACGGGATTGACGTAGCGGATAGGGCGCCTGCGATGCGCGTCGACCTCTTCGATTTCGAGCTACCCAGCGAACGTATAGCCTTGCGCCCTGTGCGGCCACGCGATGCCGCACGGATGCTGGTGGTGCCGAATGATGGCGAGTTGCTCGACCGGTCGGTTCGTGACCTGCCGCGCTTGCTTCGCGCCGGCGACGTATTGGTGTTCAACGACACCAGGGTCATTCCCGCCCAGCTCCAGGGACGGCGCGGGGACGCGCGGATCGGAGCCACGCTGCACAAGCGGCTCGACGTTCGCTGCTGGCAAGCCTTCATCCGCAATGGCAAGCGCCTTCACGAAGGTGACAGCATCGCCTTTCCCGCCGAAGTGTCCGCGACGGCAGTGTGCCGACACGAGGATGGCAGCTGGACGCTGGCTTTCGATGGCGACGAACCTGTCGAGGTTCTGCTGGAGCGGGCCGGGCAGATGCCGTTGCCACCCTATATCGCAGGCAAAAGGCCCACTGATGCTAGCGACCAGGAGGATTACCAGACGATCTTCGCCCGCGAAGCCGGCGCTGTAGCCGCGCCGACCGCAGCGCTACATTTTACGCCGGAACTGCTGACCGGGCTCGACGAAGCGGGCATCCTTCGCGAGACGCTGACGCTGCACGTCGGCGCCGGCACGTTCCTCCCTGTCAAAGCAGACGATACCGACGCGCACCGGATGCACGCCGAATGGGGGAGGGTTGACCGCGCAACGGCCGATCGCTTGAACGCCGCGCGCGGGGCAGGGGGACGCATCATTGCCGTTGGTACCACCAGCCTGCGCCTTCTCGAAAGCGCCGCAGTCGAGGCCGGCACCATTTGCCCGTTCGAAGGCGACACGGCGATCTTCATCACGCCCGGCTATCGCTTCAAGGCGGTCGATGGATTGATGACCAACTTCCACTTGCCTCGGTCGACACTGTTCATGCTGGTCAGCGCGCTGATGGGCCTGGATCGGATGCAGACGGCCTACGCGCACGCGATCGCAGAGGGATATCGATTCTACAGTTACGGGGATGCGTCGCTTTTAATTCCCTGATTTCAAGGCCCTCCGCCTTGAGCCGTTTGCATCGCTTGCAATTGCGCTGCGCGGCTCCATTTTTGCCGGGCTTTGGACCACCCGATTCTCGATATCCGCAATCTGTCGAAGACCTATAAGGCCGGCACCACGGCGCTTGCCGGGGTCGATCTGCAGATTCGCAAGGGCGAGATATTCGCGCTGCTGGGCCCTAACGGTGCCGGCAAGACTACATTGATTGGTGCGGTCTGTGGACTGTTGCGTCCAACCGGCGGCACCATAGAAGCATTCGGTCTCGATGTAGCTCGGAATTGGCGGCAGGTGCGGCAGCGCATCGGCTTGGTCCCGCAGGAACTGTCCTTCGACATGTTCGAGCGGGTGGACCACTCGGTCGCCTATTCTCGCGGCATGTTCGGCTGTCCGCCGAACAAGGACCGCATCGAACAAGTGCTGCGCTCACTCAGCTTGTGGGACAAGCGCACGTCGAAGATCCGTGAACTTTCCGGCGGCATGAAGCGCCGGGTGATGATCGCCAAGGCGCTGAGCCACGATCCCGAACTGCTGTTCCTTGACGAGCCGACGGCCGGTGTCGATGTCGAACTGCGGCGAGACATGTGGAGGCAGATCGGCGCGCTGCGCGAGGCCGGGACCACGATCATCCTGACGACGCACTACATCGAAGAGGCCCAGGCGATGGCTGACCGCGTCGGCGTGATCAACAAGGGTCGTCTGCTGCTGGTCGACGACAAGGCAGCGATCATGGCCAAGCTGGGCAGCACCGAAGCCCGCATTTCTCTGACGCAGCCGCTCGGCGAAGTTCCGTCTGTGCTGGAAAGCTACCAGCTCGCACTTGAGGATCACGGCACGACCCTGGTCTATCGGGGCGGCGATGGCAGCGGGAAAGGCAAGCGCGAGGCGGCCGAGGTTATCAAGATGCTCGTCGAGCAGGGCATCGGTTTCGACGCGATCGACACGAGCGAGTCGAGCCTTGAAGACATCTTCGTCGACCTGGTCGAGCGCGGCGAGGTACCCGCATGAACCTGCGCGGCGCAGTAGCCATCTTCAACCACGAGTTGGTACGGTTCTTCCGCACGGCGTTCGGGTCGATCCTGTCGCCAGTGCTTACCACCTCCCTATACTTCATCGTGTTCGGCGCGGCGATCGGCAGCCGGATGCAGGAAATCGGAGGCGTGCCCTATGGGGCCTTCATCGTCCCCGGTCTGCTGATGCTGACGCTGCTGAGCGAAAGCACCTCCAACGCAAGTTTCGGTATCTACATGCCCCGGTTTACCGGCGCGATCTACGAGCTGCTCAGCGCGCCGGTCGGTGTCGCGGAGACGTTGATCGGCTTTGTCGGAGCTGCCGTGATGAAGTCGCTGATCATTGCCGGCATCATCCTCGTCACCGCGACCTTGTTTGTCGACTATTCGATCGCTCACCCTGTGCTGGCGGTGGGCTACATCGTGCTCATCGCTGCGGCATTCTCGTTGTTTGGCTTCATCCTGGGCGTCTGGGCCGACGGCTTCGAGCGACTGTCGATCGTCCCGATGTTGATTCTGACGCCGCTGACATTTCTAGGCGGCACGTTCTATTCGATCGACATGTTGGCCGAGCCCTGGCGCACGGTGGCGCAGTTCAACCCCGTCTTCTACCTCGTCAACGGCTTGCGCTGGACGTTCACGGGGAACGCCGACGTGCCGATCGGTGTGGCATTCGGCATGACTTTGGGTTTCGTCCTGCTGTGCGTAGTGCTCATCGCGTTGATCTTCCGCACCGGCTGGCGGCTTCGCGACTGAGGCGCTAGCAAGCGGGCATGACCTTGCGCGCGCTCAGCCCTTGTGTCCTATTTTTCGCCGTGATGGCGAGTCCGGCCGGCGCCGAATTGCCGGCGCCCGTGCGCGCCATGATCGAAGCGGCCATCGCCACGGGCGATGCCTCGAAAGTTTCTACCGTCGTCCAATTGGCAAAGCAGACCAACCCGGACGACATCGAGGAGATCGACGCGCTGCAAAGCGCCTTCCAGGCCGCCCAGCGCGAGCTCGCCGCGGCCGAGAGGGCGCGCAAGGAGCAGAAAATCCGCACCGCCGGGGTGTTCGACAACTGGAAGGGCCGGGCTCAACTCGGTGGTTTCCACACGTCCGGAAACACAGAGAACACAGGCGCGACCTTGAGCCTTGCACTAAACCGGAGCGGCATCGATTGGGAGCATCGACTCAGAGCAACGGCTGACTTTCAGCGCAGCGGCGGAAAGACTGCACGCGAGCAGCTTCTCGTCTCCTACGAGCCCCGGTTCCAGGTCAACGGCGACCTCTTTGCTTATGGCCTGGGTCAATACGAACGTGACCGTTTCCAAGGCTTCAACGCCCGCTATTCGCTTTCGGGAGGCCTGGGCTACAAGCTGATCGACAGCAGCAGTGCACAGATGTCGATCAAGGCCGGCCCTTCCTGGAGGCAAGTGAACCTGCGCGATGGCACGAGCGACAGCAGCTTCGGCGCGCTCGCCGGGTTGGATTTCGACTGGCAACTGGCGCGGAGTCTGAAGCTGACCCAAGACGCCAACCTGGTGGCGGATACCGGCGGCGCGGCCACGGTTTTTGTGGATTCGAACTCGACCAGCGTCCTGCTGACAACTGGGCTGGAGGCAAAGATCAGCAGCAGCCTCAGCACCCGCTTCTCGTACACCATCGATTACGACAGCAACCCACCTGGGAATGCCGTTTCAACAGACACCCTTTCGCGCTTCACCCTGGTCTACGATTTTTAGGCTTGGGAGCAGGCGCGCCTGCGGCTAGCCGCGCGAGATGACCCGATTTTCGTTCACCGTCGAAGCCGCCGACGGCAACGCCCGCACCGGCCGTATCGTGATGCGCCGCGGCGAGATCCGCACGCCAGCGTTCATGCCGGTCGGCACAGCGGCGACCGTAAAAGCGATGAAGCCGGAGGCCGTCCGCGCGACCGGTGCGGACATCATCCTTGGCAACACCTATCATCTAATGCTGCGACCTGGGGCGGAACGCGTCGCTCGCCTTGGCGGATTGCACAAGTTCATGAATTGGGATCGGCCGATCCTCACCGATAGCGGCGGTTATCAGGTCATGAGCTTGGCCGAGCTCCGCAAGCTTAGCGAAGACGGGGTGGAGTTCCGCAGCCATCTCGACGGATCGAAGCACATGCTTTCGCCTGAGCGTTCGATGGAAATTCAACGTTTTCTCGGGTCCGACATTGTCATGGCGTTCGATGAATGTCCGCGAACGGATCGTCCACGAGACGAGATTGCCGCTTCGATGGAGATGTCGATGCGCTGGGCGAAACGCAGCCGGATCGCATTCGATGCCGGAGGCGAGCACGCGGCGGGCGCTGCTCTGTTCGGCATTCAACAGGGGGCGCTCGACGAGGAGCTGCGCCTGCGCTCCGCCCAAGTGCTCATGGACATCGGCTTCGACGGTTATGCCATCGGGGGCCTTGCCGTTGGCGAGGGACAGGAAGCCATGTTCGCGACGCTCGATTTTGCACCGGGCCAGCTTCCTCAGGATGCACCCCGATACCTCATGGGAGTTGGCAAGCCCGATGACTTGGTGGGCGCGGTCGAACGGGGAGTGGACATGTTCGATTGCGTGCTGCCGACCCGTTCCGGGCGCAATGGACAGGCGTTTACCTGGAGCGGTCCGCTCAACCTGCGCAATGCCAAACATGCGGAAGACCCCGGGCCGCTGGACGAACGCTGCGCTTGCCCCACCTGTGCGAGATATTCGCGAGCCTATCTGCACCACTTGCACAAGGCGGGCGAAATTCTGGGTGCCATGCTCGTCACCGAGCACAACCTTTCCTTTTATCAGCAGCTGATGATGGAAATGCGTGCGGCGATCACGGCCGGGCGATTCCGACTATTCGCGGCGGACTTCCGGCGCGACTACCTCTCCAACTGAGGCTCACATTACAAGCGGGTGTCCGCGTACATGCAAAAAGGGCGGCCTTTTGGACCGCCCTTTGACTGCAACCTGAGGAGGAAAATTAGCGCGAGTAGAACTCGACGACCAGGTTCGGCTCCATGGTGACCGGGTAGGGCACCTCGTCGAGCTTGGGCACGCGGGTGTAAGTCACCTTATCCGTACCGTCCGGCGCAACGTAATCAGGAATTTCACGTTCCGGCAGGCTCTGCGCTTCGATCACCAGTGCCATTTCCTTGGCCTTGTTGCCGAGGCTGATCACGTCGCCGGGCACGACCTTACGGCTGGCGATGTTGCACTTCACACCGTTGACGCGGATGTGGCCGTGGCTGACGAGCTGGCGAGCCGACCACACCGTGGGTGCGAACTTCGCGCGATAGACCACCATGTCGAGGCGCTGCTCGAGCAGGCCGATCAGGTTCTGGCCGGTGTCACCCTTCATCCGCGCAGCGGCCTTGTAGGTGGCCTTGAACTGCTTTTCGGTGACGTCGCCGTAATAACCCTTGAGCTTCTGCTTGGCACGCAGCTGCAGGCCATAGTCGCTCATCTTGCCCTTGCGGCGCTGGCCGTGCTGGCCAGGACCGTAAGAACGGCGGTTCACGGGGGACGACGGACGGCCCCAGATGTTCTCGCCCATGCGGCGGTCGAGTTTATGCTTGGCGCTCTTGCGCTTCGACATGCGTTGTATCCTTCAATTTGCTGTCGCTGCCCCGATGGCAGCGCTTCAACCCGGCATCGCACCGATGGACCGATCGTCCATCGCGGCCGCCGCTTCACCGGGGTGCGGGGCCAATTAGCCCGTGAGCCATGACCATGAGCCCGAAAAAAGTCAATAACTCATCGGCGGCGAACCATTGAAGGCCCTGGTGCCTTCGGTGATCAGGAGCCAGGAAGGTTACTGCTGCTGCCACCAGGGTTAATACCGGCATTTCGGACCGCCTTGTCCATCTCGCGACGAGTTCCTTCAGCCAGTTGATCCCACTCGCGCTGTGTCAGGCAGGTGCGGCGAACCCGGGTCAGCGACCCGGTTATTTTCTCTGTCTTGCAGATTTTCTTCTCTGTAGTGGTGTTTTCACTGCCCTTCGGCTCTGTTGCCAGTGAAGTTGTGCCGGCCATGAGCAGAACAGCTGCGGTAAGCTTACGTACCACGCAGATCATCGATGTCCCCTTCGCGGTGTTTGTGGACGTGGAAGCAGCCTAATCGATCTTAAGTCAGTGGCAACACATGGGCATGTCGCAGGTTGTCGTCATTCCGCAGGTGGCAGTTTCCCGAGGGCGCTGAGCACTCCGCGCATGGTGCGGATTTCCAGGTGGTTCCAGCCAGGCTTTGTGAGCATTGATCGCAAAGTGCGGCGCGTGGCTGCCGCTCGCGACGGCGGCCGGAAATAGCCCCGCGGCTCGAGCAAGTGCTCGAAGTGAGCGATCATTGCCTCTAGTTCTTCCTGCGGGGCAGGGGGGAGCAATTCTTCGACTGGCGGTTGCGTCAGTCCAGCGCCTTTGGCTTGCTTCGACCATTCGTAGGCACATAGGATCACCGCCTGTGCCAGGTTGAGGGAACCGAACCCAGGGTTAACCGGCACTGTCACGATGGCGCGGGCGAGCGCGACATCATCGGTCTCCAGCCCGGATCGTTCCGGCCCGAATAGGATGGCGCTGCGGCCGTCATGCCCGCTGATTTCCTGAGCGGCAGCCTCAGGTGTCAGCACAGGCTTCGTCACGCCACGTTTCCGCACTGTGGTGGCGTAGACATGGGCGCAGTCCGCAACGGCTTCCGCGACGCTCGGGAAGACCTGGGCCGCTTCGAGAACCTCATCGGCGCCTGAAGCTGCCGGGCCGGCTGAGGGATTGGGCCAGCCATCGCGCGGCTCTACCAAGCGCATCTGAGTGAGCCCAAAATTGAGCATCGCCCGCGCCGCCTTCCCGATGTTCTCGCCGAGTTGCGGGCGCACGAGAACGATGATCGGCGCGTCAGTTCGCTCCGACATCGCGCACGCTGCTGGCGAATTCCTCGAAATCGCGCGCTTCGGAGAAATCGCGATAGACCGAGGCGAACCGGATATAGGCGACCGAGTCGAGATGGCGCAGACCTTCCATGACCATCTCGCCGATGCGCGAGGATGGAATCTCCGTTTCGCCCGCCGTCTCCACCTGGCGTTGGATCCCTGAGACGAGTTGGTCGATGCGTTCCTGCTCGACGCTGCGCTTGCGGCAAGCGAGGGCGACCGATTGCTCGATCTTGGCCCGGTCGAACGGCTCCCGTCGCCCGCCGCTTTTGATCACGGCTACTTCGCGGAGTTGCACACGCTCGAACGTAGTGAAGCGGCCTCCGCAGCTATCACATTGGCGCCGGCGACGGATCGCGGTGCTATCCTCGGTGGGACGCGAATCCTTTACCTGGCTGTCGTTGTGGGCACAGAACGGGCAACGCAAGTTACGGGCGGAGCCTCTTGTAAAGCATGAAGCCCGCTCCGGCGACCAAGCCTAAAGGCCAAGACACGACCGGGAGCACCGCACCAGCAACCGCGCCTACAGCCGCACCGACGAGAACCGGCTTGGTCGAAGGATGCGTAGCGCCCTCCTTGGCCATGCCCTTAATCTCTGCTGCCGCGTCGGACAGCAGATCATTGCCTTTCGGAGCGTTCGGATCAGCCATGGC
>JAJUJV010000139.1 GCA_029265155.1 Altererythrobacter sp. | reverse complement strand
GGCCCCCGGTTTCCGATTCTGTTACCCGGTTCGGTCCGAACCGTGCTCATAGCTTTGTAAGATCAGGCCGTTAGGCCGTCAGGTTACGCAGCGAGAGCAAGTGCTTCGTTGTCGTTGGCACTTGTGAGTTTTGAGCCTTTAACGGGTTACTCAGCCCGGGCGAAAACAGTGCTTTTCAACACACGTCGATCCTGGTTCGGCCCCATCAGAACTCCCGCTGGCGCGGGGATTGTGGTGGAGCCGCCGGGTACTGCCCCCGGGTCCGCTGTGCCTATTGCACACCGCAATTTATCGCCATAGCCGGCCGAAACCGGCGAGAACCGATATAGGCGCTTCCAGCTTAATGTGAAGTGACCGGCGATCAGCCGCGCTTCTTCAACTCGTCGCGAATTTCCTGGAGGACGTCGAGCTCGCTTGGGCCTGCAGGTTCGGCAGGCTTCTCATCCTTTTCGAACAGCCGGTTGGCCGCTTTCACGACGAGGAAGATCACCCAGGCGATGATCAGGAAGTTGACCAGCTGGGTAATGAAGTCGCCGTAGCCGATCATCGGTACGCCGGCTTCCTTGAGCTGGGCGTAGTTGTTGACCTCGCCTTCGTAGCCTTCCGGTATCGAGCCGAGGCGGATGAAGTAGTTCGAGAAATCGACGTCGCCGAACGCCCAGCCGATCAGCGGCATCAGCACGCTCTCGGTCAGCGAGGTGACGATCCGCCCGAAAGCCGCCCCGATGATCACGCCGACAGCCAGGTCGAGCACGTTGCCCCGATTGATGAACTTCTTGAACTCTTCGATCATCTCAAGCCTTCCAGAACCCGATGCGCGGAACTAATCACCAGCTCCCGCCATTCGCAAGTCGGCAAGCCGCTTGAACACACGTTCACGTGTGCTATCTATCTAACACAGTCAGGGCAGTCTTGCCGCCTAGGGGAACCCAGATGATCCTTCGTAAGCTCAGCCGTTCGCTCGTCGTCGGATTTGTGGCTTTGTCGCTCACGGCCTGCGGCATCAACTCCGTGCCCACCGCCGAAGAGAGCGCCAAGGCCAAATGGGCCGACGTCGAAGCCGCGTTCCAGGAACGCGCCAACCTGGTGCCGAACCTGCAGGAAATCGTGCTGTCCTCCGCTGAAGAGGAACGCGAGACTCTGAACGACGTGATCCAGGCCCGCGCATCGGCGACGCGGCCGGAAGTGCAGATCGACGCGGAAGACCTCGACAACCCCGAGCGGGTGCGCGCCTTCCAGGAAGCGCAGAACGAGTTCAGCGGGGCGCTGAGCCGCCTGCTTGTGTCGGTCGAGCAGTACCCGGAGTTGCGCAGCCAGGAGAACTTCGGCCGCTTCATGACCCAGCTCGAAGGCAGCGAGAACCGCATCCGCGTCGCGATCCGCGACTATAACGAAGCGGTACGCCAGTATAACACCACGATCCGCACCTTCCCGGACATCATCGGCGCCAAGATCATCCACGGTGCGGAGCCGCTGACGCCGTACGAAGCGGCGACCGAAGGTGCCGAAGTGGCCCCGACGCTGAACATGCGGTCGAACGGCGCCGCCGCCCCCGCGGCCTCCAACGACAACGCCCCGGCCGGAAGCGACGCCGCCGCCGTGGCCAACTGAGGGGTGCCCGCGCCCACGATGTCTCGCCTGATCGCTTCGCTGTGGTTCCTGCTGGCCTTGCTCGCAGGAAGCACGGCAGCCGCGCAGCCGCAATTCCCCGAGCGGGGAACCGCGCCGGTCGTGGACCTGGCGAACATCATCGATCCGGCGGCCGAAGCTGAGCTCAGCGCCAGGCTGGATGCGTTCGAACAGGCCAACCAGCGTCAGTTCGTGGTCGCGACGATCCCTAGCCTCGATGGCTATGACATCGCCGATTATGGGTATCAGCTCGGACGACACTGGGGCCTGGGCGATGCCGAGAACAACGACGGCATCATCCTCCTCGTCGCTCCCAACGAGCGCAAGGTCCGCATCGAAGTCGGCTACGGGCTAGAAGCGGTCATTCCCGATGGGCTTGCCTATGACATCGTCGAGCGCGACATCCTGCCGCGGTTCCGCGAAGGCAACATGACTGGCGGCATCGTCGCCGGCGCCGAGGCCATCATCCGCCACCTCGAACTGCCGCCGGAGCAGCAGCAGGCGGCAATTGCCCAAGCCTCGACCGAGCGCCCCCCGCAAAGCGGCTTTCCGTTCGGCGCGCTGATCTGGCTCGGGATTCTGTTCTTCTTCGTCCTCCTGCCGATGCTGGGCCGGGTTCGCGGCCGTCACTACCGCCGCGGCGGCGCTGCCGGCGCGGTCGGCGACGTGCTGCTGTGGACCGCGATCAACGCGGCGATGAACAGCGGACGCGGTTCCGGCGGCGGCTGGGGTGGCGGCGGCGGGTTCGGAGGAGGCTTCGGAGGCGGAGGCTTCGGCGGCGGTGGCGGCAGTTTCGGCGGCGGCGGCGCGAGCGGGAGCTGGTGATGAACCTCTACCTCTCTGCCGAAGACCACGTGCGAGTCAGCGAAGCCGTCGCTCGTGCCGAATCCGAGACCGCCGGCGAGATCGTCACCGTCGTGGCCGATCGGTCCGACGGCTACACCGACGCCGCGCTGGCCTGGGCTTCGCTGCTGTCGTTCACCGCCCTCGCGCTGTTCGCGCTGTTTCCGCGCGCGGTTCTCGGTCCTCTGGAGGGGGCGTTCGGCGGGTGGAACCACGAATGGCTGGATCGCGAACTGCTCGGTGTCGCCACTGCGCTGGCGATTATCGTCTTTACACTGGGGTGGCTCGTCCAGCTATGGCAGCCGCTCAAATTCGCCTTGGTTCCGCCGTCGATCAAGACCGCCAGAGCGCTGCGCCGCTCGATCGACCTGTTCAAGGTCGGCGCCGAACGGCGCACGCACGGCCGCACCGGCATCCTCATCTACCTGTCGATGCGCGAGCATAGGGCCGAGATCGTTGCCGATGAGGCGATAGCCTCCAAGGTGCCGCCGGAAACCTGGGGCGACGCGATGGTGGCGATGCTGGCCGAAATCCGCGAAGGACGTCTCGCCGACGGCATGATCGCCGGGGTCACCGAAGTCGGAAAAGTGCTCGCCCAGCACTTTCCGCGCGCCGAGGACGACACGAACGAGTTGCCGGACCGGCTGATCGAGCTATGACGCGCGGGGTGACTGACCGCACCCTTCCCCCCGACGCCGACGCCCCCGAACAAGTCGAATGGGCCGGCCGCTTCGTCCAGGCCAGGCGCCGCGGACGCTGGGAATATGCCGGCCGCCCGGGTAACATGCGCGCCGCCGTGATCCTGGCGATCGACGCGGGCGAGGTCATCCTCGTCGAGCAGTACCGCGTGCCGCTCGGCAAGTTCTGCCTGGAGCTGCCCGCGGGGCTGATCGGCGACGAAGAGGCCGGCGAGAGTGCGATCGAAAGCGCGATCCGCGAACTCGAGGAAGAGGCCGGCTATCGTGCCGCCCATTGGGAGGATCTCGGCGAGTTCTGGTCCTCCCCCGGAATGCTCAGCGAGAGCTTCACGCTGGTCAAGGCCACCGGGCTGAGCCGGGTCGGCGACGGCGGCGGGACGGAGCACGAGGACATCGTCGTGCACCGGGTACCGCTCGAGCGCATTGCCGAGACCGTTGCCGAGCACCGCGAGCGCGGCAACGCGGTCGACGTGAAGCTCCTGCTGCTGCTCGGCGGCGGAATGATCGAGGATGCGGCGCAATGAAAGTCCTGATCCTGGGCGCAGGCGCGATGGGCTGTCTCTACGGAGCGGCGCTTCATCGCGCGGGCTGCGAGGTCGTATTCGTCGACGTCAACCAACCGCACATCGATGCGATCAACGCCCGCGGCCTTGAGCTTGAGACCCGCGCCGGCGTCGAGCACCTGCCGATCCCGGCGCGGCGTCCGGAGGAGATTCCGGAGCCGGTCGATCTCGTGGTTGTCTTCACCAAGACTTTTCACACCGAGGCAGCGCTGGCGGGTATTGCGCAAGCGATCGGACCACAGACCTGGCTGCTGAGCCTCCAGAACGGCCTCGGCAACGACCGCCGCCTGGCCGCGCACGCCGCCGAAGAGCGGGTCCTGGTCGGCGCCAGCTCACTGCCATCCGATCTCGTCGGCCTCGGCAGGGTCCGCAGCCACGGCGAAGGCGGATCGAAGCTCTTTCCGGCCTTCGGCGGCGATCCGGCCTTTGCACGGCAGGTTTGCGAGCTGCTCAGTCAAGGTGGACTCCCGGCGGAACTCGAGCCGAACATCCACGTGGCAATCTGGTCGAAGGCGATCTTCAACGCGACGATGAACCCGCTCTGCGCCCTCACCCGCCGCACGCCGGGCTTCCTTGGCGCGAATCCGGAAAGCCGGGCGATGATCACGGCGGCGGTTGACGAGGGTGTGGCTGTAGCCAATGCTTGCGGGATCGCGGTAGCGGCCCAGCCGATCCACGACCTGACCGAAGTCTCGATGACCGACCATGCGAACCATGAGGCGTCGATGCTGCAGGACGTGAAGGCCGGCCGCCGCACCGAAGTCGACGCGATCAACGGCGCGATCGTCGAAGCGGGGCGAGAGGCCGGGGTGGCGGCGCCGGTGCTCGAGACGCTGTGGCGGTTGGTGAAGCTGGAAGAAGCGAAGCTGGAAGGCTGACGAACGGCCCCGCCCCTTTTCTTTTCCCGGTTCACCCCATAGCAAAGCGGGCAAACACGTTACCCCCGGGAGAGGCGAGCCGAATGGCGCAGAACAACACGATTACCTTCTACGACCTCGCGCTCTCCACCGGTGCCACAATCAGTCCGTTCGTGTGGGCGACCAAGTACGCGGTGAAGCACAAGGGGTTCGAGCTCGATGTCGTGCCCGGCGGGTTCACCAAGATCCTCGAGCGCACCGGCGGCAAGACCGAGCGGCTTCCGGCGATCGTCGACGACGGCAAGTGGGTTCTCGATAGCTGGGGCATCGTCGAATATCTCGACGAGACGTATCCAGACCGCCCGATGCTGATCCCGCACCCGAGCGTCGCCGTCGTCACGCGCGCGCTCGACGCCTGGTTCTGGCAGGTCGCGACGGGCCCGTGGATGCGCTGCAACTGCGTCAATTACCGCGACCTCGCGAACCCGGAAGACCACGAGTACATCACCCATTCGCGCGAGAAGATGCTCGGGAAAACGCTGGAGGAAATGCAGGAAGGCTGGGAAGACCGCCTGGCCGGCATCTCCGCCGCGCTCGAGCCGCTGCGCATCGCGCTACGCGAAGCGGATTGGCTGGGCGGTGACGGTCCGAACTACGCCGATTACCGGATCATGGGCTCGATCCTGTTCACCGCCTCGGTGTGCAGGAACGGCCCGGTGCTCGCGGACGACGATCCGCTGCGGCCGTGGATCGAGCGCTGCATGGATCTCCATGGTGGGCTCGGGCGCCATCCGGGCCTGTTCAACCTGTTCGGCTTGAAGCAGCGCGAAGGAGATCCACCGCTGTTCATGCCGCAGGGCATGGGCGGCATTCACAAGCGCAATACCGGCCCTGAATCGACGCAGGCGGAGACGCGGAAGATCACCGAAGGCATGGCCAAAGCCTGATGCGGGTTCTCGTCACCCGGCGCTGGCCGGAGCCCGTCGAACGCGCGCTGCAGGAGCGGTTCG
>JAJUJV010000177.1 GCA_029265155.1 Altererythrobacter sp. | reverse complement strand
GAGGCCTTGGCGCTGTTGAGGTGCGTGTTGAGGACGAAGAGCGGCTCGGGCATCCCCGGCAGATCGATCTCGAGCAACATCGCGCCCTTGTTGGCGAGACAGTCGTAGCCGGCACAGGAATGGCGGTCGAAGGGAAGGTTGGTGTTCCGCCCCACGGCGAGATCGGTCGCCGCGACCAGCCCGGAGCCCGTGAAAACGATCAACCGTTCGCCCTTGGTCAAACGCCGCTCGCGCCGGAACTCGGGATCGGCCCGTTCCGGGCGAGGATCGGGGCGGTCGAGGCGGAGCGGCCCGCGAACTACGTTGCGATAGCCGACTTCGAGCGGGAGCCGGGTCGAACTTGGCACGAATGCTTCCTGCAACAGCAGGATGTCGGGTGGCTGGCGTCCGGCGAATTCTCCAGGCCAGGCTTGCGCGATGCGCTGCATGGCCTTGCCCGTCCCCGATCGCCGAGGCCACGGCAAGCCGGCGACATTATACGTCAGCACGCTCAGTTCGATGCTGTGCTCTCCCGTCTGCGGGTCGACCTGCGCCGCTACTTCACGCTGCGCCGGTAGAGGCGGCAGGGCGAGATCGGGGTGCCGGGCGCAGCCCGCGACCAGCACCGCGAACGACAGAACCATGGCGGTCAGCAAGGGACGGAAGGAGCCTCGCACAGGCCTCGCGCCTTGACAGAAACGGCGCACTTCGCCAATGGCCCGCCGACCGAAGAGCTCGAACGCTCAGCGGTCATCCGTCCGAGACAGTTGGTGCGCCGGGTTGGCCGGCGCTTAATTTCCAGCCTAGACGGGGAAAAGAGATTTCGGCCTTGCCTGGCGCAAGGCCAATACGCGCTATCGGCGTCCTCCTTCCCCATCAACGGACTCGCCCGTTCCGGCTTGCCGGTACGGACAACGTAGCCGGTCGCGCGCACGAGTACGCACGCGGCCATTTGTGAAGGAGTAAGGCATGGATCGTTCGCAGAAAGCCGAATCGGTCGCCCAGCTCAACGCGGTCTTCAACGAGGTCGGCGTGGTGGTCGTCACCCGCAACCTCGGCTTGACGGTGGGTCAGTCCACCGCCCTGCGCCAGAAGATGCGGGACGCCGGCGCGACCTACAAGGTTGCGAAGAACCGCCTCGCCAAGCTCGCCCTGAAGGACACCCAGTACGAAGGCCTCGAGGAGCACCTCACCGGCCCGACCGGCCTGGCATGGTCGACCGATCCGGTCGCCGCGGCCAAGGCAGCGGTGGACTTCGCCAAGACGAACGACAAGCTCGAGATCGTCGGCGGCGCCATGGGCAGCACGCAGCTCAACGCGGAAGGGATCAAGGCGCTCGCCTCGATGCCGAGCCTCGACGAACTGCGCGGCACGATCGTGGGCCTGGTCAATGCGCCCGCCACCAAGGTGGCGCAGCTGGTCAACGCGCCTGCGGCGAAGCTCGCCCGCGTCTTCGGTGCCTACGGGGCCAAGGAAGCGGCGTAAGCGGTTTTTCCATTCTCGAATTCCCCTCCGAAGCCCGTCGGGCGCACGAGGGTCCATCATTCTTAGGAGTAACTAGACATGGCCGATATCGCCAAGCTCGTTGAAGACCTGTCGCAGCTCACCGTCATGGAAGCTGCCGAACTCGCCAAGGCTCTGGAAGAGGCATGGGGCGTTTCCGCCGCTGCCGCCGTTGCCGTGGCCGCTCCGGCTGCCGGTGGTGGTGACGCCGCCGCTGCCGAAGAGAAGACCGAGTTCGACGTCATCCTGACCGGAGACGGCGGCAAGAAGATCCAGGTGATCAAGGAAGTCCGCGCCATCACCGGCCTCGGCCTGACCGAAGCCAAGACCCTCGTCGAGTCGGCCCCGAAGCCGCTCAAGGAAGGCGTCAACAAGGCCGAGGCCGAAGAGATCAAGAGCAAGATCGAAGCCGCCGGCGGCACCGTCGAGCTCAAGTAAGCTCGCTCTGCTTCAACAGATCAAGAAAGGGCGGTGCCGCGCGGCGCCGCCCTTTTCGTATGCGCCCCTTGCTCCGGTTTCGTAATCGGCGGTTCAGCTTCGCTGGATAGATTTTTCGCGCACATCAACCACAGCAAGGAGGACCTCATGCGCAACAAGCGTGTTGCCATCCTCGCCGGCGCTGCGGCGCTGTTCGCTGCAGGCGCGGCCCAGGCCACTGCCGCCGAAACCAACCGGATGAGTGTGGCCTTGCCCGGCGGCTCGGTCGCCCAGATCGAATACGTCGGTGACGTCGCACCGCGGGTAACCGTCGTCCCCGTGGAGCACCGGACGCTGCGGCCGTTTTCTCCGTTTGCGGAGATGGAGCGGATCGCCGCGGCGATGGAGGCTCGCCACCAGGCGATGATGCGGCAGATGGCAGCCTTGCAGCGGTTCGCGGCCGAAGCCGCCGCCGCGCCGCGCCAAATCGCCCCCGGGGGCATGACTCTGGTCGGCAACCTGCCGGCCGGTGCCCGCTACACGATGGTATCGTCCACCACCGACGCGAACGGCTGCACCCGCACCGTTCGCTACAGCTCCGACGGCAGCAGCGCCGAGCCGCAGATCACGCAAGTCAGCTCGAGCGCGTGCGACGGAGCGGCAACGAGCGCGCAGGCCCCCGGCCTCGAAGTCTAGCGCCGGGCGCCACTCCGCGGCCAAACGGGGCGGCATCCGCGCAGGTGCCGCCCTTCTTCATGAACGGCAGCCACCGCTCAGGCGGGACGCGGCCCCCACAGGATCACCCCGGCGCCGAGCAAGCAGATCGACGCGCCGAGTAAGTCCCAGCGGTCGGGCTTCATACTTTCGGCCCACCACAGCCACGCCAGTGCCGAGAGAATATAGACGCCGCCATACGCCGCATACGTGCGGCCCGCGTGCTCGGCATCGACCAGGGTCAGCAGATAAGCGAACAGGCAGAGCGAGGCGACGCCGGGCACCAGCCACAGCGGCGACTTGTCGAGCCGAAGCCATGCCCAGAACGCAAAGCAGCCGGCGATCTCCGCCAGCGCCGCGCCGAGGTATGCGAGGACCGTCACTGCGGCCCTCGCGGCGCCGCGGAGGCCAGGACGACGCGCGCGCGGACTTTGGGTAAAGCCGCGCGCGCCGAGGGCTTAGAGGCCCTTGAGGTAATCGATGATCTCCTGGCGCTTGGCCGCGTCCTTGACGCCGGCGAACGCCATCTTGGTGCCCGGCACGACCCCGCGCGGATCGAGCAGGTACTTGTCGAGGTTGGCCTGGTTCCAGACCAGTCCCGAATCCAGCAAGGCTTCGCTGTAGTCGAACCCGGACACGTGACCGGCCCGAGCGTTCCACACCCCGGCGAGCGTCGGGCCGATGCCGTTCTTGCCCGGCTCCACTGAGTGGCAAGCCTTGCAGACCGCGAACGAAGCCGGCTCGGCCACCGGGCCGCTGGCAGCGGCGGTGGCGGCGGCAGTGGTGCGGGCGGCAGCGGGGCTGGCGGTGGGTGTCGGGCTCGGGGCCTCGGTCGGAGTCGGCTCGGGACTAGGGGTTTCGCCCGGCACCGGCGCTTCGTCGGTAACTGGAGCGGCCGTTTCAGCGGCAGCCGGCGCGGTTTCGGTCGCGGCCGGGGTCGTCTGTTCTTCGTTACCGCCGCCGCAGGCGGCCAGAGCAAACAGGACCGTGGCGAGAGCCGCGGCAGTCTTCGGGGCGAACGTCATCAGGAATCCTCAGGTTTGGGCAACAAATTCCGGCGCCTCCTATCGCCGGATCGCGCGCGGGGAAAGGGCTTAGCGGAGGGGCGATGTGACCGCGGCGCCTCACCGCGGGCAAATCGGCGTGGCGGGTCTCCATCTGCTTTCAAGTGCAACCTCCTGCGCCTATCCGGCGCCGCTT
>JAJUJV010000164.1 GCA_029265155.1 Altererythrobacter sp. | reverse complement strand
CGCGGCAATCGGCGCGGCTCGAGCTGTATGAACAGGCATTCGCGCGCCTTCAGGCGTCCGGCCGGGTTTATCCGTGCTACGAAACCGCGCAGGAACTGGATCTGAAGCGGAAGATCGCGTTAGGCCGGGGCCTGCCGCCGATCTACGACCGCGCGGCGCGGAAGCTCAGCGAAGCCGATCGAGCGGCGAAGGAAGCGGACGGCGTGACACCGCACTGGCGCTTCCTGCTCGACCACGATGCCGCCATCGAATGGCAGGACGGTATCCGCGGACCGCAGCATTTCGATGCCGCGCAGCTTTCCGATCCGGTGGTGCGCCGCGCCGACGGCTCGTGGCTCTACATGCTGCCAAGTGCGCTCGACGATATCGAGATGGGCGTCACGGACGTGCTGCGGGGGGAAGATCACGTCTCCAACACCGCGGTGCAGTTGCAGATGTTTACCGCGTTGGGCGCCGAGCCTCCGCGCTTTGCGCATGAGGCACTGCTGGTCGGCAGCGAAGGTAAGCTGTCGAAGCGGCTTGGGGCGCTTGGCGCCGATGCGCTGCGCGAACAAGGGATCGAGCCCGAAGCGGTCGTCGCGCTGCTGGCCCGGCTCGGCACATCGCAGCCCGTCGAGCCGATCCTGTCGCGCGCATCTCTGGTCGAGACTTTCGATCTGGCCCACTTCGGCCGGGCCCCGGCGCGCTTCGACGAGGCCGAGTTGGCCCGGCTCAATACCGCCATCGTGCACCAGCTGCCCTACGAGCACGTCTCGGCAAAGCTGCCGCAAGGGATGGAACAGGCGGCGTGGGAAGCAATCCGCCCGAACCTCGAGCGGGTCGGCGACGCGGCTGACTGGTGGAGCGTGGTGACCGGCCCGGTCGAGCCGCCATCGCTGGACCCGGAAACCCGCGATTACCTCGCTCTGGCGGAGCAAGCGCTGGTCTGGTCCGGCGATCCCTGGGGCACCCTCACCCAAGCGCTTAAGCAGGCGACAGGGCGCAAAGGCAAGGCGCTGTTCCTCCCGCTGCGGCAGGCCCTGACCGGCCGCGACTCCGGACCGGACATGCACGCGCTGTTGCCCCTGATCGGCGAGGCGGAAGCCCGTCGACGCCTCCAGGCCGCCGCTTCGGTTTAACGCATCACCGCTTCGATTCGGCGCAGCCGCGCTTGGCGCGTCCGGCAGCGGCGCCTAGCGCGAATGATATATTGTATCACGTATCGTTGAGCTCCATTTGATGACCTTCTTCCGCGCCGCCCTGATCGCCACGACCAGTTTCGTGTTCTGCCCGCCGCTCTTGGCGCAACAGGCAACCCCGCCGGAAAGCGAAGCGCTGCCGCAGGGCAGCGGCGACGATTTCCATGGCGATGTAATCTACGTCACCGCCGGCGGGCTGGCCCGGCTCGATATGCTGGCGGGAACCTCGGTCATCGAGGGCGACGAACTGCAGCGCAACCTCGCCGGGCAGATCGGCGACATCCTGGTGCGCACCCCGGGCGTGTCGGCCACCAGCTTCTCTCCCGGTGCCTCGCGGCCGGTCTTGCGCGGCTTTCAGGGCGACCGGGTGCGCGTGCTGATCGACGGCATCGGCGCAATCGACGCGTCGAATACCTCGGCCGATCACGCGGTGACGATCGATCCGCTAACCGCCGAGCGGATCGAGGTAGTGCGCGGTCCGGCCGTGTTGCTCTATGGCAGCTCGGCAATCGGCGGCGCGGTCAACGTCATCGACAAGCGCATTCCGCCGCGGGTGCCCGAACACGTGCATTTCGACGCGATCGGTTCGCTCGACAGCGCTCATGACCAGCGCGAAGGCGGGGCCTCGCTCGACCTGCCGCTCGGCGGCAACCTGGCGCTTCATCTCGACGGGTCGTGGCGCAAGACCGACGATGTCGAGATCCCGGGTTTCGTGCTCGCGCCCGCGTTGCGGCAGGAGTTGCTCGAGCATGCCGCCGAAGAGCCGGACGAGGCCGCCGAGCTTCTCGAAGCGGCGAACCTGCGCGGCGTCCTTCCTTCCAGCGCCACCGAGACCTATTCGCTCGGCGGCGGGCTGGGCTGGTTCGGCAATGGGATCAGCCTGGGCGCGGCAGTGGGCTACTACGACAGCCGCTATGGTGTGCCCCTAAGGCCGGGCGCCCATCATCATCACGACCATGACCACGATGACGACCACGACGATCACGATCATCATCATCATCATGGTGACGAACCCGTCTCCATCGGCCTTGAACAGTGGCGCGCCGACTTCCGCGGTGCGATCGATCTCGGCGATGGCCCGTTCGAGGAGCTGACCACTCGCTGGGCCTATTCCGATTACACGCACATCGAGTTCGAAGGCGATGCGGTGGGTACGACGTTCGCGGTCGAAGGGGTCGAGGGCCGCGTCGAACTGATCCAGCGAGAGCGCGGCGGATGGCGGGGCTCGATTGGCGGGCAGTACCTGTTTCGCGACTTCGTCGCCGAAGGAGCGGAAGCTTTCGTGGCGCCGAACACGACCGAAAGCTTCGCGCTGTTCACGCTGCAGGAGGTCGACTTCGATCCGTTCGAAGTGGAGCTGGGAGCACGCTTCGAACGCAGCGAACTGGAAGCGGAAACACTGGGGGTCGCGCGGCGTTTCGATACGTTCTCCGGGGCGCTAGGCCTCGCCTGGAGCCCGATGCCTGGCTTGCGCCTCGGCCTCAACGGATCCCGGGCAGCGCGGGCTCCTTCCGCAGAAGAGCTGTTCGCCGACGGCCCGCATATCGCCACGCAGCAGTACGAAGTCGGCAATCCGGAGCTGCGGCAGGAAACGGCCTGGGGCCTTGAAGGCTACGCCCGCGCGAGTCTCGGCGGAGCCGATCTCGGGCTCTCGATCTACGGCACCTGGTTCGACGACTTCGTCTATCTTCACGCGACCGGAGCGGAGATCGACGAGTTGCCGGTCTATCGGCAGCAGCAACAAGGCGCCGATTACTTCGGCATCGAAGCAGAGGCGAGTTTCCCGCTCACGCGACTCGGCGGCTTCCGCCTGGTCGGAGACGTGCAGGGCGACTATGTCCGCGCCACTCTGGCGGACGGGGACCCCGTGCCGCGCATCCCGCCGCTCAGCCTGCTCGGCGCACTCGAGGCTCAGTCGGATCCGCTCGATCTACGCGCGGAAGTCCAATGGTTCGACAGCCAGAGCCGAGTGGCACCGCTGGAAACGCCGACCGGCAGCTTCGCCCACGTCAACCTCTCGGCGGCATGGAAGCCGCTACGCGGAGACGACAACCTTACCGTGATGCTCCAGGCCAACAACCTGTTCGACGCCGAGGGCCGCCGGCACGCCAGCTTTACCAAGGACTTCGTCCCGCTGGCCGGTCGCAATGTGAAGCTGAGCGTGAAGCTGAGCCTTTAGGGCTCATCGTAGTGGAACGGGGCGATGACCGGCTCCGGGAACGCCTCGTACTCGAAGCTCTGCGGCCGATCGGGCTCGATTCCCGCTGTGGAGCGCAGCAGCGGCACGCCGCCCTTGTGCCAGCCTTCGTCGTACTCGGCGTAGAAGTTGATGATGCCGTGTAGCGAGGCGATGCGCCACTTGCCGTCCTCACGGACGTAGCCGTTCTCGTAAGTCGCTTCGCCCCAGCGGCCTTCCTTGCCGAGGAAGCCGACCATCATCAGCGTGCGCCAGCGACCTTTCGCCGTGCCCGCCTCGCTGTCGATATGCAGCACCGGCTGGAGCTGCATGTGGTTGAAGATCACCCCGTAGCCGTAGGCGGGCAACCGGTGGAGATATTCGCGCACCCGCTCCCGCCCGACGTAAACTCCGCGCCCTGCGATCTCGAGCGTTCCGTCCGTCGCGAACAGATCAGCCGCTTTGTCCCACAGGCCCTTGTCGACATAGTAGCCATAGGCTCCCTGGAGGTTCACCAGCTCGCGGTAATCTTCCGCTTGTTGCGCCCGCCGCTCGAGTTCTTCGATCCGCTGGAGCAGCACCGTGATTTCCGACATTCATTCCCTCCCGAGGCGCTCAGAACCAGCGGCGACGCGGCCTCGCCTCCGGTATGCCGTCGCCATCCACGTCAGTGGTAACGACCCGCGGCGCGGTTGTCGCGCCCTCGGCTCGGCCTTCGGCGCGGGCGGCCCGCAATTCGGCTTCGTACGTCCGGCGCCGCTCGCGCATGTAGTCGTAGCTGCCGCGCATCTGGCCATAAGCGAATACCATCAGGAGCCCGCCCGCCACGGCGGCGAGCAGGAGCGCCATCGTGCCTTCGACCGGATCGGTGAACTGGTTGTAGAAGAAGAAGATCTCGAGCAGCACCCACAGGAAGAGCAGGAACGAGACGAGCCGGGTCATCAGACCGATGGCGAGCAAGATGCCTGCGACAAGCTCGAAGATGCCGATCGGCACGATCAAGCTGGTCGGCAGGTTGGCTTCCACGAACATCGGGGCAACCGCGGCGGAGTTGACGATCTTCTGCAGCCCGGCGACGATGAACAACAGGGCCAGCAACAGCCGGCCGATGACTGCAGCGATCAAGGACATCTCGCTCTCTCCCCGCGTCGGCCCGTCCTGCCGCGCGCCCTTTCAACGCGCGACGCGCCGATCCGTGCCGGTTTAGAGCTTGGGTAACGTCACTCCGCGCTGG
>JAJUJV010000027.1 GCA_029265155.1 Altererythrobacter sp. | reverse complement strand
TGGAACTCCGGCAGTTCGTCGAGGAACAGCACGCCGAGATGGGCGAGGCTGACCTCGCCGGGTCGCACGCGCAAGCCGCCGCCGGTGAGCGCCGCCATAGACGCCGAATGATGCGGGGCGCGGAACGGGCGCGTGCGGCTGATCCGGCCGCCTTCGAGCGCGCCGGCAACCGAAGCAACCATGCTGACTTCGAGCGCTTCTGCGGGCGCCAGCTCGGGCAGGATGCCGGGCAGACAGCTGGCGAACAGGCTCTTGCCCGCGCCAGGAGGACCGATCATCAGCAGGTTGTGCCCGCCGGCCGCCGCTATCTCGAGCGCGCGCTTTGCCGTTTCCTGTCCCTTCACTTGCTTGAGGTCAGGGCCGAGACCGGGCTCCTCGACTTCGCCGGGCTGGGGGTCGGGAAGGCGCTGCACCCCTTTCAAATGGTTGAGCAACGCGACCACGCCGGGCGCCGCGATGATCGGAACGCCGCTCGCCCAGCGAGCTTCGGCGCCTTGCGCCGCCGGGCAGATCAGCCCCTTGCCCTGCTCGCTGGCGTGCAGCGCGGCAAGCAGGACGCCGGGTGAGGCGGCCACACGCCCGTCGAGGGCGAGCTCGCCAACGGCAATCCAATCGGTCAGTTGCTCGGCATCGGTCACCCCCATTGCCGCAAGCAGCGCGAGGGCAATGGGCAGGTCATAGTGGCTGCCTTCTTTCGGAAGGTCAGCCGGGGAGAGATTGATGGTTATGCGCTTGGGCGGCAACGACAGGCCCATTGCAGCGAGCGCAGCCTGGACGCGTTCGCGGCTTTCGCCCACCGCTTTGTCGGGAAGGCCGACGATCATGAAGCGCGGCATTCCGGCTGCGATCTGGCACTGGACTTCGACCGCCCGCGCCTCCAGACCGAGATAGGCCACCGTCGAAACCAATGCGACCATGCAGAACCCCCCATGCGATTTGATACCGTTGCGCGCCGCCATGTCGAGCGGGGATGCATCCGTCCTGGCGCTTCCGGCCGCACCTTGACTCGGGCCGGCCGCTCCCCTAACCGCGCGCCCTGACAGGCCGCCTCTGCCGGCGGCCCTTTTTGTTGATTTCAGGATTACGACGATGAAGCGCACTTTTCAGCCGAGCAACCTCGTCCGCGCGCGCCGGCACGGGTTCTTCGCCCGCAAGGCGACTCCGGGCGGCCGCAAGGTGCTGCGTGCCCGCCGCGCGCGTGGCCGCAAGAAGCTCAGCGCCTGAGCTGAGCGACAGCTCTCCTCCCGTCGCGGTCATCAAGCGCCGCGCGGATTTCGTTGCCGCCAACCGGGGCTTGCGTGTCGCGCGCCCCGGTTTCGTGCTTTTGGCGCATCCCAATGGCGGGCTGGGCAAGCGCTACGGTGTCACCGTCACCAAGAAGATCGGCAACGCGGTCGTCCGCAACCGCATGAAGCGACGGTTCCGCGAACTGCTTCGCGCGGCGCTGCGCAAGGCAGGGCTGCCGGATCACGATCATGTCCTGATCGGCCGCGAAGGCGGGATCGAGCGCGAGTTCGCCAAGTTGCGCGAGGAACTGGATGTCGCCCTGGCGCGTGCCGCCGCGGGCAAGGGCGATCCGCCCCGCCACCGGGGACCTCGCCGCAAGTGAAGCGTCTGCTCATCCTCGTCGCGCGCGCATGGCAGCTCGGCCCCTCGCGGGTGCTTCCGCCGACTTGCCGTTATCAACCCTCGTGCAGCGAGTACGCGATCGAGGCGTTGCAGAAACACGGGGCGATCAAGGGTGGATGGATCGCGGGCAAGCGGCTAATGCGCTGCCACCCATGGGGGGGACATGGCTACGACCCGGTGCCTTGAAGGCCGTGCACGCTAATCTCACGTAGGATCGATCTTGGATAACCAGCGCAACATTATCGTCGCCGTCGTGCTGTGCCTGGCACTGATGCTCGGCTTCGACCTTGTGATGGGACAGCTCTATCCGCAACCGGCTCCGAGCGAGCGGGTCACCACGCAGGCGGATACCCCCACGCAGCAGGTTGCGATCGAGGGAGGCGCGGCCGCGGTCGCGGCGCAACGGCGCGATCTCGCCACCGCGCTGGCGAGCGGGGAGCGGATCGCCATCGATGCCCCCGAAGTTGCCGGCTCGATCAACCCGGTCGGAGCGCGGGTCGATGACATCGTGCTCAAGTCGCATCGCCAGACGGTGGACGAAGACAGCGGGCCGGTGCGCCTGTTCTCGCCCGACGGCACCCCGGCGCAGCAGTTTGCCCAGTTCGGCTGGGTCGGCGAAGGCGTACGGCTGCCCGATGCTCAGACCGTGTGGCAGACCGATGGCGGCCCGCTGGCGCCCGATCGTCCGGTAACGCTGACGTGGGACAACGGGGAAGGCCAGCTCTTCACGCTGCGCTTCGCCGTCGATGAATTCTACATGGTCACGGTCGATCAGACGGTTGCCAACACCGGCCCGGGATCGATTGCGCTGCGTCCCTACGCCTTCATCAACCGCACCAGCCGCACCGCGGATGACGATACCTTCAACGTTCACTCAGGGCCGATCGGTCTGTTCGCCGGCGCGGTGAACTTCGACTGGGATTACGACGACGTCGACGATGAAGGGCCTGTCGCGCCGGGGACTACCGGCTGGATAGGCTTTACCGACATCTATTGGCTTTCCGCGCTGATACCGGACGATGCGGCGCGGGCGGAAGGCAACTTCCGCGCGCTGGGTAACCGGTTCTATCGCGCGGACCTGCTCTACGATCCGGTGACGGTACCCGCCGGCCGGCAGGTAACGCAGACCACGCGGCTATTTGCCGGTGCCAAGGAAAGCACCGTTCTCGATCACTACGAAGAGGCTGGCGTCTCCAACTTCGGCCTGGCGATCGACTGGGGCTGGTTCCGCTGGTTCATGTACCCGATCTTCTGGCTGCTGAAGCAGTTGTACGATCTGACGCAGAACTTCGGCGTGGCGATCATCCTGCTGACGGTCGTCGTGCGCGCGGTGCTGTTCCCGATAGCGCAGAAGCAGTTCGCCTCGATGGCGCAGATGCGCGCCGTGCAGCCGAAGATGAAAGCGCTGCAGGATCGCTACAAGGACGACAAGCCGCGCCTGCAGCAGGAGATGGCCAAGCTCTACAAGGAAGAGAAGGTCAATCCGCTTGCCGGCTGTCTGCCGATCTTCCTGCAGATCCCGATCTTCTTCGCGCTCTACAAGGTGTTGCTGATCGCGATTGAGATGCGCCACAAGCCGTTCGTGCTGTGGATCAAGGACCTCTCCGCACAAGACCCGGCCACGATCCTCAACTTGTTCGGCCTGCTGCCGTTCACGCCGCCGAGCTTCCTGGCAATCGGCGTCCTCGCCGTCCTGCTCGGCCTGACGATGTGGCTGCAGTTCAAGCTCAATCCCGCGCCGATGGACCCGATCCAGCAGCAGGTCTTCATGATCATGCCGTGGATGCTGATGTTCGTCATGGCGCCGTTTGCGGCCGGTCTGCTGCTGTACTGGATCACTTCGAACATCCTGACGCTGGCACAGCAGAAGTATCTCTATTCGAAGCACCCGCAGCTCAAGGCGCAAGCTGAGAAGGAGGCCGCTGATAAGGCCAAGGCAGCCGAGCGCGAGAAGGAAAAAGGGTGAGCGAGCCCGACCCGCTGGTCGAAGAAGCGCGCCGTCTGTTCGCCGGCCGGGTCGAGTTCCTGCTCTCGGCCCCTTCGCTCGACTTCCTGCCCGATGGCGACTTTCCGGAGGTCGCCTTCGCCGGCCGTTCGAACGTTGGCAAGAGCTCGCTGATCAACGCCGTCACCGGGCGCAAGGCGATAGCCCGCGCTTCGGTAACCCCCGGCCGGACGCAGGAACTCAACTTCTTCGAAGTGGGGCAGCCGACGCGGCTGCGGCTGGTGGACATGCCGGGTTACGGCTTTGCCAAGGCGCCGGTCAAAGTCGTCGAGCGGTGGCGCCGGCTGGTGCGAGACTTTCTGCGCGGCCGCCAGTCTCTGCGCCGCACGCTGGTGCTGATCGACAGCCGCCACGGCATCAAACCGCCCGACGAGGACATGATGAAGATGCTGGACGAGGCGGCGGTCGGCTATCGCTTGGTGCTGACCAAGGCAGACAAGGTGAAAGCGAGCGAGCTTGCGGCAACTCTCGCCGCGGTCGAGGCGCAGGCGCGCAAGCATGTGGCCGCCTACCCGCAGGTTCACGTGACGAGTGCAGAGAAGGGCATGGGCATTCCCGAGCTGCGCGCCGCCATCCTCGGGGACGCGGTCGTCTAACCACGGGCGGCGATCATCGCGTCCGGTGCATCGGTCACCGGTGTCTGCTCCGCATCGAGCGGGGCGGTAACGTTGTAGGCGGTCAGCTTTAAACCGCCGTCCTTCCCCGCCGCGGGGTCGAAGCGGTACTCGGTAACGCCGCAGTTGCTGACGTCTCCTTCGCGGTCGATCGCCAGGATTTCTTCCTCGCTCAGCCCTTCGATGATGTAGCGCAGGCACAGCACCACGACCTGGTGTGCGACGATCAGCACGCGCCGGTCGCCGTAGTGCAGCGAAATGGTATCGAGCAGCGAGCGTAGCCGCAGGATCACGTCGCACCAGCTCTCGCCGCCCGGCGGGCGGTGGTAGAACTTACCGAGCAGCTTGCGGAACTCGGCCTGCTGGGGCTCGAAATAGGCGACGCCGCCCGTGGTGAGCCCGTCGAGGACGCCGAACTCCTTTTCGCGTAGCCGTTCGTCGAAGCAGATGCGCTCATGCGGGTCGCAGCCGCCGCTTTCGCGGAAGATCTCCGCGGTCTGCCGTGCACGGACATAAGGGGAGGCAAGCAGCACGTCGGGTCGGTCGGGCCGCCGGGCGAACCACTTCCCCAGCGAGGCGGCTTGTTCCCGCCCCAGCTCCGACAGCGGCACGTCCACATCGCGAGACTGCAGCGCAATCCGATGCGAGCCTTGTGCCTGAGCTTCGTCGCGCGCGACGTTGCCGGCGCTCTGGCCGTGGCGGACGATCCAGAGAGTAGAGGGCCAAGTTTTAATCATCACCAACAAAGCCGCCGGGAGCCTTGCCGGTTCCGACAGCAGGCGGAACCCATCCGGGAGCGCACCATTCGTCACAGAGACGAACCTGACGGAGGCAGCTGCGATGAGTGAGTTCCAAGGCAAGGCGGCAATCGTAACTGGGGCCGGCTCGGGGATCGGCGCGGCAGTGGCGCTCGGTCTCGCACGGCAGGGCGCGCACGTCGTCGCCACCGACGTCGATGAAGCGGCTGCGCAGCGTGTCGTCGAGGCCATCGAAGAGGCTGGCGGGCAGGCAGCGGCGATGAAGCACGATGTGGCCTCGCCCGAAGCCGCCGAGGAGGCGGTGAGGCTGGCGGAGGAGCGGTTCGGCGCGTTGCATCTGGCGGTCAACAATGCGGGGATCGGCGGTGATCTCGAGCGCGTCGCCGATTACGACATCGATGCCTGGCGGCGGGTCATCGACATCAACCTCAACGGCGTGTTCTACGGCATGAAGTACCAAATCCCGGCGATGGAACGCGCCGGGGGTGGGGCGATCGTCAACATGGCCTCGATTCTGGGCTCGGTCGGCACAGCGAACTCGGCCGCTTACGTAGCGGCCAAGCACGGCGTGTTGGGACTGACCAAGTCGGCAGCGCTCGAGTACGCGGCGAGCGGCATTCGGATCAACTCGGTCGGGCCGGGCTACATCGATACGCCGTTGCTGAAGGCGCTGGACGACGACACGCGGGCGGCGCTGATCGGAATGCACCCGGTGGGCCGCCTTGGCACGTCCGAGGAGGTGGCCGAGCTGACACTGTTCCTGCTCTCCGAGCGCGCGTCGTTCATCACCGGCAGCTATCACCTGGTGGACGGCGGCTATACCGCGCCGTGAGTCCGTTCACCCTCGACACATATTGCCTGAACGCCTAGTCAACGACGCAGCGGCGAACAGGGACGAACGCGTGAAGCTGATCATCGGC
Source organism: Altererythrobacter sp. (assembly GCA_029265155.1). Taxonomy (GTDB): domain Bacteria; phylum Pseudomonadota; class Alphaproteobacteria; order Sphingomonadales; family Sphingomonadaceae; genus Croceibacterium_A. The sequence continues at coordinate 15,477 of JAJUJV010000027.1, read as the reverse complement.
AACAGGAACTATTCGAGCTGGTCTTTACGCGGCTGGCTTGCTGCCAAGCAGTCCGGCCTGTCGTTCGAGGCGCTCACAGTCCATATCGATGGTGACGACTGGCAAGCGACCAAGCGCCAGGATGGCGAGTTCGCACCGTCGGCCGGCAAGGTCCCGGTGCTGTGGGACGGCGATGTGGTGGTCTGGGATTCGCTGGCGATTCTCGAATACCTCGCCGACAAAGTAGGGCGCGACCGGTTCTGGCCGAAGGACGATGCGGCACGCGGCATGGCCCGGGCCATGGTCGCGGAGATGCACAGTTCGTACCTGGCGCTGCGGCGGCTGTTCCCGATGAACATCCGCAAACGGATTGCGGTCGATCTGACGGACGAGGCCCGCGCCGACATCGTCCGTATCCTCGGGCTGTGGGCCGAGGCGCGCGCGCGTTTCGGCAAGGGCGGGCCGTTCCTGTTCGGAACCTTCAGCGCCGCCGACATCTTCTACGCGCCGGTCGTCACCCGTTTCATGACTTATGGCGTGGGCGTGCCGGGGTTCGCGCAGGCATACATGCAGGCCGTGTGGGAACATCCATGGATGCAGGAATGGATCCAGGAGGCGGTCGACGAGCAGTGGGTGATTGAGCAGTTCGAGGTCGCCTGAGCCTGTGAGCGTTGTCGACCTCGCCGAACGGTTGATCGGCTGCGAAAGCGTCACGCCGGCCCGCGGGCCGGTGTTCGATGCGCTGCAAGCGGTGCTCGAATCGGCCGGGTTCGAAGTGCACCGCTTCGTCGCGGGTGATCCCCCGGAGGGTCCGGTGGAGAACCTGTTCGCCATCCGCCGGGGGGCGCCGGGATCGAAGCATTTCGCGTTCGCCGGCCATGTCGATGTCGTGCCGCCGGGCGGCGGCTGGACCAGCCCTCCGTTCGCGGCCGAGCGGCGCTCTGAACCAGGGGGCGACTTGCTCTACGGCCGCGGCGCGGTGGACATGAAGGGTGCCGTCGCAGCAATGGTCGCTGCGGTGGAGACGGTGCCGGGCGAGGCGGGTACGATCAGCTTCGTCATCACCGGCGACGAGGAAGGCCCGGCCGTCCACGGCACCCGGGCGCTGATTTCGCTGATGCGCGAACGCGGCGAGATTCCCGACCTGTGCCTGGTGGGCGAGCCGACTTCGGTCGATCGGCTCGGCGACATGATGAAGATCGGCCGACGCGGCTCAGTGAACATCTTCCTCGAAGTCGAAGGAACGCAAGGGCACGTGGCCTACCCGCATCTTGCCGACAATCCGATCCCGCGCCTGGTGGCGATGCTGGCCGAGCTTGATGCGCTGGTGCTCGATGAGGGAACCGATTGGTTCCAACCCTCCAATCTCGAGATCACCGACCTCGAGGTTGGCAACCCTGCGCACAACGTGATCCCGGAACGGGCCAAGGCGCGCATCTCGATACGCTTCAACGACTTGCACAGTGGTGCGAGCCTGAGCGAGCGCGTCGGCGAAATCGCGATGCGGCATGGCGGCACCGCGCTGCCGATCGTTTCCGGAGAGCCGTTCCTGACGCCGCCCGGCGCGTTTTCCACCATCGTCGCCGATGCCGTCGAGGCGGAAACGGGCATTCGCCCCGAAGCGTCGACCAGCGGAGGCACGTCCGATGCGCGGTTCCTGAAGGAGCTGTGCCCGGTCATCGAGTTCGGCCTTGTCAACGCGACGATGCACAAAGCGGATGAGGCGGTGGCCGTGGAGGACCTGAAGACGCTCACCCGCATCTACCGCCGCATCGCGCTGGCGGCCCTGACCGGAGCCCAGGCATGAGCAGCGACGCCGAAGACATCGCCCGGCAGGCGGCGCCGATCGGCCATGGACGGCTGCAGTGGCGCATCCTGATCGGTTTCCTTTCCGGCCTCGCGCTGGGGCTGATTGCCTATACCGTCGGGGGAGACGCAGTGTGGGTCGACTGGCTCGTGGCGTACGTCACCGGCCCTATCGGCCAGATTTTCCTGCGCCTGCTGTTCATGCTGGTGCTGCCCCTGCTCTTTGCAGCTCTGGTCGTCGGCATCTCGGAAATGGGAGAAGTCCGCACGCTCAGGCGGATCGGCCTGCTGACTTTAGGCTATACCGTGATCGTCTCCAGCATTGCGGTGGCGATCTCGCTGGCAGTGGTGAACCTGCTGCGTCCGGGCGATGGGGTCGATCCGGCGGCCGCGCGTGAGTTGTTGGCGCAAGGCGGAGAAGGCGCCCGAAGCATCATCCAGGCTTCAGCCGAGAGCGAGGCCGGAATGAACGCGCTGGTGGCGATCGTCCCCAGCAACGTCGTCCAGGCGATGAGCAACAACGACATCCTGGCGGTGATGTTCTTCGCGTTAGCCTTCGGGGTCGGGCTGCTTCTGGTTCAGACCCCCCGCACCGCGCAGCTCAAGGACACCATCGAAGGCCTGTTCGAAGTGGCGATGAAGCTGATCGGCCTCGTCATCCAACTCGCCCCGATCGCCATCTTCTGTTTTATGTTCAACCTGTCGGCGCAGTTCGGCTGGGATCTGCTGTTCAAGTTGGCCGCGTTTGTCGGGGTCGTGCTGCTGGCGCTCGGCATCCAGATGTTCGGCGTCTTCCCTGCGCTGCTGCGGGTGATCGGCCGCAAGAGCCCGCTCGCGTTCTTCCGCGAGACCCGTGAGGCGAGCGTGATGGCGTTCGCCACCGCCAGCTCCAACGCAACGTTGCCGACGACGCTGCGGGTCGCGGACAGCCAGTTGCGCCTGCCGCCGAAGATCGCCCGCTTCGTTCTGACCATCGGCGCCACCGCCAACCAGAACGGCACGGCGATGTTCGAAGGCGTGACGGTGCTGTTCCTGGCGCAGTTCTTCGGCGTCGACTTGACCCTTGGCGATCAACTCTTCGTGATGCTGGTGTGCATTCTTGCGGGTATTGGGACGGCCGGGGTGCCCGGCGGCTCGTTGCCGGTGATCGCGCTGATCCTGAACGGCGTCGGCGTGCCGCCCGAAGGCATCGGGCTGATTCTCGGCGTGGACCGCTTCCTCGACATGTGCCGCACGACGTTGAACGTGGTGGGCGATCTCGTCGCGGCCCAGGTGATCAGCGCGGTGAGCGGCGACGAAGTGGATCAGCCATCCGTCTCGGCGTAGCGCACCGGTACGAACTGCCCGAGTCCGCAAGTTGGACCGCGCGGCGCGCCGCCCGATTGCAGCACGGTGATCGTGTCGACGGAGCAAAGCTGGCCGGTGGTGGTCTGATAAGCGAAGCGCTCTTCAAACCCTAGGCCCGGGCATCGCCCCGGCAGCGTGTTGCGATAGACTTCACCGCCGAGCATCCGGAAATCGATCGTGTAGTCGTCATGCACGACGGTATCGCGGATGCGGCTGGTCTGGACGCAGTTCACCGCGGCCCCCAAGACCTGCACGGCCGGGGCGCGGACCTGCTGCTCCCGGTCGACTTCGGCAGTGCAGGCACCGAGCGGCAGGGCTGCCACCGTCAAAAAGGACAAGAGCAGGCATTTGGTCATCGTTCCATCTCCTTGCCGACGCCCTTCGCGTCGTGCCTATGACGGAGACGTTGCGCGTCGGCCTTTGCCAACGGGCTTTTCGAGCACCTTGTTCCGGTAAGCGCAGAGATCGACCACCGGGCAGCGCCAGCATTCGGGAAGGCGCGCCTTGCAGGTGTAGCGGCCGTGCAGGATAAGCCAGTGATGCGCGTGGCGGCGGAAAGGCTGCGGCACGCGCTTCTCCAGCTTCGCCTCGACATGGTCCGGGGTCTTGCCGCGAGCAAGGCCGGTGCGGTTCGAGACGCGGAACACGTGCGTATCGACCGCGAACGTCTCTTCGCCGAACGCGCAGTTCATCACCACGTTTGCGGTCTTGCGGCCGACGCCTGGTAGCGTGACCAAGATGTCCCGATCAGCCGGCACCTCGCCGCCATGTTCGGCCATGAGTCTTTCTGAAAGGGCGATCACGTTCTTGGCCTTGGAGTTGAACAGGCCGATTGTCTTGATGTGCTCCTTCAAGCCGTCCTCGCCGAGCGCGATCATCTGCTCGGGCGTCTTCACCTCGGCGAACAGGCGCCGGGTGGCCTTGTTGACGCCGACGTCCGTGGCTTGCGCGGAGAGGACGACCGCGACCAGGAGCTGATAGACGTTGCCGTATTCAAGTTCCGTTTCGGGAGCCGGATTGTCTTCGGCGAGACGACGGAAGAACTCGAAAATCGCCTCGTGCTTCAAAGTCCCAGGACCTGAGGCATCGTGTAGCGGCCAACCGGGCGACCGATTAGCCAGGCGGCGCCGCGCACCGCGCCGTGAGCGAAAATCATCCGGTCTTCGGCGCTGTGCGACAGGGTTAGCCGCTCATGCTCCCCCGCCAGGATCACGCTGTGCTCTCCGGCGACGGTGCCGCCGCGCAGCGCCGCAAAGCCGATCGCGCCGGGGGCGCGGGCGCCTGTATGGCCGTCGCGGCCACGCTCGCTATGGGCTGAGAGGTCGATTTCGCGCCCCGCGGCGGCCGCTTCGCCGAGCAGAAGCGCGGTGCCGGACGGCGCATCGACTTTCATCCGATGGTGCATCTCGACGATCTCGATATCCCATTCGTCGCTCAGCCGCGCGGCGGCTTCACGCACCAGGTGCGCGAGCAAAGTCACGCCGAGCGAGGTATTGCCGGTCTGCAGCACAGGGATCGCCAGCGCAGCGGAATCGATCGCCGCGTGGTGGCGTTCTTCGAGTCCGGTCGTGCCTACCAGGATCGGAATGCCCGCGCCGACCGCGGCATGAAGGTTGCCTTCCAGCGCGGCCGGAGCGGAGAAGTCGACCAGCGCGTCGCTTCGGTCGGCGAGGCTGGCCACGTCCGCGCCCTTGTCGACGCCGCCGGCATTCTCGTGTCCGGCCGCCTCGATGGCGCGGGCTAGTGCCTGCCCCATGCGCCCCTCGCTGCCGATGATACCGATACGTGCCATTGCTCTATCCCGTAGCGACGTGCTTCATGCGGTCAATGGACCACATCCGCAACATCGTCATCCTCACCGGCGCGGGGATCAGCGCTGAAAGCGGCCTCAGGACTTTTCGCGCCGAGGATGGGCTGTGGGAGGATTGCCGGGTAGAGGACGTCGCCACGCCGCAGGCCTTCCGTCGCGATCCGGAGCTGGTGCAGCGCTTCTACGACGAGCGCCGCATCAACGTGATGGCCGCCGAACCCAACGCTGCGCACCACGCGCTGGCCCGGCTCGATGCCGAGTGGAAGGGCAAGCTGCTGATCGTCACTCAGAACATCGACGACCTGCACGAACGCGCCGGCGCTCGCCGCGTCCTCCACATGCACGGGGAAGCGCTCTCCGCCTGGTGCACCGCCTGCGATGCCCGCCATCGCTGGACCGGCCCGCTGCGCGACGCACCGCCATGCCCCGCCTGCGGCGCCGCGGCGCTCCGGCCGGACATCGTCTGGTTCGGCGAAATGCCCTACCGGATGGACGAGATATACCGCGCGCTGGGTGTAGCCGACCTGTTCGTTTCGATCGGCACCTCGGGCGCGGTCTATCCGGCCGCTGGGTTCGTGCAGGAAGCCCGAAGCCACCGCGTCCGGACGCTGGAGCTCAACTTGGAGCGCAGCCAGGGATCGCAATGGTTCGACGAAACGCGGCTCGGGCCTGCGAGCGAACTCGTGCCGCGCTGGGTCGAAGAAATCCTAGCCGCTTGAACCGCAGGCCCGGCAGCCCGGGTCCTTGGCGATGTTGAGCGTGCGCATACCGGGCTTGAGGCCATCGAGCAGGTGCAGCTTGCCCCATTGCGGATCGCCCATGCCGCCGGTCGCCGCAACGAGCACGCGGATCGCCTGGAGCGCGGCGAACGTCCCCGTCCATCCCGCCATGGCTCCCAGCACGCCGTCTTCCGCACAAGTGTCGCAGTCGTCGGCATCGAACGCGTCGCCGACATAGCAGCGATAGCAGGGCTGATCCGGCAAGTGCCCGGAGAAGGCGCCGACCTGGCCTTGGAAACGGCCGATTGCAGCGGACAGCAGCGGCACCCGCGTTGCCACGCAAGCATCGGACACGGCGAGCCGGGTCGCAAAATTGTCGCACCCGTCCAGCACCAGATCGGCACCCGCGACCACCGTTCCCGCGGTTTCCGCGGTAATCCGCTCGTATATCCAGCGCACGTCGATAGCCGGATCGAACTCGCGCACCCACACTTCGGCGAGCTCCGTCTTGCGGTGGCCGATGTCGTCCTCTCGGTAGATGGTCTGGCGCTGCAGGTTGCTGGGAGCCACCGTATCCTGATCCACCAGCACCAGGGAGCCTATGCCGGCGCCGGCGAGGTACTGCAGCGCCGGCGAGCCGATCCCGCCTAGTCCGACGAGCACGACCTTGGCCTCGGCCAGCGCGGCCTGCCCAGCGCCGCCGATCTCGGGAAGGACGATGTGCCGGGCGAAACGGTCGAGGCGGTCGGAAGAGAACGTCATGGCTGGCGTTTAGCATATTCGCGGCGGCGGGCGAGGCCGAGAGGGGCTGCCCGGATGGTTACCAATTCTTGAGTCCATCGCGGTAAGCAGACCCGATGCAGGGGTAGGCTTCGAGGAACGCAAGTGCTTGGATCAACTGGCACATCGACGAAGACACCTGCGGGCCTGAGGCCCAGACAGCCGCGCAAGAACGTCATGCTCGCCGCGACGATTGCCGCAGGTCCGGTCTCGGCGCCGGTGCGCATCCGGAACCTGTCGGAAGCCGGAGCCATGATCGACGGCCCCGCGCTGCCGGACGCCGGATCGACGCTGACGCTCAACCGGCTCGAACTGTCTGTTGCCGGAACGGTCATCTGGAACCGCGGCGGCCGCTGCGGGCTTCGGTTGGCGAGTACCGTTGCCGTCGACGACTGGATCGCCGGCGTGCGCAGCACGGCCCATCCGACCAGCCTTGGGCAGATGCGAATCGACAAGATCCAGGCCGCCATTCGCGGCGGAGCCGTGTTGCCTGAACACACGACCGGAGCGCCCGAGCCAGCTTCCAGCGAAACGGTGGCTCAGCGCATTGCGGCCGAGCTGGCGCGCGTGAAGATCGCGCTGGATGCGGTGAGCGAGGCGCTCACTGACGACATCGACATCCTCACGCGCCACGAGCGCGCGCTGCAAGAGTTCGACATCGCCGCGATGGTGATCGAGGAACTCGGGGATGTGCTGGGGGCCGCCGATCCCGAAGCCGCCCTGGCGCAGGTCAAGATGCACGATCTGCGCAGCCGGCTCTCGGGCCGGCCGACGCTGATCTAGCTTCTTTCCTCTTTAGCTCTCCAGCTGACGCAGCAGGCTGCGGACGTCGCCGTCCATGTCGGCGTCGCGCTGCCGCAGGTCCTCGATCAATCGCACCGCGTGGATCACGGTCGAGTGGTCGCGGCCGCCGAACTTGCGCCCGATCTCGGGATAGGAGCGCGGGGTCAGCACTTTGGCGAGGTACATCGCTACTTGCCGCGGCCGGACCACCGCGCGGGCGCGGCGCTTGCTCGACATCTCGGCGCGATCGATGCGGTAGAACTGGCACACCGTGCGCTGGATCTCGTCGATGGTGATGCGGCGGCGGTTGGCTGAGAGGATGTCGGTGAGCTGCTCCTCGGCAAGCTGCAACGAAACTTCCTGGCCCGTCAGCTGGGCATAGGCGATCAGCTTGTTGAGCCCGCCAACCAGTTCGCGGACGTTGCGGTTGATGGTGCGCGCGAGGAATTCGATCACGTCCTCCGGCACGTCGAGCGGCGCGAAGCGGGTGAGCTTCGAATGCAGGATCGCACGGCGCAGCTCGATGTCGGCGGGCTGGATATCGGCGACGAGACCCATCGACAGCCGCGACAGCAGCCGCGGCTCGACCCCGTCGAGCGCTTGCGGCGCGCGGTCGGCGGCGAAAACCAGCCGCTTGCCTTCGGCCAGCAGCGCGTCGATCGTATAGAGCAGCTCTTCCTGGGCGCTGGCTTTGCCGATGATGAACTGGATATCGTCCACCAGCAGCAGATCGAAGCCGCGCAGCCGCGCCTTGAACTCGATCATTTCGTTCGACTTCAGCGCCTGGACGAACTCGACCATGAAGCGCTCGGCGCTGCAGTAGAAGATGCGCGCGCGCGGGTGCGCTTGCAGATAGGCGTGGCCGATCGCATGCAGGAGGTGAGTCTTGCCCTGGCCGGTCGCCGCCTTGAGGTAGAGTGGAGAGAACTGCGGTTTCTCGGAGTTCGCCATGCGCTCGGCGGCGTTCTTGGCGAGCACGTTGGTGGAACCGGTGACGAAAGCCGCAAAAGTCAGCGACGGGTCAAGCCCGATCGACGAGGTGAAACCGTCCTCGCCCAGCGATTCCATGCCCCGGCTGCGCCCGGGCAGGGCATCGTTGGCGGCGCGATGCCCGAACCCGTCGTCGCCGCGGAACTCGAGGTCCGCGATCTTGCGGCGCCCGGGGTGCACGGCGATCTTGACGTTGCGCACTTCGCTGCGGGCGATCTTCCACGCCAGCGACAGGCGATCGGCAAACCGGTCCTGCACCCAGTTCGCGGAGAACTCGGTCGGCAGGAACAGGTGCAGCGTACCCGTTTCCTTGCAGAAGCTGCCGAGTTGAATCGGCCGAATCCACTGGGAGTATAACTGGTGGCCGAGATCCTTGCGCAGGCCCTGGCTGATGTCAGCCCAGTCCGCGGCTAGATCGATGGCTTCCTGATCTTCCATATCCCCCTCTGCAGCATTGCTCTTGGCCGATCCCCGGCCTGCATGCGGCCCCATCCTGATCATCCTGACCAACCCCTTCCCCGAAAGGCCTGACCACTGCCCAATGGGCGGGTAGCAGGGACGCAAGTTCCCTCGCCCGCGATTCCACTCGTGAATCGCGGGGCGTACCCGTTCATCGTCTCGTTCGTTTTCGGCCGACGCGACCCGTCCGGCCGAGGCCTGTTATGGCCGGCTCCCAGCCGGTCGCAAGGCCGCCAACTTAAAAAAAATGAAATATACCGCCTTGACTCACCGCAAGCCCGCAGGCCTGCGTTCAAGTTGTTGAAAACGCGCGACAATGACCATTTTAACTAATCGAATCGCGGGATTTCCAACAGTTACCGCAGGGGCTTCTTGAGGCCTCTCGCAGACGCGAAAAAAGGGCCGGCGGAAAACCGCCGGCCCGTTCCAAATTCGTTCTGCGAAGAACCCCGTAAGGGGTCGAATCAGAGAGCGGCGACTCGCTTGCTGAGTCGGCTCATCTTGCGCGCCACCGTGTTCTTGTGGAGCACGCCGCGCGCCACGCCGCGCGCCATTTCCGGCTGAGCGGTCCTCAGCGCCGACTGCGCAGCATCCTTGTCGCCGGCCTCGAGCGCGGCTTCCACCTTCTTGACGAAGCTGCGGATGCGGCTGATGCGGGCACCATTGATCTCGGCGCGCTTCTCGTTGCGGCGGATGCGCTTCTTGGCTTGCGGCGTATTGGCCATGTCTGTCCTTACCTCGGGCCGTTTCCGAACGGCCGGAACTCAGCGTCTAAAACAATTACGGAAGCGGCGGTTTCCCGCCGGAAAGCGGCGCCCTTAGCGGCGAGGGGGCGAATCGTCAACCGAAACGACGGATGTGCCGGGCCTCAGCGAAGACTCTGATCCAGGAGCTCATCGCTGGCAACTGGGGCAGAACCAGGTGCTGCGCCCGCCCTGTACGATCCGCCGGACCGTGCCTTTGCAAGGCGCACGGCATGGCTGGCCTTCGCGGTCATAGACATCGAATCGACTGGCGAAATAGCCGAGCTCACCGCTGGGACGGGCATAGTCGCGCAGGCTCGATCCGCCCTGCTTGATCGCCTCCTCCAGCACCTGCCGAATCGCCGGCACCAGCCGATCGAGAGCCGGGCGGCTGAGCTTGCCCGCCGCCTTGCGCGGATCGATGCGCGCGCGGAACAGCGCTTCGCAAACATAGATGTTGCCCAGCCCGGCGACGATCCGCTGGTCGAGCAGCATCAGCTTGATCGAAGCGGTGCGTCCTTTGAGCGCGCTGCGCAGATGCTCCACCGTCAGACCTGGGCCGAGCGGCTCGGGACCCATTGCAGCGAAGGCCGGCCAGGCGTCGAGCGCTTCGCGGTCGACCAGATCGACGAAGCCGAAGCGCCGCGGATCGCACAGCGCGAAACGGTGCCCGGCGGTCTCCAGCACCAGGTGGTCGTGCTTGCCGATTCCGTCCGGGTCGATGCGCCAGCGGCCGCTCATGCCGAGATGGAACACGATCGTTGCCGCGCGATCGGTGTGGATCAGGCCGTACTTGGCGCGGCGGCCGAGGCCAACCACGCTCGCGCCGGTCACGACTTGAACCAGATTCGGCGGAAAGGGAAAGCGCATGTCCGGACGGTTCAGCACGACCCGCTCGATCCGTTTCCCTTCGAGGTGATGGGCAAGCCCACGTACCGTGGTTTCGACTTCGGGCAGCTCCGGCATCGCTGCCGCTTAGCGCCGGCCAACATCTATGTCATCGCCAAGGCGGCGGCGCCGCTCTAGGGCCGGCGTTATGTTTGCCGATCGCGACCGAGCCCGTGCCTTTGCCTTGCTTGGGCTGGTCATGCTGCTGTGGGCCGGTAACTCGATCGTCGCACGAGCGGTACGGTTCGATGTCGGGCCGTTCACGCTCGCGTTCATTCGCTGGGCCGGGGCGAGCCTCGCCGTAGCACCGTTCGCCTGGAGCGCGCTGCGGCGCGACTGGCCTGCGATCCGCGCCGGTTGGCGGCCGATCCTGCTGCTCGGCCTGCTCGGCATCGGCGCCTTCAACGCGTTGCTCTATTCCGGTCTGCGGTACACGCCGGCGACGAATGCGCTGCTGCTCCAGGCGGCGGTGCCGGCCCTGGTCATGCTGCTCGACCGGTTGTTCTTCGGCGTGCGCGCCGGGCTGTGGCCGAGCCTGGGCGTGGGCGCCTCGATTCTCGGAGTCCTGGTCATCGTGTTCGAAGCCGACGCCACCGCCGCGCTGCGCCTGCGCTTTGGTTTGGGCGATGGGCTGATCCTGATCTCGGTGGTGGTCTGGGCGCTCTACACCGTGCTGCTGCGGCTGCGGCCGAACATCGCGCCGGTCAGCTTCATCGCGGTGACGTTCTGGGTCGGCGTGGCGACGATGGCGCCGCTTGCAGCGCTCGAGTGGTACAGCGGCATGACGATTCGCTGGAGCCCGGAACTGGGCGCGGCGTTTCTATACGTGGCGCTCCTGCCTTCGCTGCTCGCCTATTTCATCTACAACTACGCGACCGGCATCGTCGGACCGGCGCGGGCAGGGCAGGCGATCACGATGATGCCGCTGTTCGGCGCCCTCCTGGCTGCGGCGCTGCTCGGGGAGCGCCTCCACGCGTTCCATTTCGCGGGCATGGTGCTGATCCTCGCCGGTATTGTCGTTGCCGCGCTGGCGCCCCGGCATGCCGGGCGCTAGAGGGCTGGCATGAGCGAACGCGTTTCCTTCGGGTACGAGACGGTCGATGCCGAAGAGAAGACCCGCCGCGTGGGCGCAGTCTTCTCCAATGTCGCCGCCAAGTATGATGTGATGAACGATGCCATGTCGGGCGGCATGCACCGGCTGTGGAAGGATCAGTTCGTGCGGCGCGTGAAGCCGCAACCGGGCGAAGCGATCCTCGACATGGCAGGCGGAACCGGCGACATCGCCTTCCGGCTTGCCGAACGCGGCGCGCAAGTGACCGTGGCCGACATCAACCAGGACATGCTCGACGTGGGCCTGGAACGGGCGGTGAAGCGCGGCATCGATACGCTGGTCTGGTCGTGCCAGAATGCCGAGAGCCTCAGCTATCCGGACCGGACATTCGACGCTTACACGATCGCCTTCGGCATCCGCAACGTGACCCACATCGACAAGGCGCTGGCCGAGGCGTTCCGCGTCCTCAAGTACGGCGGCCGGTTCTTTTGCCTGGAATTCTCGACCACCGAGTGGCCCGGCTTCAAAGACGCCTACGACTTTTATTCGCACAAGGTCGTGCCGCAGATCGGCAAAGCCATCGCGCATGACGCAGACAGCTATCGATACCTGATCGAATCGATCCGCCGTTTCCCGACGATGCCGGAGTTCGAGCGGATGATCCGCGAGGCGGGGTTCGAGCGCACGAAGGTTGAGCCGATCCTGGGTGGGCTGGTCGCGATCCATTCAGGGTGGAAGCTCTGACCCGCCCCTCGACCCATATCTGGCGCCTGCTGAAGTGGGGCCGCACGCTGGCGCGGCACGGCGCGCTGCGCGGGATCGAAGCCGATCTCAACACCCCGCCTCCGGTGCGCCGGTTGGCGCGGATCGCGCGTTTTGGCACCCGGCAGCCCGCCGTTCCCGATTACGCAGCCGCGTTCCAGGACATCGGCCCGGCCGCTATCAAGCTGGGCCAGACGCTTGCGACGAGGCCGGACATCGTCGGCGAGCAGGCCGCCCGCAATCTGCTGCGGCTCCAGGACAGCCTGCCGCCGTTGCCATTCGAGGCCATTCGCGCGGAGATGGAGCGCAGCTTCGAGGCCCCGCTCGAGCGGTTCTTTGCCTCGATCGATCCGGTTCCGATCGGCTCGGCCTCTATCGCCCAGGTCCACAAGGGCCTGACCACCGACGGCCGTGCCGTTGCCGTGAAGGTCGTGCGTCCCGGGATCCGCGAGCGTTTCGTCCGAGACATTGATACGTACGAATGGGCCGCCGCGCATCTCGAGGCGTTCGGCGGCGAAGCGAAGCGGCTGCGGCCGCGGCTGACAATCGCCAACTTCAAGCGCTGGACCAATCGCGAGCTGGACTTGCGCCGCGAGGCCGCTTCCGCGTCCGAGCTGGCCGAAGCGATGCGCGGCTTCGAAGGGTACTGCGTGCCGTCGATCGATTGGGATCGGACCAACGGCCGGGTCATGACCGTCGAATGGATCGACGGTGCGAAGATCGGCGACATTGCCGCGCTGCAGGGTGCGGGACACGACTTGCCGCTGCTGGCCCGGCGGCTGGTGATTGCATTCCTGACCCAGGCGATCAGTGCAGGCTTCTTCCACGCCGACATGCACCAGGGGAACCTGTTCGTGCGGCCCGACGGCACGATCGTCGCGATCGACTTCGGCATCATGGGGCGCATTGACCGGCGTGCACGGCAGTGGCTGGCCGAGATCCTCTACGGCCTGACCACGGGCAATTATCGCCGCGTCGCCGAGATTCACTTCGAGGCGCAGTACGTGCCGAGCTATCATTCGGTCGAAGAATTCGCGACGGCGCTGCGCGCGGTGGGCGAGCCGATGCGCGGCAAACCCGTCAGCGAGCTGTCGGTGGGCATGATGCTCGACGGGCTGTTCGCGATCACCCGGGACTTCGACATGCAGACGCAGCCCCACTTGCTGCTGCTGCAGAAGACCATGGTCATGGTTGAAGGCATTGCCCGCCAGCTCCACCCCGAAATCAACATGTGGGACGTATCGGCGCCGTTTGTGCGCAACTGGATCCGCGACGAGCTAGGGCCGGAAGCGGCGCTGGCCGAGCGGATCCGCGAGGATACGGAGACGCTGCTGCGCGTGCCGGCGCTGATCCGGCGGATCGAGGAGCGCTACCCGCCGCGCGGCGGCGCGCCCGATCAGCCGCCGCTGCCGGAGATCGAGCTGGTCTGGAACCGCCGCCGCCGGCGCCGTGGCAGCAACTGGCCCGGCTATGTCGTCAGCATGCTCGCCGGCGGAGCGCTGGTCGGCGCTGCGGCTCTGCTCGGCTGGATCGGTTAGCCGGGCTGGTCTTGCCGGGACGGCGCAGTTACATTCGGCATAGGGAGCGAAGCACCGGATCATGAGCGGCCCGCGCATCCTGCTGATCGTCGGCGGCGGCATCGCCGCCTACAAGGCATGCGAGCTGGTGCGCCTGATCCGCAAGGGCGGCGGCGAAGTCACGTGCGTGCTGACCGAGGGCGGAGCGCAGTTCGTTACGCCGATGAGCCTCGCGGCGCTGTCGGAGAATCCCGTCCATACCTCGCTGTGGGACCTCAAGAACGAAGCCGAGATCGGCCATATCCAGCTCAGCCGCCAGGCGGACCTCGTGGTGATCTGCCCAGCGACCGCGGACCTGCTCGCCAAGATGGCGGCGGGCCTCGCCGACGATCTTGCCACCACGCTGCTCCTCGCCACCGACAAGCCGGTTCTCGCCGCTCCGGCGATGAACGTGCGGATGTGGCAGCATGCTGCCACGCAGCGCAACGTCGCCTGGCTGCGGCAGGCCGGCGTCCGCGTGATGGAGCCCGACGAGGGCGCAATGGCCTGCGGCGAGTATGGGCCCGGCCGGCTGCCCGAGCCGGAGGCGATCTGGCAAGAGATCTCCGTGCTCCTGAATGCCGGTGCCGACCCGCTTGCGGGCCAGCCCGAATTCGACGCTCAACCCGAACACCGCCCGCTGTACGGCAAGCACGTGCTGGTGACGGCCGGACCGACGCATGAGCCGATCGACCCGGTGCGCTACATCGCCAACCGCTCGAGTGGGAAGCAAGGCTATGCGATCGCCGCGGCTGCGGCAGCGGCGGGAGCGCGTGTCACGCTGGTATCGGGGCCGGTGACGTTGGCCACCCCGCCGGGCGTCGACCGGGTCGATGTGGAAAGTGCGCGCGAAATGGCTCAAGCCGTCAATGCCGCTCTTCCGGCGGATGTTGCGGTGATGGTGGCTGCGGTGGCGGACTGGCGCAGCGAGGATTTCGCGGCCGAGAAGATCAAGAAGCGCGGCGCGGAGCCGCCCAGCCTACGGTTGGCCGAGAACCCGGACATTCTGGCCACGCTTGCCGCAAGTCCGCAGCGGCCGCGGCTGCTGATCGGCTTCGCTGCCGAGACTGAGGACGTGATCGCCAACGCCGTTCGCAAGCGGGAGGTCAAGAACGTCGACTGGATCGTGGCCAACGACGTTTCGCCGGCCCGCGGGAAGGATACGATGGGCGGCGACAGCAACACCGTGCATCTGATCACGCAAGCCGGAACGGAGAATTGGGAGCCGATGAGCAAGCAGGCGGTCGCCCGTCGGTTGGTCGAACGCATCGCGAAGGCGCTGGTCGATGGCTGAACGGGTTGGTGTGTGCATTAAGCGCCTGCCGCACGGAGCAGGACTGGCGTTGCCCGCCTATGCGACCCACGGTGCGGCAGGCATGGACGTCGTTTCGGCCGAAGACGTCACCATACCCGCGGGCGGCCGCCATGCGGTGGCAACCGGCTTTGCGGTAGCTATCCCGCCGGGTTACGAGGTCCAGGTCCGGCCGCGGTCGGGCCTCGCGCTGAAGCACGGTATCTCACTGCCCAACACCCCGGGGACAATCGACAGCGATTACCGCGGCGAGCTCAAGGTGATCGTCATCAACCTCGGCGATGCGCCGTTTCCCATCGCGCGCGGCGACCGGATCGCGCAGCTTGTGCTGGCGCCGGTCACGCTAGCCGCATGGCACGAGGTCGATGAACTCGACGACACGGCGCGCGGCGCCGGCGGTTTCGGCTCGACAGGTGGCCACGCGCACCTCGAGTGAAGTAACCGAAGTAGCGCAAAGAAAAAGGCGGGCTGCCACAGGGACAACCCGCCGTC
>JAJUJV010000041.1 GCA_029265155.1 Altererythrobacter sp. | reverse complement strand
GGAGATGGACGGCTATGAAACGATGCAGCGGATCAGGGCCAATCCCGACTTGGCCCACATCCCGCTGATTGCGGTCACCGCCAAGGCGATGAAGGGTGATCGGCAGAAGTGCCTCGATGCAGGGGCGTCGGACTACATCTCAAAACCCCTGGACATGGACTTGCTGTTGGCGCTTCTGCGGGTGTGGATCGGCAGGACGAAGAGGGCTGCTGGCACGCCGTTTGCTGAAACCGAGAAGGTGGCCACGTGAGCGGAGCCAGGTCGAACGTGTCTGATCCGGCCCGGGCGAAGATCCTCCTCGTTGACGACGACGAGCGAAATCTCCTCGCCCTTTCCGAAGTGCTCGAGCCACTGGGCGATGTCGTCACGGTCACCTCCGGCCAGTTGGCCTTGAGGGAACTGCTGAAGGACGATTTCGCCGTCATCCTGCTCGATGTGTTCATGCCTGAAATGGACGGCTACGAAACCGCCGCGTTCATCCGGCAGCGACAACAGACCGCTCGAATCCCGATCATCTTCTTGTCCGCCGTCAACAAGGAGACCGAGCACCTGATGCGCGGCTACGCGATGGGGGCGGTCGATTACGTGTTCAAGCCGGTCGATCCGGTGATCCTCAAGTCCAAGGTGGCGGTGTTCGTCGACCTGTTCCTGCTGCGCCAGCAGGTGGCTGGCCAAGCGCAGGCCGAGCAGGCCTTGCGTGAGGAGAAGCTGAAGGCTGAAACGCAGCGCCTGGAGGTGGAGCGGGAGCTGCAGCAGGCACAGCTCCGCCAGGCGGCCATCCTGCAGACGCTGCCGCTTGCGCTTTATGAAGGCTGGCTCGACGAGGCGGGGCATATGCATCGCCGGTTCGTCGGCGGCGATGTGGCCAAGATTGCCGGCGACGATGCGCATGCCCTGACCAGCGGCGGGCTGCGCTGGTGCGATCGGATCGCGGATGCCGAAGCTGCCGAACTCGAGCGGCGCGTCGCTTCGTGCACCGAAGGTTCGGCCGTATCGCACTACCGGTGGCAGCGCGCAGACGGATCGACCATCCGGGTACTCGATCAATGCGTGCCTTCAGCCGAGCGGGAAGGGATCTGGGTCGGTTGGCTGATGGATGTTACCGCCCAGCACGAGCTTCAGGAACAGCTGGTACAAGCCCGCAAGACCGAAGCTCTCGGCCAGCTGACCGGCGGCGTGGCCCACGATTTCAATAACCTGTTGGCCGCTGTCCTCGGCGGCTTGCGGCTGCTCGAAAGCCGGGTGCAACTCAGGGAGCGCGAGCGCAAGGTCTTCGACCACATGCGCCATGCCGCCGAAAGTGGCGCCGAGCTGGTCCGCCGGCTGATGGCTTTCGCGCGTAAGCAGGAGCTCAGCCCGTCGAGTATCGATCCGCACCGGCTTCGCGAAACGATCGCCGGGCTGGTCGATCACACCCTCGGCGGCACCGTTACGGTGGATTGGCAGCTTCCGGAGCCCTGCCCGCACTTGTTCGTCGACCGTGCGCAGCTCGAACTCGCCTTGGTCAATCTGCTCATCAATGCCCGCGACGCCATGCCGGACGGCGGCAACATCACGATCTCGATGGAGGAGCTGGAATTCGCCCCTGAACGGGACCAGGCCTGCCCATTTCTTTGCATTCGTGTGAGTGATGATGGTGAAGGTATCCCCCCGGATTTAGTTCAGCGGGTAACCGAACCGTTCTTCACGACCAAAGCCGCCGGCAAAGGCACCGGTCTGGGTTTGTCGATGGTCGCTGGTTTTGTCGAGCAGTCGGGAGGCCGCTTCCGCATCTCCAGCGAAGCCGGCCGGGGCACCGAAGTCGAGATGGTCCTGCCCACCGCCGTCAGTCTGCACGATACGGCCAATTTCAACGACCAGCAGCAGGCGGAGACCATTGCAGTGAGTTCAGTTCTCGTCGTCGACGACGAACCCAGCGTCCGCCTTGTCGTGTCGGAGCAGTTGCGGGATTTCGGGCTCAATGTCGCAGTGGCCGAAGACGGCGAACAGGCCCTCGCCATGCTGAATGACGGAGCCGGGGATACCGAATTCGTCCTCACCGATCTTTCCATGCCCGGCCTCAACGGCATGGCCTTGCTCGCCGCCGTTCGCGAACGCTGGCCGGAAATCCGGGGGGCTATCATGACCGGTAACCCGCAAGAGAGCCTTCGCCGGCACGCCTCCGACTTTCCCGTAATCCACAAGCCTCTCGATCCGAACGAACTGAAGCGGTTGCTCGCTGATGTTTATGTGGAACAGCAGGAAAACACGCCGGAACCCGAAGGCTCCGGCGTGTAAGCGGCAGGTGGCTGAATGAACAGAGTTGGGGGCGTCGGGAAAACGATCCGTCCACCGCAGCCACTGCCGACTTTCGGGGTGTTTCGTTAGAACCCTACGCGCATCGTGCCCCGGAGCGAAAACGCCGTCCTGTCATGTCGATCCTCCGCGCCCAGCTCGCCGCCCAGTTCGAACAGGGAGCCGCCACCCGTCGCACGCAGCCGCGCATACCAACCGCTATCGGATTGCTCCGGATCGAGCGTGAACGGCGTGCCGGCTTCAAACCGAGCGGTGGTTGAGCCGAGCGAGCCACCAACGATCTCGCGCCAGCCCCCCTCGCCCTCGACCCGAAACCACGTGCGCCCCGCGCTGCTCGGTCGTAGCAGCGGACCGCCACCGCCGCGGCCGATGAAATCCAAGCCCAGGGTCAGCCCCCCGTTCACGGCAAGTTCGTCACTCTTCCGATCGCCAACGACCAGATCCAGCGCTTCGCCGCCTCCGGCTTCGGTATAGCCATCCTCGTCGAGGCTCAGGTAATCGACGCTTACGGCCGGGCGGAAGAAGAAGCTCCCCGACCGCCCTTCGTATGACGCCCCGCCCACGAAGGTCAGCAGCGTCCCATCCCAGTTCCCGCGAACGTTCTTCTCGAGCGGCTTGCCGTCGACGATTCCGGTAAAGGTTCGGCGGCCACTGAAGTCGACCATACCGATCGAGCCGCGGCCGTAGGCGCTGAAACCGCCCCAGTTGCCGCGCCAATATGCGGATAGTTCGTAGGTGTCCGAGAGAACACGGGTTTGGTCGTTGCCGTTGTCGAACTCGTTCCAGAACCAGGTCGCGCCTGCACCGAAGCTCCCGATTCTGGTGTCGATCTCGCCCGCCGCAGAGAAGCCGAAGCCGCCGAGATTGTAAGCGGCGGTATGGCCTTCCGATTTCTCGCTGGTCCAACCACCGGCACTCACCAGCACATCGACGCCGCCGATCAGATACACCGGGCTACGCGGATCCGCGACTTGCCGGGCGAAGTTGCGGGCACCAAGGCTGACGCCTTCGAAAGCGCCACCGGCATGGTCCGGCAACATCTGCCCGACGGCATGGCGGAAATGATCGCCGTTGGTGATACCGAGGAAGACATCTTCAATGTCTTCGTCGTTGCCGATGGCAGCGAACACAGCATTGTAAGCCGCTGATTGCGAACGATTGAGCCCGAGTTCCTGCGCCGTGCGCTTGGCAACGTTGACCGCGATCGTGTTGGGAGCCGCGTCTGTCGCTAAGGTCGCTTTGAACATGAACGGGATGAGGTCGGTCTTGGTGGTCAGATCGGAGACCCCTGACAGCGAGCCAGCCTCTAGGATGGTGTAACGGCCTTCTGCATCGTGCAGATCGCCAAGGCGGAGCGCTAGCGTCGCACCTTTGGTGAAAGTGGCGCTGCCAGCGACGTCATAGAGCGTGCCCTCGCCCGCGGTTTTGTCGAGCGTCGCGACCAGAATGCCGTCGGCACCAACACTGAGCGAGCCGATCGCAACAGACCCAGCTAGATTGAGCGTTCCGGCCGTCACATTTACGGCGGCAGCTGCGGCATTGAGCAGCTTGCCGGAGAACACGGAGCTACCCTCCAGCGTCAGACTGTCGGCACCGCCGCCGAAATCCACCGTGCCGTCAAACTTTGACGAGCCAGCAAGCTTCAGTACGTCGGCGCCTGCGCCGAATAGCACACGGCCGGTGTGAACGGCGTCGCCGGTGAGGGTCATTGCGTTGTTGCCGGTACGGAAGTGAACATCGCCCTTCACTGTACCGTCAGCCACCTCGAACACGTCGTTGCCGCTGCCAAAATGAATGTCGCCGGTGATCGACGGAGCAGCGACGCCGGCCGCCACTGGCGTCTGCTTGACAGTCACGCCGGTTGTGTTTGCGGAGAGGTCGATAGCGACGTTGCGTCCGGAAGCTGCCTCGGCACCGGTCGCGGAAATGGTGCCGCTGTTCTCAACAAGGTTCAGTCCACCACTGAGATCGACGATGCCGGCGGCCGATCCGTTCGCCCCAGAGGCGGTCGCTTTGATCGTGCCGGCATTGCGGATCGTACCGACGGTGGCACCGTGATCGATCTGGACCGCCGTAGCCTTGGCGGTCGAAGCATTGCCCCCGGCTGCGCTTACCGTGCCTGAAACATGGATCTGCGGCACGGACGCTCCGGAGCCGATCCGCAAAGCCGTGGCGCTAGCTCCGTTGGAGGTGGCGGTGATCGTACCGGCCACACCCATACCGTTTGCGATCGTCACCTCGCCGCCGCGACCGCCGATCAGCAGACCGGTCGCGTTGATGCCGCTGTAGACGCCCGAACCGTTAATCGTGCCGTCGACCAGCAGCCCGAACTGCGAAGCCGTACCGGCCACCGGCCCGATGGTGATGGCCCTATCGGTGGCACCAATGATCATTGCCGGAGCCGAGCCATAGGAGGTGACGAGCGCCGAGCCTTCCTTGGCATCTTCGATGCCGTCGTCGTCTTCATCGGGATCGGTCGTGCTGTTGTCCTTCGGCGGGATAGCGAGAACGATGCCGCCGCTGACGCTGCCTTCGATCATCAGCGCCGGCCCGCCCTGCAGCAGATCGTCGGCATCGAGGTTGGCGGTGTTGCTGGGCGCCGTGGTGTAGCGATAGCCGGTGGCGCTGATGTTGCCCTGCACGACCATCGCCCCGGTAACGTCGCTGGTAAAGCGCGCAGCGACCGCGTTCTCGCCCTTGACCGCGACAGTCCCGGCAAGACGCACGTTGCCCGCAATCGCGGCTGCGTGAACGCCCACGCTGCCGTTGCCGGTAACGGTGCTGGTCCCGTCGTGAGTGAAGGCACCCGTCAACGGCCCTCCCAGCCATATGGCGGCGGAGTCGTTGCCTTCGACCGTGATCGTGCCGCTGTTGACGATCTTGCCGGTATGACCACCCGCGGTCTGGATGCCGAAGCGGTTGGAACCGAGCGCGAGGGGGCCGTCAATATCCCCATCATTATCAGTGTCGGACGGAGTATAGGTTTCGTCGATGGTGATCGTGCCGGAGTTGACGATGTCGCCGCTGGTGCCGGCATTAGCGAGAATGCCGATCGCGCCGTCGGCGTTGGAGATCGCGATTGTGCCCTGGTTGGTGACCGCGTGATTGCTGTCCATCGTCACCGCTGTCCCGCCGGAGGGCTTCACCGAACCGGACGACGTGATCGTGATGGAGTCGGGATTGCCCGACTTGATCGTGGACGTACGAACCGGCTGCGTTACCGCAGTCGAAATATTCTCCGCCGCGGCAGGAGCGGCGAGCGCAAGAACGGCAGTGCTGGCTAACAGGTAACGGTGCATGGGTCCCCTCACGGATCGTATTGTCGACCGGTGAGACGGAGCGGCTGCGCTGGAACCTTGGCGGCTCCAGAAAAAAATCAGAACGCCGCGTCCAGCCCGATGCGAATGGTCCGGGGGCGGAGCGGAGTGATCTGGTCGCGACCGATCGCGAACGGCGTTCCGAGCGCGAAACGGTTGCCTTCTTCATCGGTGAGATTGGTGAGGCCCACAGTGATGCCCATTGCCTCGTGGCCGATGCGTACCGTGAGCCCGGTATCGAGATAGTCACCCTGAGCTTCGCCAAGTTGAGGCCCCACCCCCAAGCGCGAGCGGCCGACATAGTTCGCCCAGCCTGCCGCGGTGAGTTCGAGGTCCCGGCCGAGCGGGCGGCGGTAGTCGAAGCCTATCCGGCCGGAAAATTTGGCGATGTTTGGCACTTCGGTGATGTGCTCGAGCAACCGAGGCGGCAGGTCTTCAAAGCGGCCCGTGAAGTTCGGGATGTCGAGCAGCGGAAAGACCCGCTCGAACAGCAATACGGTGGGCTCGTCAATGCGGCCGTCATTATAGGTCAGCCCGGCATCGATGCGCAGTGCGGGGCTCAACGCTACGCCGCCGGTGAGCGTCGCGGTCCAAATCCGGCCATCGCCAATATTGGCGGTGCTGGGAAAGCCGTTGCTGTCGATGAAGTCGGCCTGGATGTCCCGCCAGCGCGTATAAGCAACGCTCGCCGCCACGTTGAACGGACCGCTACCGCTATCTCCGCGCCGTCCGCCGATCTCGAAGGTTGCCGCCCGGTCGTTACGGAACTGAGAAACGAAGTCTCCGGCGATCGCCAGCCCACCCGGACGGAAACCCTCCTGATAACGCACGTAGAGCGTCGTATCCGGAGCCAAGTTCGCTGCAAGCGATCCGGAAGGCAGGAACACCGTTTCCGTGCGCGAAGCGGTGACCGCAGCCAGACTTTCCGCCAAGAGCGGCGATACATCGAGGCCTTCCCCGTCCAGGCGCGAATGGGTGTACCTGCCGCCTGCGGTAGCCACGAGCCCTGGAGCCAGGCGGACGCTTGCCTCTCCATAGATGGTGAACTCGTCGATGACGTTCCTCACACCCGTTACGGCACCTTGCGCGTCGGGAGTACCCAGAGTCCGTGTCAGACGTGTGCGGTTGCGAGTATAGCTGCCGCCGACCAGCCAACCGAAACGGTCGCCGATCGGTTGCCACAGCCGCGTTTCGTTAGCGACCATCGCGGTATCGTTGCTTTGGACGAAGATCCGCACAGGCCCGTCGGGCGGCGTAGCGTCGTAGCGTTCCTCTACTTCCTGGCCGGTGATGCCGGTCGACGACTTGAAGCGCACTTGGCCCAGCCTGCCGGTCACAACGAACTGAGCCTGTTCGAAATCCGCTTCGAACCCTTCGGTCACCAGGGCAGCACGACTGAGCGGCAGGCCGTCTCGGTCGGCATACTGACTGTCACGGCCGTCGGTGCGCTGTCCGACTCCGATCAGGTCGATCGTCCAGTCGTAGCCCACTTCGAAGCGGGCCATCGCGCGGCCGCTATAGATGTCCGTGCGGTTAACGTCCCGCTGCTCCAGCAGCGGCTTGTCGATGTAGCCGCCCTGCCGCTCGGCATTGACCGTGAAGCGCACCGCAGAACGATCGCCGATCAGCGGCAGGTTGGCGGTGAGGTTTGCATCGGCACCGAGCGCGCCGTGCTCTGTGGCGCTGCCGCCGAGCATCGCCGCGCCCGCCGCCAGACCCATCTCGGGTTCGTTCGGCACCATCCGGACGATGCCGCCCAGCGAGCCGGCGCCGTAGAGCGTGCCTTGCGGTCCTTCGAGTACCTCGACGCGGGCGAGGTCCGATAGCCGCAGGTCGGGGTCGGGTGCGTTGTAGCTGAGCCGTAAGTCGCCGAGGTACTGCCCAACAGTAGACTGCGTGGGACCGGTGAAACTCGAATCGGCAATGCCGCGGATGAACAGCTTGTTTCGGCCGCTCCCAAGATATGTCGAGGAGACGGTCGGAATCCGCTGCATTATTTTTTCGGTGCCTCCGACGCCGCCAAACGCGAGCACCTCGCCGTCGATGAGTTCGACCTGTCCAGGGTATTCGGCCAGCGGCGTTTCGCGTTTGCTGCCCACCACCACGATCTCGATCGCCGGGAACTCCTCGCTGGATCGGTTCGACGGCGGCTCACGTTTCACTTGCGCTCGCCGGCTGTGTCGCGGCGGAACTGCCGCAGGCGCAGCGGAAACCAGACGCCAGCTGTTCGAGCCGGATGCAACCGCTTTGGCCCCCGCTGCCCGAGCCAGGCGAGCGATTGCTTGTGCCGCGGTCATCTGTCCGCGCACGGCGGGAACCTTGCGATTGGCGACCTTACGGTCGGCGACAACGATACTGGAGCCAGTCTGACGCGCGATCGCCACAGCCACTTCGGCCGCGCGGCCTGCGGGCGCGTCAACCCGGACGCTCTGCGCCTGCGCGGGCGCGCTGATGGCGGCCGCCGCTAGTCCGATCCCCCAAGCCCAACGCATGGTCAGCGTATCCCGATCTCCCAAGCCTCGCCGTTGTGGCGTACCGGCAGGCCTAACAGCGTCGCGAGCTGCCGTGGATCGCTTTGCACCGGACTGAGCAAGACACTCCCCGAAACCCGCTCCTGCGCCGAAACCGAGGTGGCCGTGAAAGAGACGCCGGTCAGCCGAGTCAGGTCTGCCGCGACTTCGGCGAGTGTCGCGTCATGGAACGTCAGGCGGCCTTCGCGCCATTCGCCCACCTCGCTCGGCGCGACAGTCGCGACGGAATAAGCGGCGGAGCCGGTTCGACTGGTCAACCGTTGGCCGGGGGTGACGGTCACGTTCTGCCGTTGCGGATTGAACACTACGGCGCCTTCCGAAACCGCCAGCGCCATTTCGTCGGCGTCGTGCTTGACGTCGAATACAGTCCCCACGTCGAGCAGGGTGTCCTCCCCTACCCTCAGCGTAAACGGCGAACGTTCGATGGTGAATAGGGCCTGCCCACTTTCTAGCGTGGCTACGCGTGCGTCGTCTCGATCGAGTATGATGCGGGAGCCCCCGGCAATCTCGATTTGTCCGACACCCTCAAGCTCCACGAGGCGCACTTCACCGGGGGAGGTTTCGACCACGTAGGTGCCGGGCATCATTTGCCATACGCCGGCAGCGACCGCGAGCGCCACGCCGGCGGCAATGGCACCGCCGAACCAGCGACGAGGCGGGCGATGGACCGCCTCTTCGTCGTTGTCGGGCACAGGCAGTGCCGGCAGGGCTTCGCTGGCCTCATTCACTGCGAGCATCACTTCGTCATACGCCCGGGCATGCACCGGATCTGCCGCGAGCCACGCGGTGAAAGCGTCCCAGTCTTCAAAACCCGGATCACCGGTGCGCACCGCCCAACCGGCGGCTTGATCACGGATCGTTTCGTCAAGCGCCATTCGGGGTGCCTCCTGCGGTGAAGACGGAGACGATCGCTTCAAACCTCATCGATCCGTTCCTTTAGCGCGGCCAGTGCTGCGTAGGCTCGCCGCAGATCGCTCTCTACGGTGCTAAGACTGACCCCGAACTCCTCGGCCAATCGCCGTTGCGGTACGCCGTCAAGGCGATGTCGGCGAAATATGGCCGCCGGCCGCTCCCCCACACTGCGCAACGTCTCCATCGCCAAGCGCGCCTGTTCACGGCCGATCAGATGCCGCTCGGCCGAAGGGCTATCCGAGACGCCGGGCACGGTCCCATCGTGCGTCTCGCTCCAATCTCGCTCACGCCGTTCGGCCTGACGGAACGAGCGGAACCGGTCGATCATCAGCGTGTCCGCGGTGCGGAACAGGTAGGATAACGGCGAAGCAATCGGCCCGGTTCGCCGGGCGGAGATCTTCAGCCAGATTTCCTGCAGCAAATCTTCGGCAGCATCGCCCGCCCCGCGCGCCAACAAGAAGCGCAGCAGGCGATCGCGATTCGCGAGAAAAACCTCTTCAAGGCCCGATGTGGAGCCGTTGTCCGCCACTGCCGAAAGATCCTCGTCCGCCGAGGCAAATACGCCGCTGCGCCGAGCTTTGGAAGCTGCTGCCTCGAAACTCGCGAAGGTGTTGGCGGAGAGGGTGGGATTCGAACCCACGTTACGGTTGCCCGTAAACCGCATTTCGAGTGCGGCGCATTCGACCTCTCTGCCACCTCTCCGCAAGGGCGCTCAGGGCGCATCTAGAGGGCCAGGTCGTCTGGGAGGGCGGCGGTTAGCGGAACCGTGGCGGCTTGCCAAGCCCCGCACCTTCAGGGGTCGTGACAAGCTGGGGATTGTCCCGGGGGGAACCTTGTCCACGGCGCAAGGTAATCTATACCGCCATGTCCATGGAGCGTTCGCAGTTCTATTCCGCTCAAGCGGGCCGCCGGATCGAAGCCCCGCGCCACTCGGAAGCGCGCTTCGCGATCGGCGACGTCGTCAAGCACAAGTTGTTCGACTTCCGCGGCGTGGTGTTCGACATCGATCCGGTCTTTGCCAACAGTGAAGAATGGTACGAAGCGATCCCCCAGGAGCTGCGCCCCTCCCGCGACCAGCCTTTCTACCACCTCCTGGCCGAGAACGAGGATTCGTCCTACGTCGCTTATGTCAGCCAGCAGAACCTGCTCGACGATGGTGGGAGCGGCCCTGTCGATCACCCGTGCGTACATCAGTTGTTCGATAGTTTTGCCGGTGGACGCTATCGGTTGCGCCGCAGCCTGACGCATTAATCACCAGGCCTCAGTTCTTAATTTTCCATCCGCGCTTCAGCAGGCGGTAGGTCACGAAGCCCAGGATCAGGTTGAGCACGCCGACGCCGAGGGCGGCGCCGATGACCGCCTGGTTGGTATTCCCAATGTCGCTCTCGCCGATGAAACCGAAGCGGAAACCGCTGATCATGTAGAAGAAGGGGTTGGCGCGGCTGATCGTCTGAAACAGCGGCGAGAGGTTGCCGATCACGTAAAAGGTGCCCGAAAGGAGCGACAGCGGCGCAACGACGAAATTGGTGATGGCAGCGGCGTGATCGAATTTCTCTGCCCACATGCTGGTCATCAAGCCCATCAGCGCCAGCATCATCGACCCCATCAGCCCGAACCACACGATGGCCCAGGGATGAGCCGCCATCATGTCCACGCCGGGCCACAAGGCGACCGCTAGTGCCACGGCGCCGCCGACCATCAGCGCACGCGTTATCGCCGCGGCAATGATGCCGATCATCAGTTCGGCTTCCGTCAAAGGCGGCATTAGCAGATCGACGATCGTGCCCTGAAGCTTGCCGGTGAGCAGAGAGAAGCTCGAGTTGGCGAAGGCATTCTGCATCATGCCCATCATGATGAGGCCCGGAGCGACGAAGGTCGCGAACGACACGCCGAGAATCTCGCGCCCGCTCCGTCCCATGGCTACACTGAAGATGATGAGGAACAGCAAGGTAGTGACGGCTGGCGCCCAGACAGTTTGCGTCTGCACCTTGAGAAACCGCCGGACCTCCTTCATATAGAGGCTCCACAGCCCAATCCGGTTGAATCCGGCGATGAGCGGCTGTCCTTTGGGCGGAAATCTCTGCCCGACACTGACGTTGGTGTCGATGAATTCGGCCTGCTGGCTGGAGCTGACCGGCGCGGTGGGGGCTTGATCGGCCATGCGGGGCGACTATCGGCGCTACCTCGTGCTGGCAACACTTTGTGCGGCTGCGTCCGCCGACTGACGATGGAATTCGAATGAGCTGGACTGACGAACGTATCGCCACGCTGACCAAGATGTGGGAAGGCGGGGCGACCGCGAGCCAAATCGCCGAGGAACTGGGCGGCGTGTCACGCAACGCGGTAATCGGAAAAGCGCATCGCCTTGGTTTGAAGGCCCGTCCTTCGCCGGTCAAAGCGAACGAAACGAAGCCGGCGGCCGCTCCCGAGCGGAAAGAAGCCGAGCCGCGTCCCGCCGCGAAGGCAAAGGCGCCCAAGCCCGCCCCCGCGCCCGTCGAACCCGAGGAAGAGGAACAGGCCCCTCCCCCGCCTCCCGCGCGCGCCGAGGTTCCGAGCCAACCCCTGCCGAACCGCGAACCGCAGCAGCCGCGGGTGGTCTCGGTGGGCCCCGGCGGCTTCCTCCGCCAGGGTCCGGGCGACCAGCAGGCGCCGATCCCCCCAGCGCCGCCGCGGCGCCTGGTTCCGGCCAAGCCGAGCCCCGAGATTGCCGACAAGACCAGCCTGCTCGACCTCAACGACCGCGTCTGCCGTTGGCCGATGGGGCATCCGGGCGAGCCGGACTTCCATTTTTGCGGCGAGAAGGTGAACCCCGGGTTCCCGTATTGCGTTGAGCATTGCGGGCGGGCTTATCAGGCCCAGCTCCCGCGTGGTGCGCGCCGTCCTCCGCCCCCGCTTCCGTTCGGCGGTCCCCGGGTACGCTAAGTTCTAAGGGGCGCGGCTATCGGCCGCGCCCCGATTAAAACGTTCAGGATGGTCGAAGCGCTCATCCTGAAGAGCCGCTGAGCTCATCGAAATGGTGTGACGAAGCGCGCGTTGGCGGCACATGCCGGTCGACGACGAAAGCCGCTGCCGACACCAGCACGGCGCCCACGGCCAGGACCGCGAAGAACGGGATCAGGCTTCCTTCACCGAGGTCGATCAACCAGCCGCCGAGCCCGCTGGCGGCGATCGCTCCGGCGCGGCCGACGAAGATGCCGAAACCAATGCCAGCGGAGCGACAGGATGGCGGATAGCCGTAGGTCATGATCGCGTAGAAGCTGGCGATCCCGGCGCTGAAGATCGCCGCGGCGAGCCCGATCAAAGCGACGACCAGCAATCTGTCCGCGTCCGCCGGCGCGGCAGGCAGGCGTTCGAGCACGAACGCGAGCACGATCAGTGTCACCAGCAAAGTCGCGCTGATGGTCGCCATCACGATTCGGGAACCGAAACGCTGGACCAGGAGCCCTGCAGCGATGGACGCGGCGATCGAAGTCATTCCCGCAACCGAGACGGCGTAGGAAGCCTGCTCGAAAGTGAAGCCTTTCGCGGTCAGGAATGTGGTCGACCAGTTGAGGATGCCATAGGCCACCGTGGTCGCCGCCGCGAAAGCGATGCCGATGCCAAGGTTGAGCCGGAAGTTGCTGCTGTCGAACACGCCGACGGCCGCGCCGCCGCGGTCGGTATGGTGCCGATCCGGACCGAACTCTATGTCTTCCGGCAGCACCTTGCGTGCGGCGATCCTCGCTTCTTCGTGCTTGCCGCGTGCCATCAGGAACGAGGGACTGTCGCGAAGCAGCCCGAGGATCAGGAACACGACGAGGAACGTGCCGATCCCGATCACCACGAACGATCCGCGCCAGCCGTAAGCCTCCACTAGTGTGGGCGCCAGGGCGGCGACGACGAGTCCCCCGGCGGGGGTGCCGACCGAGAGCGTGGTTACGCCGACCGAGCGCCAGCGGTCGGGCAGCCACTCGCCGGCGAGGGTAATAGCGTTGGCATAAGCGGAGCCGAAACCGAGGCCTCCGACGAGACGCCACGCGGCCATGTCCCACACGCCTTCCGACCAACTCGCACCGACGGTAGCAAGCGAGAAGACCACCGTGGCAAGCGCGAGCGACCAGCGGCGGCCTACCGCATCGCCGAGCCAGCCCCCTGCCCAGGAGCCGATCCCGAACCCAACCAAAGCCGCGCTCATCGCCCAGCCGAAGCTGGTGCGGTCGGTGCCGAAATCCTCGATCACCAGGGGTGCGACGATGCCGAGCACCTGGGCATCCATGCCGTCGCAGACCAGCACCAGCATGCACACGGCGAATGTGACGATTGAAAAAGATCTGAGCGGCGCGCGCGCGAGCGCCTCGTTGAATGATGTCGCCACGCCCTCTCCCCTTGTCGTTCTTTTCGAGAAAGATGCCATGAGGGTCGCGCGCAAGGAAGCAAAATGCACGCACGTAAGCGCATCGGGGCAGCGAGTCGCTTGCCCGCGCGTTCCGTTGTCCGATAGACGGTTCTCCTATCGCGACGCTCCGAAGACGAAATTCCAGTGGTCCTAATAGAAACACCGGCTGCCGCTGCCTAATTGCGGCAAGACGATGGCACACCAACATATCAGAAACAGTGACCATGAAGGGGTCATCGATCAAAGAACTCATAGCCCCCTTCTGCAAAGGTTCTTGTGATTCTCATCTTGAATGAGAGTCCTTCGGATCAAGGAGAATACCCATGAAGAAGATTGCCTATTCTATCGCTGGGCTGATGCTTGCCGCCGGTACCGCCCATGCTCAACCGGCCGACGAAGCGGCGCCTGCGGAACATGGCGACCACGCGCAGCCGGGCGTTGCGGACGAAGCTGCAGCTCCCACTGATCCGGCAGCCGAAGCTGCTGCTCCTGCCGACGTGGCGGGTGCTGATGCATCCGCTGCGACGGATATCAGCGAGGCCGAGATCGACAGCTTTGCACGTGCCACGGTGAAGCTGCACGAAATTCAGGCGGATGCCTCGATCGCCGACGATCAGAAGCAGTCGGCCATGGCCGCAGCCGTGAGCGAAGCGGGTCTGGACGCCGCCAAGTACAACGAGATCGGACAGGCTGCTCAGGCCGATGCCGATCTGCGCGCCAAGGTCCAGACCGCCATGTCGCGTTACGCCACGCCCGGCAGCGACGGCTAAGTCGCCGCTCTAGGGTCGCACCGCGCGGCAGCTCTTCGCTGCCGCGCGGTTTCTATTGCAGCTATCCGCCGGCTGGCGAGACTGGCCGATCGGCATCCGCGTTACGTGGCGGCTTGGTCGGCACGGGCCGATTGCCCGGCGCCATCAAATTGCGGACCATCTCGGCTCGCATCGTTTCAAACTTTACACGACCTGGTGTCGGTTCGTCTTCGGGGAACGCCTCCTCGATCTCGCGGTGGCGCTGCTTCACTTCCTCGAGGAACTCGCGATTGGTGAAGACGTAGAAACGGTTCTCCTTGATCGCGGCGACGACCGCCTTGCCCGTATCGTAGGGATCGATCGCGCCGCGCATCGCGTCCCACAAATCCTTGAGGAACGGCGGCGCCCCCTCTTCCTTGATGTTTTCCGGATCGTCTTCGGGCAGCGGCACGATCGCGGTGCGGGTCGCGCCAGGAAACAGACAGGAAACGCCGATACCTTCTTTGGCCAACTGCATCCGCAGGCTCTCGGAGAATCCTCGGACTGCGTACTTGGCGGTCGAGTAGGCACCCAAACCGGGTAGGGGCACCACGCCTGCCATCGAACTGGTGTTGACGACATGGCCGCCCTCCCCTTGCCTGCGGATGACCGGGGCGATGATTTTGGTGCCGTTGATCACCCCGCCGAGGTTGATGGCGATCGCCCGGTCCCATTCTTCGAAGTTCTCGCTGGCCGCCGTGCCGCCGCCGTTCACGCCGGCGTTGTTGCATAGAACATGGATCTTCCCGAAGACTTCCAGAGTTTCGCCTGCCGCCTCGCCTAGAGACTGCCGATCGGCCACGTCGGTTTTCACGAAGTGGACGCCGTTGCTTCCGGAAAACTGCTCGCGAGCCTTGGCGATGTAGTCGTCGCTCCAGTCGGCGATCGCCACTTTCATCCCCTCTTCGAGGAAGGCGCGCGCCATGCCGAGGCCGATGCCGCTGGCCCCGCCCGTGATGAAGGCGACCCTGCCGGTCAGGTGTTCCATGCTACTCCTTCCATTGCCGTGCTATTCGTCGCGGAACTGCCCGAAGTCGGGGGCTTCCTCGGTCGTATCGGGGGTGGCAGCCAGGATGGCCTCGGCCCGTGCGCGCATCGCTTCCTTGTAGAAGCCGTGCGTGACGATGTAAGTCCGATTGGCGAGGATCGCGTCGGCCACCAGTTCGCCGACCGCTTCGGGCTCCATCCAGTTTTCTCCGACGATCCGTCGCTGCAGCTTCGCCTCGCTATCCTTGAATCCGCTCGCGTCGAGCAGTTCTTTCGGCCGATTGATCTGCGTCTCGTGGATGTTCGACTTCACCGGACCAGGCAGGAGGATTGAAACGCCAATGCCCTTTTCCATCAGCGCCGGCTTCACCGCTTCGCAATAGTGGCACACTGCCGCTTTGCTGGCGCCATAGATCGCGAGATGCTCGGGCATAACCACTTCGGCCGCCAGGCTGGCCGTCGAGACGATGTGGCCGCCTCTTCCATGCGCGATCATCTGCGGCAGGAACTCGACGAATCCGTTGATGACCCCGCCCAAGTTGACGCCGAACCCAAAGTCGTAATCGGCATACGTCGCATCCAGAACAGGCCCTTCCAGCCCCACCCCGGCATTGTTGACGAGGATATCGATACTCCCGAACTCCTGCTCCATTCGTTGAGCCGCTTCGCGGTACCGGTCGCGTTGCGTCACATCCAGGCGCAGCGCAGACACTGCGTTCGACGCCGTCGCACCCGGAAACGAGGCGAGCGCGTCGTCGATATGATCCTGTCTCAGATCGGCCAAGACAACCCGAACACCGCGCCCGACGAGTGTCTTGGCGATACCCAACCCGATCCCGCTGGCGCCGCCG
>JAJUJV010000007.1 GCA_029265155.1 Altererythrobacter sp. | reverse complement strand
GGCCTGCTCGGCGTCGATGCCGTGGAGGACGTGGATCAGACCCTTACCGAGATGCGCCAGGAAACCGATGCCTCCGCCGCAGCCGCTCCGGTGGCGCCGGCACAATGAGGATGATGCGATCGATGGAACAAGCTTCGCCGCGGCCGATCCGCAAGGGCCTGCGCTGCCTGATGCTGCCGCTGCTGCTAGCTGGGCTCGGTGCCTGCGGCACGCTAGGAATCGGCGGCGGCAAGGACGAGAAAGCGACGCCGACGATCGGCAACCGCACGCCGATTCTTTCCCGCATCGCCAGCGAAGTGAAGGCCGATCCGACGCTTGCCAACGTCGCGGTTGTCTTGCCTCCGCCGCAGACCAACGCTGATTGGCCGCAGGCCGGCGGCAATGCCGCCAAGGCACCGGGTCATGCCACGCTCAGCGCCACGCCGACGCGCGCCTGGACTGCGACGATCCAGGGCAGCAACCCGCGCCGGCGCTTGGCTTCGGCTCCGGTGGTGGGGGGCGGATCGCTGTTCGTGGTGGACACCGCTGGCGACGTTCACGCTTTCGATGCCGCGACCGGCGCACGGCGCTGGACGCACCGCATCGAGGTTGAGCGCGACTTGCGCGATTCCACCTTCGGCGGCGGGGCGAGCTATGCCGATGGCCGCGTCTACGCGACCAACGGTGCCGGCGACGTGGTCGCGCTCGATGCGCAGACCGGGTCGGAGCTCTGGCGCGTACGACCGGCGGGGCCGCTACGCGGGGCGCCGACGATCGCGTTCAACACCGTCTATGTGATGACGCAGGACAACCAAATCCACGCGCTCAGCGCGCAGGACGGTTCGTTGGTGTGGCAGGAAGTCGCCGCAGGCGGGCAGTCGGGCGTGTTCGGCGTTGCCGCTCCGGCGGCCGGGCAGGGTACTGTCATCGCCGGCTATTCCTCGGGCGAACTGGTCGCCTATCGCTACGAGAACGGCCGCAACCTGTGGTCGGACGCACTGGCACGCACCTCGATTTCGACGCAGGTCGGCACGCTGACGGACGTCGATGCGGACCCTATCATCGACAACGGGCGGGTCTATGCGCTCGGGCAGGGCGGCCGCATGGCGGCTTATGAGCTCGTTACCGGCCAGCGAATCTGGGAACTGACGCTCGCCGGTATTTCGACCCCCGCGATCGCCGGTGAATGGATCTTCACACTGACCGACGATTCACGGTTGCTGGCGATTGCGCGGACGACCGGTCGCGTGCGCTGGGTCACTCAGCTGGAGCGGTGGCGCAACCCGCGTAACGAGACCGGGCCGATCTTCTGGACCGGGCCGGTGCTGGCCAGCAACCGCCTGTGGATTGCCAGCTCCGAAGGCGAAGTCCAGTCGGTCGATGTGATGACCGGCGAAGCAGCGCCGTTTACCGAACTCAATGGTTCGGTGTCTCTGCCGCCGCTGGTTGCCAACAACACGCTTTACATCTTGGACGACGACGGTCGCATCACCGCTTGGCGGTGAGGCCGTTGCCGGCGCCCGGGGTGTTACCGCCCCTTTAACCGTTCCGCACTAAGCGGGACGGCATGAGCGCGCCTTCCCCGGTTCCCGAACAGCGGCCGCCGAGCGACGTGTCGCCATGGGTCGGAGTGGTAGGCCTAGTGGCGTTGTTCGGCTGGATCGCTTTCGCGCGTCTGTGGCCGACGCTGGTCGAACGGTTCGATATTCCCGCACCGGCCGAGCCGCTATCGGGGCCGCATTCGGCGTTGCTGGCGATGGTCTTGGCCGGACTGGCGATGGCGGCCTGGTCAGTATGGGTGGAGAAAGTCCACCGTCGTCCTTCGACGGGCATCGATTGGACCCGGCCGCGGCCGCTCGGCGTCGTGCTGGACGTCACGGTGACCAAGATTGTCGGGCTCTGGGTCACCTGGCTGATCATCGCTGGGCTCTATGCTCTCGGTCGCTGGTACTGGGACGGCCAGTACCTCTTCGCGATGCGCGTGATCGCTGTCGCGGCGGGGCCGATGGTCGTTCTGTCGCTACCTTATGTCCTGTGGCTCGATCGCTACCTCGTCGAGCCGCGCGACCATGCCTGGCATTTCGGCGCCATGCTGCTGGGCCGCGAGCCTTGGGACATGGACGAGGTGAAGCGCCACTGGCGCGCCTGGATCATCAAAGCGTTCTTCGGCGCCTTCATGATCTCGATCCTTCCCGCCGGCTTTGCGCACGTGGTGGAGGCTGACCTTGGCGCCGTGTCCAGCAACCCGGTCCAGACGGGCGTTTTGCTGTTCGAGCTGCTATTCCTGATCGACGTGCAGATCGGCACCGTCGGCTACCTGCTGACGCTGCGCCCGCTAGATGCCCAGATCCGCAGCGGGAATCCGTTCCTTTCCGGCTGGGTTGCGGCGCTCATCTGCTATCCACCTTTCGTCTACGCCTTCATGGGCCAGGGCGGGATCATCCAGTACGAATATGAGACAGCCGATTGGGCGCACTGGTTTGCAGGTAACGAGCCGTTGCTTTGGCTCTGGGCTGGCTGGCTGGCGTTCCTGACCGCGGTTTACGCCTGGGCTACTGTGGCGTTCGGCATTCGCTTTTCGAACCTTACCTATCGCGGTGTTCTCACCAATGGGCCGTACCGCTTTACGCGCCACCCCGCTTACTTGTCGAAGAACCTGTTCTGGTGGTGCTCGGCGATGCCCTTCCTGGTGACGAGCGGTTCGACCACCGAAGCGATCCGCAATACGGTGTTTCTCGCCTGCGTCAGCGGCATCTATTACTGGCGCGCGCGGACCGAGGAGGCGCATCTGCTGGACGAGGACCCGAAGTACCGCGCATACCATGCCTGGATGACACGCCACGGACCGATCACGGCGCCGTTGACGCGCCTGTTCGCGAAGGTCCGTTCCGACCGGCCGCAAATGCAGCCGGCGGAATAGTCAGGCGTTCCCGACGACCAGGCAGCCTAACGCAACCAGGAGCCCGGCGAAGCGGTTCGAGCGGAAGCGGGCCAGCGGGTTGTCAGGGTCCGCCGGGTCCAGAGTGAAGGCCTGCCACATCAGGTGCAGCGCCGCCGGAATCAGTGCCAAGAGCGCGACCCAATCCTGACGGAGCAGCCAGAATGACAAGCCCCACCCGGTCAGGGCCAGGCAGTAGAACGCGATCACGCCGGCTTGCACGCTCGCGCCGAGACGCAAAGCGCTGGACCGGATGCCGACCAAGGCATCGTCCTCCCGATCCTGCAGCGCATAGATCGTGTCATAGCCCATGCACCAGAAGATCGAGCCGGCGTAGAGCGCCAGCATCACGTCGAGATGGTCGCTGCGCAGGGCCGCCCAGCCGACCAACGCGCCCCAGGTGAAGACCAGGCCAAGCCATGCCTGCGGCCACCAGGTGATGCGCTTCATGAACGGGTAGGCGGCGACCAGCGCCAGGCTCGCCAGCGCCACCAGTTGCGCTTCCCAGCGCAGTTGCAGCAGCACGACCAGGCCGACCGCACAGAGCGCCAGCAGCCAGGCCCATGCGATCTTACGGCTGACTCGTCCGCTGGCGACCGGCCGGCTCGCGGTCCGCGCAACCCGCCGGTCCAGATCGGCATCGACGATGTCGTTATAGACGCAGCCTGCGCCGCGCATGGCGATCGCACCCAGCAGCAGCCATAGCAGCAATTGCCATTGCAGGCCGGCGCCGGTCAGCCACACCCCCCAGGCGCAAGGCCAGAACAGCAGCCACCAGCCGATTGGCCGGTCGAAGCGGGCAAGCTGAGCAAGATCGCGCGGCAGTTGCGGTAGCCGTGCGACCAGACCGCGATGCTCGCTGTCGGGTACGATGGTTTCGCTCATTCCAATCTCAATAGGGCGCTCATCAGCCTTGCGAAAGGCATAGCTCCGGAGCCGAAGTCGCATCCGCGCTCCCGCTCTTCCGCTGCAACATCGAAATGGGTAGGGCGCGCCTATGCCTGCCACTCCCGCCTGGCCTCCGCGCAGCGCTCCGCGGTTGTTCGTCGAGCAGCGGCTGGCAGCCGGTGCAGAAGTCAGGCTCGACGGAGCGCAGGCGCATTACTTGCTGCGGGTAATGCGGATCAATCCCGGGGACGCGGTTATCCTGTGCGACAACGCCACCGGCGAGTGGCTGGCAGAAGTCGCCGAGACCAATAAGCGGGTACTCTCGCTCATCGCCCGTCAGCCGCTGCGCCCGCGCGAAGATGTGCCTGACCTGTGGCTTTGCGCGGCGTTGCTCAAGAAGGATCGCTTCGACTGGGTTCTGGAGAAAGCCACCGAACTCGGCGTTCGGAGCATTCGTCCGGTGCTGACCCGGAGATGTGTCGCCGATAAGCTCAACCTGGAGCGGGCGCGCGTGGTGGTGACCGAAGCGGCAGAACAGTGTGCCCGCACCGCGCTGCCCGAACTGGTCGAACCGGCGAAGCTGGAGGCGCTATTGCGCGACTGGCCTGCCGATCGGACGCTGTTCTTCGCCGACGAGCTTGGCGGAGAGCCGGCGGCCAAGGCTTTCCCCTCGATCGAGGGGGCAGCCGCCTTGCTGATCGGGCCGGAAGGCGGGTTCGACGATGCCGAGCGCGCAGCTGTGCGGGCACTTCCCCAAGCGCGACCCATCAACCTCGGTCCGCGCATCCTGCGGGGAGAGACAGCGGCGATCGCTGCCACTGCGCTGTGGATGGCGATGGCTGGGGATTGGTAGCGGTGAGCGCGCACTTTGCGCTGGCGCGGGTGTCGCGGCTCGCCTAACGGCCCCGGCATGAGCACGCGCACGGGGTCGAGCGGGGAAGAAGAACGTATCGAACGGCGCGAGCAACTCGTCGCGCCGATCCAGGCCGGCGAGAAGCCGCCGGAACGCTGGCGGATCGGCACCGAGCATGAGAAGCTGGTCTACAAGCGCGACGATCATCGGGCTCCGAGCTATGACGAGCCGGGCGGTATCCGTGACATTCTGATGGAGCTGCGCCAGTTCGGCTGGGAGCCGGTCGAGGAAGGCGGGAAGGTCATCGCGATGAGCGGCGACGATGGCACCGTCAGCCTGGAACCCGCCGGCCAGCTCGAGCTGTCCGGCGCTCCGCTGGAGAACCTCCACCAGACTTGCGCCGAAACCGGTCGCCACCTCGACCAGGTCAAGGCGGTGGGTGAAACCTGCGGAGTGGGCTTCCTCGGCCTCGGAATGTGGCCAGACAAGCGGCGCGACGAACTGCCGATCATGCCGAAAGGCCGGTACGAGATCATGCTGCGCCACATGCCGAAGGTCGGCAGTCTCGGCCTCGACATGATGCTGCGCACCTGCACGATCCAGGTGAACCTCGACTATGGCTCCGAAGCGGACATGGTGAGGAAGTTCCAGGTCGGTCTGGCGCTGCAGCCGCTCGCCACTGCGCTGTTCGCCAACTCGCCCTTCACCGAAGGCAAACCGAACGGCTTCCTCAGCTATCGCAGCCATATCTGGTCGGATACGGATCCCCACCGCACCGGCATGCTGCCGTTCGTGTTCGAAGAGGGCTTCGGCTATGAACGCTATGTCGATTACATGCTCGACGTGCCGATGTACTTCGTGTTCCGTGACGGCCGGTACATCGACGCCGCCGGGCAGAGTTTTCGCGATTTTCTGGCAGGCAAGCTGCCGGCGCTGCCGGGCGAGCTCCCGGCGACGAGCGACTGGATCGATCACCTTTCGACGGCTTTTCCCGAAGTCCGGCTGAAGAGCTTCCTGGAGATGCGTGGTGCCGATGGCGGTCCCTGGAACCGGATATGTGCCCTGCCGGCGTTCTGGGTCGGTCTCCTTTACGACAACGCGGCGCTCGATGCTGCCTGGGCGCTGGTCAAGGATTGGACGATGGAAGAGCGCGAAGCGCTTCGAAATGCGGTGCCGAAATTTGCGCTCGATGCACCTGTGCCCGGAGGTGGCCGTCTGCTCGATCTCGCGCGCGAGGTGCTGGCAATCTCGCGGCAAGGCCTCGTCTCGCGCAACCGGCTGAACTCCAGCGGTGACAGCGAGGCCGGCTTCCTGGAGCCGCTGCAGGAAATCGTCGACAGCGGTAAAGTCCCGGCCCAGCGCCTGCTCGATAAGCTCCACGGGCCTTGGGGCGGGGATGTCGGCCGGGTTTACGAAGAGAGCTTCTGATCAGGGAGCGGACCGACCGCACGTTGCCGGCTGGCCCTCCGAACGGTACAACTCGCAAATGGTCGTCGGCTTTCTCTCGTCCTTCCTTGTGGCGGTGACGCTCTCGGGACCTACCGTAGAGCAGCTCGACGACGACCGATTCCGCGTGAAGGTCGTGTTCGACGACACGAGCGTGCGTGGGAATCTGGCCGCGCAGGATGCGGTTGCGCGCAAGGCGCATGAAACCTGCCGCGGCCGGGGAACGGCGGTCTCCGATGGTACGGTCGAAGTGCGCGATGCGCAGCCTGCGCGTGCCGATCGCAAGGCTTACGAGCTGGCTGAAATCTACATCTGCGCGCCGGTGTGGGACCAGCCCGCGCGGCGGCTCGGTAACTGAACGCCCCAAGGTCGAAAAGTGCGCTACAGGAGCTGAACCGACTGATTTCCCGGGAGCTTTCCCTCTTACGCTTCGTTGGCGGAGGGAAAGGAGAATCAAGCATGCTGCTCAGGCTCGCCGCGCTCGGCGCCATCGGCTACGCCGGCTACAAATATCTCGGGAAGAACAACCAGCGCAATTCGGACGAGGCCACCGGCTCGACATCCGGCCGCCAGCAATCGCAAGGTAGCGAACCAAACCTCAGCGATCCGCAAGTCGCGCTCGCCGGCGGCCCGCTCAGCGAGCAGGCCCGCGTTGTCGAATCGGGTCAATCGCTACCGTCCTGAACCGGGCTACTCAGCCGCCAGCAGTTCCTCGGCCCCTCCCAGGTCGACGCTGACGAGGCGGCTGACGCCTTTCTCGACCATGGTCACGCCAAACAGGCGGTGCATGCGGCTCATCGTCACGGCATTGTGTGTGACGATGAGGTAGCGGGTGCGCGTCTCGCGTACCATGGTTTCGAGAAGGTCGCAGAACCGATCGATGTTGGCATCGTCGAGCGGTGCATCGACTTCGTCGAGCACACAGATCGGTGCGGGATTGGTCAGGAACAGCGCGAAGATAAGCGCTACCGCCGTCAACGCTTGCTCCCCGCCGGACAGCAGCGTCAGCGACTGCAGCCGCTTCCCTGGCGGCTGGGCATAGATTTCCAGCCCGGCTTCCAACGGATCGTCGGCATCCACGAGTGCCAGGTGAGCCTGGCCCCCTTCGAACAGCCGCGTGAACAAGCGCCGGAAATGACCGTCCACTTGCTCGAACGCAGCCCGCAGCCGCTCGCGGCCTTCGCGGTTTAGGTTGCCGATCGAGCCCCGCAGTCGATTGACGGCCTCGACCAGCTCGGCCTGCTCGCGGGCGCTGGCGCCGTGCTCGTCCTCAATGCGCGCCAGTTCCTCGGCGGCCACCAGGTTGACCGGGCCGATCCGCTCGCGATCGGCGACGAGGCGGTCCATGGCCGCAGATTCCTCGCCAGCGGCGGCAACGCTGGAGGGCTCGAACCCGAAGCGACTGGTCAGCACCGGAGGAGGGCACTGGAAGCGCTCACCGGAAATTCGCGCCATTTCCTCTCGCCGCGATTCCTCGTTCTCCGCTCGTGCCGAGGCTCCCGCCCGCTCCTCGCGCGCGGCGGAAAGCGCCTCGTTCGTTGCGGCAAGTGCAGCATCGGCAGCGCGGGCGGCTTCGCCGGCTTCGGCCACGGCAGCTTCGGCGGCCGCAAGCTCGACAGAAAGCCGCTGTCGTACCGTTTCCCCACCCTCGATCTCGCGCATCAGAGCCGCAGGCTTGGCCGCGATAACCGCGCGTTCCTCGGCGATTTCGTCGAAGCGGCGGCCCATTTCGCTCAGGCGGCGAGCCGCTTCGCCGGCGCGCGCTTCCCAGCTTTTCATATCGGCGCGTTGCGCAGAGACGCGCTCGCGGCCGACGGCAAGCGCCTGATCATGCGCCGCCAGCGCGGCCATCGCGGACTGCATGGTGTTCCGGGCGACTTCGTTCTGTGCTTGCGCCCCCGCGAGCGCGGCGCGACCGCTTTCCGGATCGGGCAGGGCCGCGCGTTTTGCCTTGGCGGCAGCAAGGTCCGCCTCAGCCTGCTCGCGCTGCTCGGCCAGGTCGGCTTCGAGGCTGGCAAGCTCCGTGCGCCGGGCGGCGAGCCGCTCCCGCGCAGCTTCGGCCTGATCGAGCGTGCGTAGCGCCTGGCGTTCGGCTTCGGCGGCTTCGTTAGCCGCGCGTTCCAGGGCAACCAGCGAGCGTTGCAGCTCCGCCAGTTCCTCCTGCGCCTGCCGCTGAGCCGCCTCAGCTCGAGCGGCGGCCTCGCGCTTCGGCGGCAGCGATGCATCGAGCTCGGCAAAGCGGTTTTCGGCCTCGAGGCGCGCCGCTTCCGCAGCACCTTCGCCTCGGGCCACGAACCCGTCCCACCGTCGGAGGGCGCCCGCGCGTGTCACCAGCCATTCGCCCGGACCGAGGTCGCGGCCATCGTCCGCGTCGGTGACGTGCACCAGTGACAGTCGTGCGGCCAGTTCAGGTGGACAGTTGCGGACGTACCGGACAAGGCTGTCCGGCACCGGTGAAGGGGCTTCGGCGCCGGTCCAGAACCGGCCTTCCGATTCTCCGGAGGGTGCGCCAAGCGACGCCTTGGCGTCGCGGCCGAGTGCTGCTGCCAGGGCTCGCTCATAACCCGGTTCTGCGGCCACGCGATCCAACGCCGTCGGTAGGCCGTGCTTGCCGGCAGCCTGCCTCGCGCGCGCTTCTCGGTCGCGGTGGAGACCCTGCCACTCGCGCTCGATCCCGGCCAACTCGGCGCGGGCGGTCGCCAGAGTGCTGGCGGCCTCGTCGCGCGCCGCTGCGAGCGTCTCCTTGCGTGTCTGGCCGTCAACGACCGCCTGCCGCGCCCCGGCCTGCGCCGTCGTGGCTTCCTCGAGGTGATGGCGCGCCTTTTTCGCTGCCTGCTCGGGATCGCCTTGCGCCGCGAGGGCGCTGCGTTGGTCGGCGATCCGCCGCGCCTCCCCGTCGAGCCGCGCCAGTCGCGATTGAGCTTGCGCCACTTCGGCTTCCGCGATCCGCCACTCCGCTTCCACCCCAGCGTGGTCGGCGGTCGCCTTGGCCAGCGCGAGTTCAGCGGTGCGGGAGGCGCGCTCGGCATCCTCGCTTCGGCGGACGAATTCCGGGCGGCGGGCTTCGTCCGCGGCCAATGCCGCCTCGCCCGCAGCCAGATCCTGCTCCAGCTTCTTGAGCGCCTCAGCCGCATCGTGCGTCATGCGGTCGGCTTCGAAGCGGTCTTCCTCGAGCCGCTGCTTCTGCCGATCGAGGTCGGCCAGCCGCTGCTCGGCCGCTTCGAGCTGGCTGGACAGCGCCGCCATGCGGTGACCGTGCGCGCTGGCATCGTCGCGACGGTCGGCCAGTTCCTCGCGCGCGTCTGCCAGCTTCTGCGCGAGCTCGGCTTGTGCCTTCTGTGCGTCCTGAGCAGCCCTCTGGGCCTCCGCTACGCGCGTCTCGGCTTGCTTGGCTTGGCTCCGCGCTGCATCGGCTGCCGCGGCAGCGTCGCGCCACCGGGCGAACACCAGCCGCGCCTCCGCATGCTGGATCTTCTCGGATAATGCCTTGTAGCGTTCCGCCTGCTTGGCTTGTCTGCGGAGCGAGGCGATCTGGCTGTCGAGCCCGGCCATCAGGTCTTCGAGCCGAGCGAGATTGGTTTCGGTTTGCCGCAGCTTGCTCTCGGCGTCGCGCCGGCGGACGTGGAGCCCGGCGATGCCGGCGGCTTCCTCCAGCATCATCCGCCGCTCGGCCGGCTTGGCGGCGATTACCGCGGCGATCTTGCCTTGGCTGACGAGAGCCGGAGAGTGGGCGCCGGTCGCGGCATCGGCGAAGACCAGCGCCACGTCCTTGGCGCGTACGTCGCGTCCGTTGACGCGATAGGCGCTGCCCGCACCGCGCTCGATCCTGCGCGTAACCTGCAGTTCCTCGCCGTTATCGTCGATTGCGTCGAGCACCACTTCGGCAAAATCGCGCGGGGGACGCTGGGCGGTGCCCGCAAAGATGACGTCGTCCATTCCGCCGGACCGCATGGATTTCGCCGACGTCTCGCCCATCACCCAGCGGATGGCTTCGAGCAGAGTGGATTTGCCGCAGCCGTTGGGGCCGACGACGCCGGTCAGGCCCGGTTCGATGCGCAGCTCGGCCGGCTCGACGAAGCTCTTGAAGCCCGAAAGCTTGAGCTTCCTTATCTGCATCGCGGCCG
This sequence comes from Altererythrobacter sp., assembly GCA_029265155.1. GTDB lineage: Bacteria > Pseudomonadota > Alphaproteobacteria > Sphingomonadales > Sphingomonadaceae > Croceibacterium_A. The sequence continues at coordinate 29,387 of JAJUJV010000007.1, read as the reverse complement.
GGCTGTCATCGGGCGTGCGTTACCTTTGCGCTCCCGCCGCCTGCAGCGCGGCTTCGACGTCGCTCCAGCTCGCGCCGTCGAGACGGCGTCCGTTCAGGAAGAACGTTGGCGTACCCGTGACGCCGAGTTCGTCCGACTGCGTGGTCGAGTTCTGGGCGATCTGGCGAGCCTGCTCGGTATCGGCCAGGCACTGCATAGCCTGATCGCGGCTCACTCCGCGCGCGGCGAAGAAGTCGAGCAACCCGCTGACTTCGGCGATACGCTGGAATCGCTCAGCCTCCGGCGCCTGGAACGCAGCCGCCATCGCTGCCTGATCCTGTTGGGCTCCGTCGATGATCGCGTTCAGATTGACCCAGGCATCCTTCGCCCGCGGATGAAAAGCGGTGGGCTCGCCACAACGCATCATCATCGCCAGCGTCAAGTCGAGCGGGTTGTGGATCTGGTTGCGAATTTCGTAGCTGACTACGCCGGTTGCAACGTACTCATCGAGTCCGGCGGAGGACTCCTGTGAGAAGACGGCGCAGGCCGGGCAGGTGTGGCTGGCGTATTCGACCAGCTTGATCGGCGCGTCGGGATTGCCGACCACGTACCCGCCCTCAGGCGTCACCGCCGCGGTTTCGGCCCAGCTCTGTCCGGCGGGCGCCTCGATCGGATCGATCGGTTCGCCGTTGACTGCCGCTTCTTCGCCCGACCCGCAGGCGGCGAGAGCCAGTGCCAGCGGCGCAGCCATGGCGGTCAAAAGAACTCGGCGGAAATTCGGCATTCGGCGATTCCTTTGCAGGGAGGGGGAGGCTAACCCAATGGGCGGCCCAGGTAGAAGCACAGGACGGCTGTATCCACAGCTCTGCCCACGGTTCAAGGCCGTGCGCTTAGAGGAATTCCTTGAGCTGGCGCTCGAGCGCTGCCCACGAGTGGGTGCCCGGCATGACCACGCCGTTTATCGCGAAGCTGGGCGTCCCGCTGATTCCGGGCCGAGCCCACTCCTTCGTGGAAATCTCGGCGAGGCGACGGGCTAGCGCATCGTCAGCCAGGCAGCGATCCACGTCGGCCCGACGGTAGCCCCGCCGCTCCATGATGGCGTAGAAGCCGAAGTCACTGGCGATCGCACGGCGGCCAGCGGCTCCTTCGGTGGTCCAGCGTTGCCGCTGTGCCTGAGTGCTCTTGCCGAGCGGTTCGATCCATTGGGGCTGCCCGGCGAGGAACGCCGAGTGATTGCCGGGAAACGTCGCCGTCTCGCCGCAATTGACCAGCAGACCAACCGTCAGGTCGACCGGATCGCGCACCATATGGCGGACCTCGAGGTTGATCTTGCCGGGCGCGAGATAGCTCTGCTTGATGGGACCTTCGCTCTGCCGGGTGAACTCCGAGCAGTGCGGGCAAGTGTAGCTGATGAACTCGACCAGTTTGGTTCTAGCGTTGGGATTGCCGATGCGATGGCCAAGGTCGGTCTTGGCGACCACGGAATCCCAATTCGATCGCGCGGTGCTCGAACCCGCGGCGCCGCTCAGCATCGTTGCCGCAGCGAGCAGCACGGCTGCCTTGACAATCTTGCGCACTTTCATGCCTCACCCTCCTTAGTCCCCAGACTGCGCGCCAGCGATTCCAAGACCGTGCGCAGTTCGGGATCGCCAATATCGCGCAAGGAATCTCCTAATTCCATCGGGATCGGCTTGAGCGATGGCGGCGCCGTACGGGAACCTTCAGCATGGGGCGGCTTAACCGTCCCTTGCCGCAGCTTAACCCGCGCCACGGCCTTGTAGCCGAAGAACCGGTTGACCCGCTCGATGATCTCGGGGATGACGTGCTGGATCAGCGGCGCATGGGCGGGCAGCACCACGAGCTGGAGGATTCCGTCACTCTTCTCGCCGGGCGGAAAGCGGATCGCCTCGGGCATGCAGACTTGAGCATGGCGGTCGCCGACGATTTCCGGCCAGCGCGTCACCACGCTCGACTGAACGAACCCGAAGCGGCGAAACGCGGCGCGGCCTATCTGCGGCACGAGTTCGGCGACAGGCTTGGCAGGACCGCCGCGCGGCCGTTCATAAGCGCGCGGCTTGGCGGGCTTCTTCGTCTTGTCCTCGCGTTCCATCACGGCGACAGCCATGCCATAGCGGCCCGATGGTGGATAGGGTCTCGGCTGCGTTGCTCGATTGGTACGACCGGCATGCGCGCGAGTTGCCGTGGAGATCGCGGCCGGGGGATGCACCGCCGGGTCCCTACCGCGTGTGGCTGTCGGAGATCATGCTGCAGCAGACCACCACGGCCCATGCCGCCCCGTACTACCGCAAGTTCCTGGAGCGCTGGCCCACCGTCGAGGCGCTCGCCGCCGCGCCGGAAGAAGACATCATGGCCGAGTGGGCGGGGTTAGGGTACTACTCGCGTGCCCGCAATCTGGTCGCCTGCGCCCGCGCGGTGGCCGAGCGCGGCGGCTTCCCCGATAGCGAGCAGGAGTTGCGCAAGCTCCCTGGCCTAGGCGACTACACTGCGGCCGCCGTGGCAGCGATCGCTTTCGGGCGTCACGCGGTCGTGATCGATGCCAACGTCGAGCGCGTCGTCGCCCGCCTGTTCGCCATCGACGAGCCGCTGCCCGGCGCTCGCAAGGCGATCCGAGCCGGGGCGGACAGTATCACGCCGGACGAGCGCGCCGGCGATTTCGCCCAGGCGATGATGGACCTCGGTGCGACCATCTGCACTCGGCGCGACCCGAAGTGCCTGCTCTGCCCGGTCGCGGCGGATTGCCAGGCGCGCATTGAGGGCCGGCAGGAGCAGTTACCGGTCAAAGCGAAGAAGAAGGCCAAGCCTCAACGCATGGGCACCGCTTTCTGGATCGAGCGGCCCGATGTTGAGGGAGCCCAGGTCTGGCTGGTCCACCGCCCCGGCCGCGGGATGCTCGGCGGCATGCGTGCGCTCCCCGACGACGGCTGGAACGCGCGCAGCGACGGCTCCGACGAAGCCCCGCTACCCGGCGCCTGGCGCGCCGGCGGCGTGGTCCGCCACAGCTTCACGCATTTCGATCTGGAATTGGGGCTCGCGATCTACGCCGGGAGCCGCTTCGAGGAACTGGTGGACGGAGAATGGTGGCCGGTGGCCAACATCGAAGCGGCGGGACTGCCGACGCTTTTCGCCAAAGCGGTGCGGCTGCGGCAGGTGCTTTAGATAATCCCGCCGCCCAGCATCAGGCGCACGACGGCAATCGCGAACACGATCAGGCAGAAATTGCGTCCGCTGTTCGAGCTCGACAGCGCGCCGAGGCCGATGCCGACCACGGCGATCGGCAGCACCAGCCAGTTGCCCCAGCCGAGAAACGGGATCGTGGAGGGGATGGCCAGCACCAGGGCGACGAGGCCGACGAGGATTGAGGCGAGGTTCAGCATGTGATCTATATCGCTAATACACCGGCCACATACAAGAGCAGATAAGAAGAGGCTTGGCGACCGCGCGCTTCCTCGCCCACAGTGACCGCAGTCCATCCGCCAGGGAAGCCGTGCGATGAAGCCTCAGTCTTGGAATCACCCGCTAGACCGTCGTCGATGGCTCGGCGGCGCCCTCGCGCTCGGAGCAGGCGCGGCGCTTCCGGCTTTCCCGTCGTTCGCCCAACAGCCCGCCCGCTGGCCCAATGTCGCCCGATTGATCGCGAGCTATGTCGACAGCCGCAAGGTGGCGAACATGGTGGTGACGCTCGGCTTCGGACAGGAGCCAGCGGCCGTGATTGGCGCGGGCGTGGACAGCTTCACCGCGGCGCGCCGGTCGGACGCGGACAGTCTCTACCGCATCTATTCGATGACCAAGCCGGTCACCGGCATGGCGGCGATGATGCTGATCGATGAAGGCAGGCTCGGCCTCGATCAGCCGCTGCACGAGATTCTGCCTGCTTACCGCAACATGCAGGTGCAGAAGGTCTATGATGGGCCGATCACGGCTGACAATCTCGAGCCGGCAGTGCGGCCGATCACGATCCGGCAGATGCTGACCCATACGGCGGGCATCGGCTACGGCATCGTCCAGTCGGGGCCAATTTCGGAAGCGTTCCGCACACGCGGCCTAGTGCCCGGTCTCGTTACCCGGCTGCAGGCAGTGCCGGTCTTCCGCGGCACGGCCGTCCCCAGCCTGGCGCTTTTCGCCGATCGTCTGGCCGAGTTGCCGCTGGTCTATCAGCCCGGCACGCGCTGGTCCTATTCGATGAGCCTGGATCTGATGGGCCGGGTGATCGAAGTCGTGTCGGGTCAGCCGTTCGACCGCTTCCTGCAGGAACGGTTCTTCGATCCACTCGGAATGGGCGACACCCATTTCCAGGTTCCGCGGGCGAAGGCGGACCGGATGACGACCAGCTACTTTCTGGCGGGCAGCACGCTGATCCCGATCGATCTCGGCGCCGACTCGATCTACTTCGACCCGCCGCCGTTCCCCTTCGGTGGCGCCGGGCTGGCCAGCACGCCCAGCGACTACGACCGCTTCCTGGAGATGCTGGTCAACGAGGGCACATTCGAAGGCCGGCGGGTGATGAGCGCGCAGGCGGTGCGGCTCGGCATGTCGGACCTTCTGCCGGACACGCTGGTGCCGGGCGGCGAATACGGCGGCGGTGTCTGGGGCTATGGCGCGGGCGGCCGCATCGGCCGCGGCGACGATGAAGGCGTGTTCGGCTGGGCGGGCGCTGCGGGCACGATCGGCTTCGTCCATCGCAGTCTCGGCCTTCGCGCCGGGCTCTACACGCAGTACATGCCGTCGATGGCCTATCCGCTGCTCGACGAATTCCCCGCCGCCATCCGCGCCGATCTCGCGGCCATGGGCCGCCTGTGAGCTTCATTCCGGCTTTCGCCGGCCAGCCGCTCGACCGCGCCGATCCCATCCGCACCGATCCGGCACGCCTGGCCGAGGCGCGCATGACGGGCTTGCTGCTGCAGCTCGACGATCTCCTTCCGGTGCTCGATGCCCAGGATCGCCTCACCTGGACGCCGGCAGCTGAAATCCCCGCTGACGCGGAACTTGTCTTTCTCGGCATGCTGGAAGGGCGTGCCGCCTTCGCCGAGGTGCCGCCACAGGGCGACCGAGGCCCGGCCTATGCGCACCGTCCGGCCTGGGGGCATGTCTCGCGCCTTTCCGCTCCGGAGCTGGCGATCTACGGCGAAGCGCGCACGATGCTCGACTGGCACGCGCGGCATCGGTTCTGCGCGCGGTGCGGGGAACGGACCCGGCCGGCCAAGGGCGGCTGGCAGCGCGATTGCCCGGCCTGCGCCGCGCAGCACTTCCCACGCGTGGATCCGGTGGCGATCATGCTCGTCGAATGTGAAGGGCAGCTCCTGCTCGGCCGCCAGTCGCGCTTTCCGGAACGCAGTTTTTCGGCGCTCGCCGGCTTCGTCGAGCCTGGCGAGACGGTGGAGGAAGCGGTCGCGCGCGAAGTGTTCGAGGAAGCCGGGGTGCGCATTTCGGGCGTGCGCTACATCGCCAGCCAGCCCTGGCCGTTCCCCTCGCAGCTCATGATGGGCTGCATCGGCTATGCTTCCAGCCTTGAACTGACGATCGACAAGACCGAGATCGAGGATGCGCGCTGGTTCACGCGCGCCGATGTGGCCGAGGCGCTGGCGATGGGCGCCCAAAGCGCGAGCTTCGTTCCGCCTCCGAAGCAGGCCATCGCCCACGACATGCTGCGATGGTGGCTGGAGCAAGGATGATGAAGAAACTCTCGGTAGATGTCTGGTCCGACGTGATGTGCCCGTGGTGCGCGGTGGGCTGGACCCAGTTCGCCAAGGCGATGCGCGAAGTAGAGGGCGAGATCGAAGTCGAAGCGCGCTTCATGCCGTTCGAGCTCAATCCCGACCTGCCGGTCAAGGGCAAGGACCAGCAGAAGCATCTCGCGGAAGTCTATCGGCGCACGCCCGAAGAAGTCGCGGCCATGCGCGCGCAGCTCCATGCCGCGGCCGACCGCGCGGGCTTTCCGATGGACTGGGAGGGCGAGGGCGAAGAGCCCGCGGCGATGATGTGGAACACGTTCGAAGCGCACAAGCTGCTGCGCTGGGCGCTCGCCGAGGCCGGGTCCGAGGCGCAGCAGCGGCTGAAGGTCGCGCTGCTCAGGGCGCACTTCCAGCAGCGCCGCAACGTCAGCGACCGCGAAGTCCTGCTAGAGCTTGCGGCGGATCACGGCCTCGATCGCGCGAAAGCGGCCGCTGCCCTGGATGACGAAGCCCTCTCCATCGCCGTCCGGTCCGAGGAACAGCGCGGCCGCCAGGCGGGGATCAATTCTGTCCCGAGCTTCGTCGTCGATGGCAAGTACCTGATCCAGGGGGCGCGCGATCCGGCGGAATACGCGAGCATGCTCCGGCAGATCGCCGGCCAGGTGCAGCACGCCTGAGCCCTATTCCGAGGAAGGCCCTTTCCGGGCGGGGTCGAGCCGGTCGATCGTCTTCTCGCCTTTGAGCTCGTCCTGCGCTGGGTTGTCCTGCCCGGTCGGCCGCTCCATGCCGGTATCGCGGACCGTCGTGTGAACTTCGGCGCGGCTGCCGACGTTGCGGGCCAAGTCTCCGCCCGAACTGCCGCCGTGGCTCGGAGCCGGGCCCTCTTCCTGCAGCTCGTCGATGAGTTCGTTATCGGGATGTGGATCGCGTTTGGTCATGGTCTCTCTCCTTGCCACATCAACGGGAGAGCCCGGGCGACTGTTCCGCGGCTTTACGCCAGACCGAGCTGGGCGAGCTTTCGAAGGAGCCTGCCGGGCAGGATATCTCCGGTCGTAGCTCCTTCGGGCAGGTCCTCAGGCGCGTCGGTCTCTTCCAGATAACGCCAGCCTTGGTGAGCGCGCTTGGCCCGCGGGTTGACGAAGATCAGCCGGTTTTCGAGCACGATCCACCAGCGCCCGTCGGGCCTCTGCTCGAACCGAAGGATCGGGCTGCGGCCGATCAGCGCGTGCTGGTGTATCCAATACAGCGAGCCGCCGACCATTTCGGCATGCCGTTTCGGCAGATAGCGCGTGGTAAGGCGCTTCTCGGCCTCCCCGCGTCCGAACCATTCCGTGATTTCGTCCAGGCTCTTGGCGTCGTAGGCAACCTTGGTCATCGAAAGCGGCATGGCTCCGAGATAGGGAGCCACTCGCTAGCCGACCAGTCCGCTCGCCACGGCCAGGCCGAGGAAGGCGAAGAACCCCATCGAATCGGTGATCATCGTCACGAACACGCTGCTCGCCACTGCCGGGTCCTGGTCCATGCGGTCGAACAGCACCGGCACGGCGACTCCGGCGAGCCCTGCGGTGACGATGTTGATCACCATGGCGGCGGCTATGACCGCGCCGAGCTTCGTTCCCGTCGTCGGGTCGAGCCAGAGCGAGAACACCAGCGCCGTCGCCACGCCGATCAGCACGGCCACCGTCGCCCCGTTGAGCAGCGCCACGCGCATCTCGCGCCCTATCATCCGACGCGTGTTGGACCGGGTGAGCTGGTTGGTGGCGATCGCGCGCACGGTCACCGCCATCGTCTGCGTTCCCGCATTGCCTCCGATGCTCGCGACGATCGGCATCAGCACGGCGAGAGCGACGAGCTTCTCGATCGCCCCGTCGAACATCGCGATCACGAAGCTCGCGACGAGCGCCGTGCCGAGGTTCGCCACCAGCCAGCGCACGCGCGAGGAATAGGCGTCGCGGATCGGCTCGTTGATGTCGCCTTCGCCGGCGCCGCTCAGCAGCAGCGTATCCTCGCCGGCTTCCTCCTGGATGATGTGCACCACGTCGTCGACGGTGATCTGCCCGACCAGCCGCCCGCTCTCGTCGACCACCGCCGCGCTGATCAGCGCGTATTTCTGGAAGCGCAGCGCCACTTCCTCCTGGTCCATCGTCACCGGGATCAGCGTCTGGTCGCGCTTCATGACGTCGGCGAGCGCGATGTGCCGCGGCGTGCGCAGGATCCACGAAAGCTGGCAGGTGCCGACCGGCTTGTGCGTCGGGTCGACGATGAAGACCTCCCAGAACTCGGTCGGCAGCTCCTCGTGTTCGCGCATGTAGTCGATCAGATCGCCGACGGTGAGGTGTTCGGGCACGGCGACCAGCTCGCGCTGCATTAGCCGCCCGGCGGTCTCTTCCGGATAGGACAGCGCGCTCTCGATCGCCGCCCGGTCCTCCGGCTCCATCTCGGCCAGGATGGCGCGCTGGTCCTCGGGCTCGAGGTCCTCGAGGAGCTGGACCGCATCGTCGGTATCGAGCTGCTCCGCGATCTCCGCCACCGCTTCGGGCGGCAGCGCTTCGATCATGTCGTCGCGGACGTAATCGTTAAGCTCGGCGATCACCTCGCCGGTCATCAGATCGGTGATCGCGGCAGCCAAGCGGCGGCGCTGATCGGGATCGAGCAGCTCGAACAGGTCGGCGATATCGGCCGGGTGCAGCGGCTCGACCAGCTCGTAAGCGCGGCTTTCGTCGTCCTGGTGCAGCGCGGCCGCAACCGCGTCGACGAAGACCGGCTTCAACCGGTTCTCCTCGTCGAGCTCCTCGCCCTCCTCGTGGAGGACATCGTGATCGAGCTCGCGGAGGTCCTCTTCGGCCATGACTCGCCCCTATGCCTCAATGCCTCAATTGCAAACCCGGCGGGTGACATCGCGGGCAGGCGGCTTATATGCGCGCTCATCCCGAAGGAGATACGCGATGGCCGACGAAAAGCTCACTCTTACTCTCGACACCGGCAACGGACAGACCGGCGACGTGGTCATCAAGCTGCGGCCCGATCTCGCTCCCGGCCATGTCGAGCGCATTACCGAGCTGGCCCGCGAAGGCTTCTACGACGGCGTGGTGTTCCACCGCGTCATCCCCGGCTTCATGGCCCAGGGCGGCGACCCCACGGGTACCGGCATGAGCGGCAGCGACAAGCCCGATCTCAAGGCCGAGTTCAATTCCGAGCCGCACGTCCGCGGCACCTGCTCGATGGCCCGCACCCAGGTGCCGGACAGCGCCAACAGCCAGTTCTTCATCTGCTTCGACGACGCGCGCTTCCTCGACAAGCAGTACACCGTCTGGGGCCAGGTCGAGAGCGGAATGGAACACGTGGACGCGCTGCCGAAGGGCGAGCCGCCTCGCGAGCCCGGCAAGATCGTCAAAGCAACGGTGAGCTGAGACGAAAAAGGGGCGCCGCGGCGCCCCTTTCCTTGTCAGGTTACGATCAGTTCCCCGGAGGCGCCGGGTGCTGGTACGCGACGTTGCGGTTCCGGATGAGCCACTTGCCGCCCACGCGCACCACGTCGTCCAGCCCGCGTCCCACCGAGGCCACTCTGGGCGGCGGGTTGAGGCCGTTTCCGAACACGGTCATGTGGTAATAGTACACACGGGCGTGGTCGGGCGTGACGAACTCGATGTTCATGTTCGACATGATGTGGTGCATGTTGCCAATGCTCGCCCCGTCGGCGCTGCGCTCGTCCTGGCTCTTCTTGAGGTCGAGTACCATCTGGCGCAACGCGTCGCGTCCCTTGGTGTTCAGGAACGCGCCGTCTTCGGTGAAGGTGGCGGCATAGGCGTCGGCGTTCCAGCCGTCGATCGCCTCGACGTAGTCCCACATCAACTGCTCGATCTGGGCTCGGTCGCGCGCTTCGCGGATGACATCTGCATCGCTCTGCTGGGCGAAAGCGGGCGTCGAGACGAGCAGCAGCGCGCCCAGCGCCGCTGCTCGAACGTGGCGGAGCCCGCTCACCGCTGGCCAGCCGGCGGAACGGTGGGGAGGGTGGCCGGATCCCAATGCTGATCGGCCTTGCCGTCGACGAAGCGCCACGCGTCGAACCAAGTCGTGGTGTATGTCTCGCCCTCGGCGCCGCCCGGGATCGGCAGTTCGCGCTTGATTAGCACGGTCACGATGTCGCCCTCGGCCGCGACGGCCACGATCGGGTTGGTCAGCTTATCGCAGGTTGGCGTCGGCTGCACTTTGGCGACATTGAGGAAGTAGTGCTGCACCGCCTCGAGCCCGGAGGCGGCCAGCGGGTTGTGCTGGATGTAACGGTCGGTCAGCCACTCGCCGGCGCGGTCCCATTGGCCGCACTGCAGCAGCTCGCGCATGATGTGGAGCGCCGTCTGCTTGTTGCGATGAAGCTCGGGGTCATCGCTGGTGAACAGGCTCTCCGGATCGGGATGGGCCACGACCGGATCGTTGAGCGGACGCATCTGCGCCTTAGCCACGCCGGGAAGGGCCATCATGGCCGCCGCGGAGACGGCGGCGGCAAGCAGCGGAACTTTGAATTTCATGGCTGTTCTCTCTCCTGAACTGTCTATGCCATTCTGGCCGATGAAGCGGACTAGAGTCGAGCCTCCACCAGCCAGTCGTGAAACAGGCGTACGGGCCGGCTCTCGAGGTCGATGTGCCGGCATACGAACCAGTAACTGTAAGGACTGGCAACCTCGAACTGATCGTAAAGCAGCGACAGGCGCGGGTCGTTGTTACGCTTGAGGTGATCGTCGTGCATGATCGCGATACCCAAGCCCTGAGCAGCCGCTTCCAGGATCAGCTGACCGGAATCGTAATGATCGATCGCGTTCGGCTGCAGGCCCTGTACGCCGAGCGCGGTTTTCCAAGCCTCGAAGCTGAGCGGCATGTCCGTGTGGATCAGGAACGTCTGTTCCGACAGAGCCTTCAGGTTCGGCTCCGGCCCAAGCCGCTCCGCCAGCTCGCGGCTGCAGATCGCGTGGACGCGGTTCTGGTCTAGCTGGACCTTATGGAACCGCCGGCCGGGATCGGTGGTGATGACGATCGCGGCATCGAGCGTGTCGCCGACCCGCTCGATCGGGTGCGGGCCGGTGTCGATGTCGATGTGCAGGCGGGGGTGGAGACGGCGAAGCTCGGGCAGGCGCGGGAACAGCCGCTGAGTACCGAACAGCGGCAGCACGCCCAGCCGCAGGCGCATCAGCTGCAGGTTTTCCGACTGGGCCTCTACCGCGACCGCCAGCGCCTCCAGATGCGGCGCGACGTTGTCGTAGAACTGGCGCCCCTCCTCCGTTAGCTTCATCGCCTGGCCGGTGCGCGAAAACAGCTTCTTGCCGGTGAACTCCTCCAGGTTCGTGATCCGGCGGGAAAGCGCCGACGGACTGAGGCCGAGTTCCGTCGCCGCCGCGCGCGCCGACCCCAGCCGCACGGTGCGGACGAACGCTTCGAGCGCGCGGAGAGGGGGGAGGCGGCGCATGGCTCTCACTGTTCAGAAAAACGCAACTCGTGTCGAGCGGAGCGAGCAGAGAAGCTGGTGAAAGTCGGGATGCGGCTATTCCTCGGCCGCCGCTTCGCCGGCGTTCGGGCGATGGAGGCGAAGCCGAGTGACGTGGGTTTCGTCTCCTCCGGTCACTTCGATGCGCCATCCGCTCGGATGATGCAGGACGGCCCCGACCTCGGGCACTTGTTCGGCCAGGATGAACGCCAGCCCGCCGAGCGTATCGACCGCTTCCTCCACGTCGGCGATGCGCGGATCGCCCACGGTGACAGCAACGTCTTCCAGTTCGGCCCGAGCATCGGCATCCCAGACGCCGTCATCGATCGGCACTACCAGTTCCACTGGAGCCTCGTCGTGTTCGTCCTCGATGTTGCCGACGATCTCCTCGACGAGGTCTTCAATGGTGATGATCCCGTCGGTGCCGGAGAACTCATCGACAACAATGGCGAGATGCGTCCGCTTCGCGCGCATGTCCGCCAGCACGTCGAGCGCGCCGCGGGCCTGCGGAACATAGAGCGGCTGCCGCATCAGCACAGTCCAGTCGGGCGGCGGCGGCTTGCCGTTCGCCAGGTAAGGGAAGACATCCTTGATATGGATCATCCCGATCACTTGATCGAGCGTTTCACGGTAAACCGGCAGGCGCGAGTGTCCGTGCTCGGCGAAGGCGTCGACCATCTCCTTCCACGGAGCCGAAGCCTCGACGGCGATAATCTCGCCTCGCGGGATGGCGACGTCGTCGGCGTCATGCTCGCTGAAGTGGAGCAGGTTGCGGAGCATGGTCAGTTCGACCGGCGACAGGTCGCCGTTCTGCGACGGCTCGCCGTCAGTTCCTTGCTCGTCTTCGTGCTCGGCAATGGCTTCTTCGATCTGCGCGCGCAGCGAAGTCTCGCCGGGTTCGTCGAAGAATTTGCGTATTGCGGTCCACAGACCGCGTTTACTGTCCGCGTCTCCGTTGCCGGAGTCGCCGTTTCTGGAATCTTCGGGCATCGCCCTTCGTCATCTCCTCTCGTGCGAGACCCCTATGGGGCCTCACGGTCGCCATATGGATCGGCGATTCCCAACAAGGCAAGCGCCTTTATTTCCGACGCCTCCATCGCCTCTGCATCATCGTCGGATATTTCATGATCATGACCCGCCAAGTGAAGAAATCCATGAAGAACGAGGTGGGTTACATGATGATCGAACGGGATGCCTTTTTCCGAAGCTTCGCGCGCGCAGGTTTCGTGGGCCAACGCAATATCGCCGATCATCTCGGGCGGACCCGATGTGCCGAGCTGCAGCAGATCTTCGCGCGATAGCATCGGGAAGGACAGCACGTTGGTCGGCTTGTCGCGGTCGCGCCATTCGCGGTTCAGCTCGCGAATTTCCGCGTCGGACGTGAACAGCACGCTTGCGGAGAGGCGCGGGTTGGCGAGTTCCGGAGCCACTTTCGCGGCCGCCTCTGCCGTGCGAGTGACCAGCGCTTCCCACTCACCTTCCGGCCAAGGCTCTTCGACTTCCAATTCAAGCTGCACGGCGCGCGTCCTGCTGCTCCATGCCTTCGGCTGTCAGTAGCCGCTCCGCCACCTTGTGGCTAAAGGCGTTGTCGACATCGATCGCAAGGCGGCCATCATCGGCGATCTGCACCCGGATTTGCTTGCCGAACCGCTTCGAGACTCGCGCAAGCATCCGCTGCACCGTGAACAGTCGCAGTCGGAAGCCGATCAGGTTCGAAAGCCCGAAAGCAGCCACGAACCGCTTGGGGACCTTCAAGAATTGCCCGCCACCGCGGAAGATTTCGCCTACAGCCAGAGCATCGCGATCCCTGATCCAGAAAGTATTGCAACCCGAGAACTCACCGTCGCGGAACTTCCAGAAGCGCGGCTGCCCCGCGGGATGAGCCGCCAGGATATCCTCTTTCCGAGCGAACAGGGCCGCCGCATCGGCCGTTTCCCGCAATGCGAACTCGTAGAACCGGCGCAGAGCTTCGGGGGTCATCAGCACGTTATCGCCGGTCGTGATCAGCAGAGGAAAGTTTACGCGGTGTGTGGCGGCGAGGACGCTTTCGAGCAGGTTGAGGTCGGCGGCGACGGTGCTCAAGCGACTCGTAGCCAGGAAACGGCGCAGTTCCGGCTCGTCATCGAGCGCGCCAGGATCGTTGATGGAAACGACGATCTTGGCATCCGGAAAGGCCGTATCGATGGTGTCGAGGACATGGGCGATCAACGGCCGGCCGAGAAGTGGCACCAGGCACTTGTGCGCAACACCGTGTGTCTCGGCCAGAGGATCGATCCGTCCGAGGCGCTGGCCGGCCAGGATCAAGACCGTGGGGGCGGCAGAACTTCCCATCAGCTCTTTTGTGTCTCTCGTATGTCGCGGGGGAACCAGGCTTAGGCCTGCGCCCCTTCATAAGCTTCGACGATCCGGCCGACGATCGGATGTCGCACCACGTCCGCCGCCGTGAAGTAGCTGACGGCAATGCCGTCGACTCCGTTCAGCCGCGCGACCGCGTCGATGAGCCCGCTGTGCGTGTGACCGCCCGGGATATCGACTTGCTTCGGATCTCCGCAGACCACCATCCGGCTGTTCTGGCCGAACCGGGTCAGGAACATCTTCATCTGCTCGCGTGTGGTGTTCTGCGCTTCGTCGAGGATGACGAAAGCGTCGCTCAGGGTGCGGCCGCGCATGAAGGCGATGGGGGCGATCTCGATCTCGCCGCTGGCGATGCGGCGATCCACTTGCTCGGGCGGCATGCAGTCGTAGAGCGCATCGTAGAGCGGCCGGAGATAGGGATCGACCTTCTCCTTCATGTCGCCGGGCAGGAAGCCGAGCCTTTCGCCCGCTTCGACTGCCGGGCGGCTGAGGATCAGGCGCTGCACGCTGCCGGTGATCAATTGGCTCACCGCTTGCGCGACGGCGAGATAGGTCTTGCCCGTCCCGGCGGGTCCTAGTGCGAAGATGATGTCTCGGCTCGCTAGCTGGCGCATGTAGTCGGCCTGGGCCGCGGTTCTCGGTACGATGGTCTTGCGGCGGGTGCGGATCATGATCGGGGGACCGCTGGCCTCCGTCGTGATGATTCCGTCGAGCGTCGGCTCGTTCGACAGCGCGATCAGAGCTTCAATGGATCCGGAATCGAGCTCCTGCCCCCCAAGCAGACGTTCGTGCATGGAGACGAGGACTTCGCGCGCGCGCGCCACATCGTCTTCGGCACCTTCGATCACGACCTTGTTGCCGCGCGCAGCGATCAGCACGCCCAAGCGGTTCTCGATCTGGACCAGGTTAGCGTCGAATTCGCCGAACAAGGCACCAAGGACCGCCTGCTCTTCGAACGCGACTTCAGTCCTCGCGCGCCGGGCAGCGTCGCGGCGGTCTTCGGGGTGAACGAGGGTCGATCCATGATCGGTGCGGTGGGATTTGCGGGCCATGCGTTCCTTTCGGCTTCACGTCGAAAGATAAGTCGCCGCGCTACCCGCGCAAGCAATATAGCCCTTAATGGCAGTGGAAATCGGCCCGCTTGGACGGTTTAAGCCGGTACTGTCTCCAACAGGCGCCCGTGGATCGAGTTGGGCCCGGCTTCGGCCAGCTCGACTTGGACCATGTCGCCGATCTTAACGTCGCCTTCGAAGAACACCGACTGCAACCAGGGAGACTTGCCAAGCCACTGCCCGGGCTTCTTGCCCTTGCGCTCCACCAGCACTTTGCAGCGCTTGCCGGTCGAGGCCTGGTTGAAGGCGATCTGGTCTCGATTGAGTGCGGTCTGAAGGCGCTGCAGCCGTTCGTCCATGACTTCGCGCGGGAGCTGACCCTCCATCGCCGCTGCCGGGGTGCCGGGGCGGGGCGAATACTTGAAGCTGAACGCTTGAGCGTATCCAACCTCATCGATCAGCTGGAGAGTTTCCTCGAACTCCGCGTCTGTTTCCCCGGGGAAGCCGACGATGAAATCGCCGCTGATCGCGATGTCGGGGCGGGCGGCACGGAAACGCTCGATCAGCCGCAGATAGCTGTCGGAGGTATGGCTGCGGTTCATAGCCTTGAGCACTCTGTCGCTGCCACTTTGCACCGGCAAGTGGAGGAACGGCATCAGCTTCTCGATCTCGCCGTGCGCTCGGATCAACCCTTCAGTGACGTCGTTGGGATGGCTGGTGGTGTACCGGATTCGCTTGATTTCCGGGAGCTTGGCAATCTCTCTGATCAAGTGGTCGAAGGCGAGGGGCTGAGCCCCGTCGTTGCCGGTCCAGGCGTTGACGTTCTGGCCGAGCAGGGTGATCTCGCGTGCACCGTTCTCGACCAGTTTCTCGGCTTCTTGCAGCAAATCATCGAACGGCCGCGAAATTTCGGCGCCGCGGGTGTAGGGAACGACGCAATAGGTGCAGAACTTGTCGCAGCCTTCCTGGATCGTGAGAAAGGCGCTGGCGCCCGTGCGGCGGCGTTCGGGAAGCGCGGCAAACTTTGTGGCTGCCGGCATGTCGGTATCGGTGCTCCGGCGCCCTTGCGCAGCCGCTTGCACCAGCTGCGGCAGGCGGTGATAGGCTTGCGGCCCGACCACCATCGACACCGCGGGCGCGCGGGCCATGATCTCTTCACCCTCGGCCTGGGCGACACAGCCGGCCACTGCGATCATCGGCGGACGGCCATCGGTCTTCTTCAGCCGGCCGATATCGGAATAGACCTTTTCGGCCGCCTTTTCGCGAATGTGGCAGGTGTTGAGAACCACCAGGTCGGCGTCTTCGTCCTCGGCGGCGGCGCGCAGGCCTTGCTCGGCCAGCAGCTCGCCCATGCGCTCGCCGTCATAGACGTTCATCTGGCAGCCGAAGCTCTTGACCCTGAAGGTCTGTGGAGTGCGGGAATGCGGCATCGGGGGCAGATACGCGATCGGAGCCGACAATTAAAGCGGCAAGCACGCGTCGATGGCGGCACGGGCCGTTGCGGCCATCGCCTTGCGGTCGGTCAACGCCGCGCCGGCCAAAGGCTCGAGGAAGTGGATGGTCAGCCGGATCGGCCGGGTCCGAGCTAGGATGCGTTTCACATTGGCCATTCCCGGTTCGCCATTGATCCAGGCGATCTCGGGCGCATCTTCGTAATCGAGCGCGACCGGCTGGATGGTGACCGTGTCGCCTACCTCGAAGACAGCCGAGAGCAGCGCGCTCTTGAAGGGCAACATCTCCCTTCCGTCGGAGGTCGTGCCTTCTGGGAAGATCGTCAGCCGCCGCCGTTCGAGAGCGCGCCGCACTTGTTCGATCTGCCCGGCGACTGTGCCGCGCCGCTCTCGGGCAATGAATACGGTGTCGTTCTGATCGCACAGCCACTTCAGAAAAGGGTGTCCGGCCAGCCCACCCTGAGCGACGAAAGAGGTGCGGCTGGCGCCGGCAAGGGCGAGGATGTCGAGCCAGCTCACGTGGTTCGAGATAAGCAGCAGCTTGCCCGGAGCGATATCGCCCCGGACGCGGACACGCAGCCCGGCAATCCATCCAATCAGCGCGAGAAAGGGCGGTGGCACCATATTGCGCCGCCCGGCTGCGCTCAGGAGCAGTTGCAGGGGGCCGGCAACGGCAAACGCCGCGACCATCGCCGCGGCGCGCAGTCCGACCAGGAACCAGCGCCAGCCCAGCGCGGGAACCTCAGTCCTCGCGTTCGATGCGGACGCCGTAGAGCTCCATGCGATGATCGACCAAGCGATAGCCGAGTTTCTCGGCTATCTGCTTCTGCAGGGCCTCGAGTTCGGGATCGACAAACTCCAGGACTTTACCGCTCTCCACGTCGATCAGGTGATCGTGGTGCGCTTCGGGCGCGGCTTCATAGCGCGCGCGGCCATCACCAAAGTCGTGGCGATCGAGAATGCCCGCTTCCTCGAACAGGCGAACGGTACGGTATACGGTGGCGATGGAAATCTTGGGGTCGATTGCGGCCGCACGCTCGTGCAGCGCTTCGACATCGGGGTGGTCTTGCGCTTCGGAAAGAACCCGGGCGATAACCCGGCGCTGTTCGGTGATCCTCAAGCCCCGCTCTGCGCAGAGCGCTTCAAGATCGATCGGTTGATTCAAGGCGTACCCCGTAAAAACAGAAAAGGCGTCCGCTCACTATGGAAGGGGGCGGACGCTTTTTCAACCGGGGCGGGACCTTACCCGGCCTTCTTCTGGCGGCCGCGCTTCTGTCCCGGCTTGCGTCCGAGGCCGATCTGCTTGGCGAGCGTACGGCGCTTCTCCGCGTAGTCGGGTGCCACCATCGGATAGTCGGCGGGGAGGCCCCAGCGGGCGCGGTATTCAGCCGGGGTCATCCCGTGGTCGGTCATCAGGTGACGCTTGAGCATCTTCATCTTCTTACCGTCTTCCAGGCAGACGATGTGGTCCGACTTGACAGAAGAGCGGACCGACACGGCGGGCTCCGGCTTTTCTTCCACTGCGGGTGCCGATCCGAGCCCGGCCAGCGCGCCATAAACGTTCTGGATCAGCGCAGGGACATCCTCGACCGAGACGCTGTTGTTGCTGACATGGGCTGCCACGATGTCCGAAGTCAACGTGATCAGAGTTTCGGCCATGTCGTTCTCAAGACTTGTCATTGAGGCCTCTTGTTTTGCGGGGCGACCGATTAATTTAGACGCGTCCATCCGGAAGCGTGGCGAATGAATCTACAATGGGCTTTCAGGGAAGCTCTGACAAGAGCCGGCAGTAGTATCCGGGACGTTTAGTTGAGTTGCAAACTATCAGGCTTATAGTTCATCGCGTGCAAAGGTAATGGCGTCGAGCGCGGGCCCGGTGCCGCGACGGTAATAGGCAGGCCGACGCCCCACGCTGACGAAGCCATGCCGGCGGTACAGTCTTTCAGCCGGATTACCTTCCCGCATTTCAAGAAACAGCCGTTGAACTCCGCGTTGCCGCGCATCTCTCACGAATCGCTCGAGTAGAGCGCTGCCTACGCCTTTGCCGCGGTGGTACGGATCGACAGCAATCAATAGCAGTTCTTCTTCATCCACCGCGCCGCGCGACAAAACGAATCCTGCGGCCGCTTCCTCGCCGGTGCACTCCTCACCGTTGGCTCCAGCCAAAAGATAATGCGTATTGGCGAAGATCAGCGCGTCTGCGACCTGACGGCGAGTCCAGGCCTCGCCGAAGGCCGGGTCGAACGCGACCTCCATGACGGCCATGATCCTGTCGAGGTCGTCCATCATGGCGTCGGCCCTGGTAGCCGAGCGTCAGGGGGCCTGCCGTAGAGCGGCGAAAGGTCGGCGGTGAGCAGAGCTTCGGGAAGGCTCTGGAATTGGCGTGCGTCCGGCAGAAGTTGGATCGCCAGGTGTTCGGAGGGCAGCAGTGCGCAGAGCGCCTCCGCCTGGCTTCCAGCGACCAGTCGGCGCGTGGTCCGTCGTGCAGCCTCTTCCGGGCGGAGGGAGGCGAGGCTGATCTCCGGGAGCCCACCCGTTCCGAAGTCCTGTACGAACCACTCGCCATGCCCGCCGGTCATGCAAACGGTCACCGGCTCTGGGTTCGACGCCCTGGCCATCGCTGCGACTAGTGCTAGCGTCGGATAACCGACAACTTCGCTATTCCAGGCAAGACCTAGCGCTCGGGCGGCTGCCAGACCGATCCTGACGCCTGTGAAGCTACCAGGCCCAAGCGAGACCGCGATCCGCTCGGCGCGGCCTTTGTCCGGCAGCTGGGCGATCATCGGCACCAGGCGCTCGGCATGTCCCCGGCCGATCACTTCCGAGTGGCCTGCGAGCAGGGCGCCCCCTTCGAACAAGGCGGCCGAACAAGCTTCGGTGGCGCTTTCGATGACCAGCGTGCGCACGGTTGCCGATGTGCTTCAGAGAAGGCGGTTGAAGGCGCCGAAATCCGGTCGCGGGCTCCGGCCGAAAATGCTTGCCGGATCGCCGTGGCCGATCGAGCAGATGAAGTTCGACTTCCACTGCGGCTCGTCGGCGAAGAAATCGGCGTCCACCGCAGCGTTGTCGAAGCCCGACATCGGCCCGCAATCAAGCCCTAGGGCCCGTGCCGCCATGATCAGATAGGCGCCCTGCAGCGTCGAGTTGCGAAGCGCGGAGAGTTTCCGGCCGTCCTCGCTGCCCGCGAACCAACTGCGGGCGTCGGTATGCGGAAATAGCCACGGCAGTTGCTCGTGGAAGTCGAGGTCCATGGCAACGATGACGCAGACCGGCGCCCCGACGATTTTCGGCTTGTTCTTCTCGCTGGCGTGGCGGGCGAGCCGCTCCTTCGCTTCCGGGGATTTGCACCACACCAGGCGGGCCGGGAGCTGGTTCGCCGATGTGGGGCCGAACTTCATCAGATCCCAGATCGCGTGAATCTGCTCGTCGGCGACTGGCCGGTCGAGAAAGCCGTTGTAGCTCCGCGCCTCGCGGAAGAGTTGATCGAGCGCGGCGGCCTCCAGCGGTTCGCCGCTCACGCCGCGCGGACCTCTGTGACCTCAGGCACGTAGTGCTTCAGGAGACCTTCGATGCCGTGCTTGAGCGTTGCCGTGGAACTGGGGCAACCCGAGCAGGCGCCTTGCAGCGACAGATAGACCACACCTTCGCGGAAGCCGCGGTAGCGAATGTCTCCGCCATCGCCTGCAACAGCGGGTCTCACCCGCGTTTCGATCAGTTCTTTGATCTGCTCGACGACCTCGGCATCGGCCGGATCGTCTTCCATCACATCGTCGTCTGCCGGCACGGCAATACCGCTGGCATCGCCGCCCACAAAGAGCGGCGCCTGGCTGACGAAATGGTCAAGTAGAATCGATACCACTTGCGGCTTCAGCGACGCCCATTCCGCGCCGGGCGCCGCGGTGACCGAAACAAAGTCGCGTCCGAAGAACACACCCGTCACTTCGCCGATGTCAAACAGCGCCTGCGCCAGGGGCGAAGCCTCGGCCTCCTCGGGCGAAGCAAAATCGCGTGTTCCGGCGGTCATGACCGGCTGGCCGGGCAGGAACTTCAGAGTCGCGGGGTTCGGGGTGGTTTCGGTTTCGATGAACATGGCTCCGATGTAGGAAGCGCGGGGGCGCCGGGCAAGCAACGGTCCCTTGTGAAGCTGGAAGCGCGACATTCACTGTCCCTTCATCGGTCGAGCGACTATTGAGCACTGTGATGACTCTCCTGTCGCGCCTGCCGCGCGTTCTGCTTCCGCTCCTGCTGCTCGCGCCGATCCCTTTGGTGGCGCAAGTCGCGGGCTCGAGTCCCACCGCGCCTGCTGCTCTGCCCGCGCCGCGCTACGCGCAGCCGGACGATCCCTGGATCTATCGCGGCACCGACATACCGGTGGATCAAGAATGGCTGTTCGGCGAGATGCCGAATGGCCTCCGCTACGCGGTCCGGCATAACTCGGCTCCTCCTGGCCAGGTGGCGATCCGCGTCCGGATCGATGCCGGGTCGCTGCACGAGAACGACGCGGAGCGAGGCTTTGCTCACCTGGTCGAGCATCTGACGTTCCGCGAGTCGAAGTACTTGGGCGTCTCGGAAGCGATACCGCATTTCCAGCGGCTGGGTGCGAGCTTGGGCAATGATACCAACGCGATCACCAGTCCCACGCAGACCGTTTACAAGCTCGACCTGCCGAACGTCACCGATGCCAAGCTCGAAGACAGCCTGCGGCTGATCTCGGGCATGATCCGCGAGCCAGTCTTGAACGAAGCCAATCTCGCGGCCGAAGTCCCGATCGTGCTGGCCGAGCGGCGCGAGCGCGATGGGGTGCAACTCCGCGCCGCCGAAGCCACGCGCGAGGTGTTCTTCGCCGGTCAGCGGCTTGCCGAGCGCAGCCCGATCGGCACGGTCGAGACTCTGCGCGGCGCAACGCCCGAAGCGGTCCAGGCCTTCCATCGTCGCTGGTACCGTCCGGAAAACGCCGTGGTAGTGGCCGTCGGCGATGCCGAGCCCGAGCAGATGGCGGCGCTGATCGAGAAGTATTTTGCCGATTGGCAGGTGCCCGGACCGGCGGAACCTGCTCCTGATTTCGGCGATCCGGAAGCGCCCGAGGGTACAGACCCCGCCAATCCGGTCGGCGAAACCCGCGTGATCGTCGAGCCCGGCCAGGCGCGGTCGCTCAGTTACGCGATGCTGCGGCCGTGGCAGCAAGTGACCGATAACCTGGAGTACAACCGCGGCCTGCTGCTCGATGCGCTGGCCGAGGCGATCATCAATCGCCGGCTCGAGGCCGCCGCACGGGAAGGCGGAAGCTACCTGTTCGCAGCCGTCGAGCGCGACAAGCCGAGCCGCTCCACCGACGGCACTTTCGTCGCCGTCACGCCGCTCGGGAACGACTGGCAGGCTGCATTGCGCGACGTTCGCTCGGTCATTGCCGATGCTATCGCCACCCCACCGAGCCAGGCGGAAATCGACCGCGAGGTAGCCGAGTTCGAGGTGGTCTTCGCCAATCAGGTGGACCAGCGCCGCAACCTGGCCGGCTTCCAATTGGCGGACGACTTGGTGACGGCGGTGGACATTCGCGAAGCCATCGCCGCGCCGGAAGTGAGCCTCGAACTGCTGCGCGGGATGCGGGAGCGCTTTACGCCCGAGGTCCTGCACCAGCGCACCCAGGCGTTGTTCGAAGGCGCCGTGATCCGGGCGCTGTATCTGACGCCGGAAGCCGGCGAGGCCGATGCTGCGGCCCTGCGCACCGCTCTCCTCGAACCGGTCGAAGCGTCAGCCAATGCGCGCCTGGCTTCGGAGCCAATCGACTTCGCCGACCTGCCGCCGATCGGGCCACCCAACGATCCCGTCGTGCGTGAGCCGCTCGGTCTCTTCGTCAGCAACGACGTGGAGAAGCTGACGTACGCCAACGGCGTCCGCGCTCTGCTCCTACCTACAACCCATGAGCCTGGCCGGGTAACGGTGCGGGTGAGGTTCGGCAGCGGCTTGCAAGGCTTCGACCGCGACGAAGCGGTCTACGCACAGCTGGGCAGGGCGGCGCTCGTCGCCTCGGGCCTCGGCAACTTGGGGCTGAATGAGCTCGACCAGATCGCCACCGGCCGGAAGTTCGGCTTCAACTTCAACATCGAGGAAGGCACCTTCGTGTTCGAAGGCCTGACCCGGGCCGAAGACGTGGCGGATCAGCTTTACCTGTTCGCCGCGAAGCTGGCGATGCCGCGTTGGGATGCGGCCCCGTTCGAACGCGCCAAGGCATCGGCGCTCCTCGCGTACGAAAGTTACGGCACCAAGCCGGAATCGGTGCTGCAGCGCGATCTCGAGTGGTTGCTGCACGGCCGCGATCCGCGGTTTGCCACGCCCACCCCCGAAGCCCTCCAAGCCGCCACGGTCGAAGAGTTCCAGAAGGTCTGGTCGCGTTTGCTGGCGCAGGGGCCGATCGAGGTCCTGGTGTTCGGCGATATTGACCGCGAGGCCACCGTCACAGCGCTGTCGCGCACGTTCGGCGCCCTGCGTCCGCGCGATGTCTCGCCGATCATGCTTGCCGCTTCGCCTGCGCCGTTCCCGGAGGCCAACGATGAGCCGTTCGTCCTTACTCACCGCGGTGAGCGGGACCAGGCCGCAGCAGCGATAGCCTGGCCGACCGGCGGCGGTTCGTTGGGCCTGCCGCAGAGCCGCAAGCTGGAACTGCTGGCACAGTTGTTCTCGAACCGACTGATGGATGCGCTGCGTGAGCGTGCCGGCGCCAGCTATTCCCCCTACGTTCGGTCGGACTGGCCGCTCGACGTCGCGACCGGCGGCAACATCACGGCGATGGCGCAACTGCCTCCCGACCAGGTGGCCGGCTTCTTCGCTGCGGCCGAGGAGATCGCCGCCGATCTGGCGACCAACGGACCGTCGGCGGACGAGTTGGCCCGGGTCACCGAGCCGATGCGCCAGCTGCTCAACCGGGTGCAGAACAGCCACCTGTTCTGGGTCAATGAGCTCAGCGGCACGTCGTTCGATCAGAACCGCTTGGCCTGGACGCCCACGTTCATGCGCGACTACACGCAAGTGACACCGGAGGAGATGAGAGCGCTGGCCGCTCGCTATCTCGGCGGGCATGGCGGATTCAGAGTCTCGATCTTACCTGAGACTTTGATGGCCGGGCGCGACTGACGCAACCTGCGCCGCAAAACGATAACCGATGTAACATTTGCACAGCCCTTGTCCGGGGAGTACGGGCGAGGGCTTACCTTAAGCAGTGGATTCTTCGAAGTGAGCAAGACCTGGACCCCTGATAGTTGGAAGCGGCACGAGGCAAAGCACCTGCCCGTGTACGAAGACGCGCAGGGGCTGGCCGAGGCCGAGGCAACGATGGCGAACTTCCCGCCGCTGGTCTTTGCCGGCGAAGCGCGGGCGCTGAAGGCGCGGCTGGCCGACGTGGTCGAAGGTAGGGCGTTCCTTCTGCAGGGCGGGGACTGTGCCGAGAGCTTCGCCGAGTTCCATCCCAATAACATCCGCGACACGTTCCGTGTCCTGCTGCAGATGGCAGTGGTGCTGACGTTCGCCAGCAAGCTACCGGTCGTCAAGGTCGGGCGCATGGCGGGGCAGTTCGCCAAACCGCGCAGTTCGCCCACCGAAACCATCGGCGACATGACGCTGCCGAGCTATCTCGGCGACAACGTCAACAGCATCGAGTTCACCCCGGATGGCCGGCGCAATGATCCGATGCGGATGATCCGCGCCTACAGTCAGGCGGCCGCCACGTTGAACCTGCTGCGTGCCTTTGCGGGTGGCGGCTACGCCAACCTGCGCCAGGTCCACCAGTGGACGCTCGATTTCATGGGCCGCAGCCCCTGGGCCGAGCGGTTTAAGGACGTGGCCGACCGGATCGGCGAAGCGCTGGACTTCATGGAGGCATGCGGGGTCGATCCCGAGAGCGTTCCGCAGCTCAAGAGCACCGACTTCTATACCAGTCACGAAGCGCTCCTGCTGCCTTACGAACAGGCGCTGACGCGCCAGGATTCGCTTACCGGGCAATGGTACGACACCAGTGCGCATATGCTATGGATCGGCGACCGCACCCGCTTCGCCGGCAGCGCGCATGTCGAGTTTCTACGCGGTGTCGGCAATCCAATCGGCATGAAGTGTGGCCCGAGCCTCGAGCCCGATGCGCTGATCCAGTTGCTTGATACGCTCAACCCGGCGCGCGAACCGGGCCGCGTCACTCTGATCAGCCGCTTCGGCCACGACAAGGTGGAAGCCGGGCTGCCGCGCCTGGTCCGCGCTGTGCAGCGCGAAGGCCATCCGGTGGTGTGGAGCTGCGATCCGATGCACGGCAACGTGATCAAGTCGGAAAGCGGCTATAAGACTCGTCCATTCGACCGCATCCTTTCGGAAGTGAAGGGCTTCTTCGCCGTACACCGCGCCGAAGGAACCCACGCCGGCGGTATCCATGTCGAAATGACCGGGCAGGATGTGACCGAGTGCACCGGCGGAGCTGTGGCGATCACCGACGAAGGACTGGCCGACCGTTACCACACACACTGCGATCCGCGCCTCAACGCGGCGCAGTCGCTGGAACTGGCGTTCCTCCTCGCCGAGATGCTCAATCTCGAGATGACAGAACGCCAGAAGCAGGCCGCATAGCCGGAACGTCTCACCGGGAATCGACTTTCCTCTAAAGGCTGCCCTTCCGGGTATGGCGGCCGAGGGAGGTCTGCGTGCCCCAAACCGAGCGCCTGAGCTGTCCGGCTGCGCCTTCGCTGGCCGAGCGTTACGCTGCGACCCGTCAGCTCAGCGAAGCTCTGGTGGCGCCGCTTTCGGAAGCCGACACGACTGTCCAGTCGATGCCCGACGCTTCCCCGGCAAAATGGCACCTGGCGCACACCACCTGGTTCTTCGAGACCTTCCTGCTGCGCGACCGGCTTCCGGGATACCAACTGTCCGATCCAGGCTGGTCGTTCCTGTTCAACTCGTACTACGAAGCCGAAGGCGATCGCCTTGCCCGGTTTGGGCGCGGCATGCTGTCCCGTCCGACACTGGCCGAGATCCTGGCTTGGCGAGCAGTTGTAGACGAGGCCATGGATCGGCTGCTCGATAATTCTGCAAACGCATTCCTAATCGAGCTGGGCATCGCGCACGAGCAGCAGCACCAGGAGCTGCTGCTGACCGATATCAAGCACGCGCTGTTCCAGAACCCGCTTGGCCCAGCCATGTGGGACGGGCCGATATCGCAGGAGCCGGTACCGCAGCATGGCCCGGCCGAATGGCACAGCCACCCCGGCGGCATTTCCCTGATAGGCCATCAGGGCGAGGACTTCGCCTTCGACAACGAAGGGCCCGCCCACCGCGTGCTGCTGGAGCCGTTCGCCTTGGCTCCCAAGCTGGTTACCAACGGCGACTGGGAACAGTTCATGGCCGATGGTGGCTATCGTACGGCTTCCCTGTGGCTGTCCGACGGATGGGACTGGGTAAGGCGGGAGGCGATCGAGGCGCCGCTTTATTGGCGCGACGGAGAGCAGTTCACCCACGCCGGCTGGCAGCAGCGCGATACGGACGCTCCGGTCCACCATATCTCCTATTACGAGGCGGATGCTTTCGCACGCTGGGCTGGCGTGCGTTTGCCCACCGAGTTCGAGTGGGAGACCATTGCGCAGTCCGATAACTCCGACGAAGGCAACCAGCTCGATGGCGCCCGCCCGCCGGCTCCACGCGGCGGCTTGAGCTTGTTTGGCGACTGCTGGCAGTTCACCGGATCGGCTTACCTGCCATATCCGCGTTTCAGACCTGCTGCCGGCGCCGTAGGCGAGTACAACGGCAAGTTCATGGCCGGCCAATGGGTGCTTAAAGGCGCCAGTTGCGCCACCCCGCGCGGGCACTCTCGCCCCAGCTACCGCAACTTCTTCTATCCTCACCAGCGCTGGCAATTCACCGGGCTACGCTTGGCGAAAGATCTGTAGTGACGGGGAGGAGCAAAGCGCTCGTCGAGGTGGATGATGTCCACGTGAACCCCGCCTTTCGTAAGGACGTGCTTGCTGGCCTTGCCCAGGAGCAGAAAGCGGTGCCGGCGCGCTGGCTCTACGATGACGAAGGATCGCGGCTGTTCGAAGCGATCACCCGTCTGCCCGAATACTATCCGACGCAGGCGGAGATCGAGATTCTTCAGCGCCATGGCGACGCATTCCGCCGGCTGATCACGCCAGGCGCCGCCATCATCGAATTCGGCTCCGGCTCGTCACTCAAGACGCCGCTGCTGCTGCGCTGCATAGAGCCGGCTGCTTACGTCCCCCTCGACATCTCCGGCGATTTCCTGCGGGCCTCCGCTGCGGCGCTGGCCAGCGATTTTCCCGGGTTACCGGTCTATCCTGTCGAAGCGGACTTCATGAAGCGGGTCCATCTTCCTGCCGAAGTGGATCACCTCCCGAAGCTCGGGTTCTTCCCGGGATCGACCATCGGTAACATGATCGCGCCGACCGCCGTCGATCTGCTGCGCTTAATGCGGAAAACCCTAGGGCCCGAGGCGCAGTTCCTGATCGGAATGGACCTGATCAAGGATCCTTCCGTGCTCCACGCCGCTTACGAAGATGCCCAGGGGGTGACGGCAGAGTTCAACCTGAACCTGGCGCGCCGGATCAATCGAGAGCTCGGCGGCACGATCCCGCTCGACAAGCTGCATCACGTCGCGCGCTGGAACGATACCTGGGCACGCATCGAGATGCATCTCGATGCGACCGAGGCCATCGAGTTCGAAGTGTCGGGTTGCCGATTCAGCATGGCCGAAGGAGAGACGATCCACACCGAAAACAGCCACAAGTTCGACCGCCGCAGCCAGTTCATGCTGCTGCTCGCGGGAGGCTGGACCCCGCTCGAGCGGTGGCTCGACAGCCAAGGTCGCTTCTCGCTTATCTTGGCCCAGGCCACTCGGCCGCGAGCAGCACCCTAACCACTCATCGCAAAGCAACCAGCCTTCGCCTATATATTCGCCATGGACTTCGCCCCCATCTGGGATCAGATCGCCCACAGCATCTCGCAAGCTCCACGCTCTGGGCTTCTGCTTGCGGCCGTGGGGGCGATGCTTGTCGGCATCCTTGGTACTCTGCTGATCCGCCGAGTGTACTGGCTCGGACGCCTGCTGCGCCTCACCAGCACGCTTGGACTGATGGGCATTCTTGTCGTCGTGGTGCTGCAAATGTCGCGGCTCGACCCACGCTTCGAACTGGCCATTCCGCAAGTCGGGCTGCCGCAGCAGGTCGTCGAAGGCGCCGAAACCCGCGTCGAACTGGGGCGGGACGGTCACTTCTGGCTCCGGGCAGAAATAAACGGCCATCCGGCCAACTTCCTGGTCGATACCGGGGCTACTCTGACGGCGGTTTCGACCGAGACGGCGGCGGCTGCCGGCCTCGAGCCGCGTCAGGCAGGGCTGCCGGTGCGAATGCAGACGGCGAACGGCGCCGTGGCAGCGGACCTGACCACGATCGATGAGCTTCGCTTCGGCAACGTCGCCGCGCGGGGGCTCGATGCCATCATCGCGCCGGGACTCGGTCCGACTAACGTCATCGGCATGAACCTGCTGTCGCGCCTTCAGTCTTGGCGGGTAGAGGGCAACACGATGATCCTGGTGCCGAATAATCCGCAGGCGCCGCTCGAGGTGCGTTGACCTAGGCCGGCGGCGCCGCCACTCTCCCGGCAAGAGGATGAAGTCCTTCGGGAGAGGACAGAAATGGCCAGTGCACCCGCAGCGCAGTTCGACGTTGCCGCCTTCATTGACGAGCGTCCGATCGGCTGGCGCGAGATAACTACGCTCGCGGTGGTATCGGTCGCGCTGTTCATCGACGGCTTCGACATGTACTTCTTCGGCAAGATGCTGCCCGCAATCGCGGATGGGCTGGGCGTCTCGCCGGCGGGTATGACGGGCGTTGTCACCGCTCAGCAGGTGGGAATGGCGATTGGGGCCTTCCTTATGCCGCCGCTGGCCGATCGCATCGGCCGCCGCCCCGTGTTGGCGATGTGCCTGCTAGTGTTCGGCGTGCTGTCGTTCTGGGCCGCTTACTCGACTTCGGTCGTGATGATGGCCTGGCTGCGCGGCATCTCGGGGATCTTCTTCTCGGCCATGCTGCCGATTGGCCTTGCGCTGCTGTCGGAGATGACGCCGAAGCGCCGCCGCGCGTCCTTCATTTCCATCGCTCTGGTCTGCTTCTCGTGCGCGAACGTGGCGACCGGAGCAATGACGGCGTGGTTGCTCGACATTTACGGTTGGCAGATCGGTTTCTGGCTGGGCGGTTTGCTGCCACTGCTGGCGCTGCCGCTGATCTTCCTGATCCCCGAATCGCTGCCGTTCCGTGTGACGCGCAATCCCAACGATCCGCGGATCGCCGACGTCATCCGCCGCATCGATCCGACCGTACCGCTGGTCGGGGGCGAGACGTTCCACCTTGGCGAAAGGGCCAAGTCGTCGAAGAAATTCGGGCCGATGGCGATGTTCTCGGCGCCCTACCGGCTCAAGACGGCGATCCTGTGGTGCGCCTGCTTCCTGGCGATGGGCAACATTGCGTTGCTGGCCAACTGGCTCCCCACCTATTTCCAGGAACTGGGCGGCGTGCCGATCCAGGAGTTCGCCAAGTACATGATCATCGGCTTCCTCGGCGGCGCGCTCGGCACTTTGTCGATCGGATGGCTGATGGATCGAGTGAACCCTTACACGCTGATCGCCGGGTTCTTCTTTGGCGATGCAATCGCCCTTGCCGCGCTCGGTTGGCTGCCTGCCGGCACCGCGATCTTCGTCGTCGGGCTGATCGTGTGGAACTACTTCCAGGTCGGCGGGCAGACCGGAATCAACACGCTCGCGACGCTCGGCTATCCCCCCGAAATGCGCAGCAGCGGGATCGGCTGGGCCGGGGGATCGGGCCGCATCGGCGGCATTGCCTTCCCGTTCGCGGGCGGTTTCGCTTTGAACGCCGTTTTCCCGTTGCAGACGATCATGCTGTTCATCGCCGTGCCTGCCGTCCTCATCGCGCTGCTGATCCTGCTTCTCGGCATGGTCGAGCGCCCGCCGCGCGAGCCGGTGGCAGAACCGCTTCCCGCTTAGGGTGCGGGCGGCTGGCCGTAACGGTCGGCCAGGATCTGCGGGGTCCATCCGAAGCTGGAAACGTCGGGCGCTTGCAGCATCCCGGCGTTCCAGGCGTCGAACGCGGCTTTGAGCTCGGCAAACGTGTCCGGCAGGCGGTTCTTCAGGTTGCCCCGCTCCAAAGGGTCCTCGACCACGTTGAACAGGAACTCGTTGCCGCCCATCGACAGGTACTTGTAGGCGCCGCGGCGCGCGGCCTTCTGGTCCTTGTTGTGAAAGCGCCAGAACAGCGTGCGCTCCGGCAAGCGGCCTCCGGATAGCGCCGGGCGGATGTCGATGCCGTCAGGTCGGTAATCCGGATGC
>JAJUJV010000186.1 GCA_029265155.1 Altererythrobacter sp. | reverse complement strand
TCCCGACATCGATCCCATGTCAGTTTCAGCGAACCGATGTCCGCTTTCGGACGGATCAAAAATGTTCTCTGATATCCGGTACGAGGGCGCATTGCCGATCGGCGGCTCACGGTAAGAGCGGTCCAGCGGCTCATGGGCCGCCAGCAGATGGTCCGGTTCGCGGCGCACAGCGGCAATTGCGGACCATGGAACGGATGCCATTATTCGGCCAGTTGCAGCTCAGGGGTTTCTTGCAGCTCAGCGCGAGCCTCCCAAATGATCTGGATGCCGCCGGAGATGCCCAGCGCCGCCAGTAGCGCCGCCACGATCAGGTCCGGCCAGGCCGTGCCGGTTCCGAAGACACCCACCGCCGCCGCCACGACGGCAACATTGCCAATCGCGTCGTTTCGCGAGCAGATCCATACCGAGCGCATGTTCGCGTCGCCTGAGCGGAAGCGGTAGAGGATCAGCGCAACGCCGACGTTCGCCAGCAGCGCCAACAGGCCGATGATTCCCATCGTCTCAGCATGTGGCGTCGCACCTGCGAAAACGGCGTACACGCTGCTTCCCAGCACCCACAGACCAAGGGCAAGCAGGGTTGCGCCCTTGAACAGCGCAGCCCGTGCGCGCCATACTAAGGCGAGGCCGGCGACCGCCAGGCTGATCGCGTAATTCGCCGCATCACCGAAGAAGTCGAGGGCATCGGCCATCAGCGCGCGAGAATCCGAGGTCGCGCCCGCGACCATCTCGACGCCGAACATTCCAAAGTTCACCGCGAGAGCGATCCAGAGCGCGCGCCGCCAGCGTGGATCGTTGTTCCCACCTGCGTCCGAATTGTTGCAGCACGACGCTGCCATGTTGCCTCTCCTGGAAATTCCTGAGTCGGCTTCTCATATGCTGTCTGTAGCAACTACAGGGTCAAGAGCTGTGCCACTGAAAATCGGCGATCTGGCAAAAGCCACTGGCACGAAGGTCGAAACCGTCCGGTATTACGAGCGCATCGGGCTTCTGCCTGCACCGGAGCGGACAAGCGGCAACTACCGCAGCTACACGCTAGCCCATCTGGATCGACTGAACTTCATCCGCCACGCCCGCGGGCTCGGGTTCGAGATCGCGAACATCCGCTCGCTGCTCGACCTGGCCGATGAGCCGGAGCGCGATTGTGCCGAGGTCGATCGCATTGCCTCCGGCCACTTGCAGGCGGTCGAGGACAAGATCGCGCGGCTTGCCGTGCTGCGGGACGAGTTGAGCCGCATGGTCGGGCAGTGTCGCGGCGGGCACGTCGGTAGCTGCCGCATCATGGAAGTGCTCGCCGACCACACCCTGTGCTCGAGCGACCACGGCGGCAACTGAGAGATGCCTGGTCAGAACGGGCACTTGTGCTCGGTCCCCTTCTCATCGTGCTTGTCCATATGCGCGTCCCGAAGAATATCGACGCTGCCGTAAAGTGCGATCCATGCCACCGCGATCCCGACCACCAGGTCCGGCCAGTTCGCGCCAGTGAGCAGAACCACGATGCCTGCGAGGATAATGCCGCCGTTCGCCACGAAATCGTTGAAGCTGAACGTCGTGGCGGCGCGCAGGTTGACGTCGTTGTGCTTGAGCTTCTTGAGCAGCCGCAGCGAGATGAGATTTACCACCGCAGCAACCGCAGCCATCCCCATCATTGCAAGACCGCCCGGCTCCGAACCTTCGATGAACCGGCGGACGGCATCCGCGACGACCCCGACCCCGAAGATCAGCAGCATCACGCCGGAGAAGCGCGCCGCTCCGCGCTTCCACGTCCGCGATCGCGTCAGTGCGAGCAGGCTCAATGCGTAAACGGCAGCGTCCGACGAGTTGTCGAGGCCGTTAGCAAGCAGGGCGTTGGAATCGCCTATGTAGGCGACGACGAAAAAGCCGGCAGCGATGGCGACGTTGAGCCACAGCACGATCCACAACGCGCGCCGCTTCTCGGTCGAGCCGAGGTCGAGGTCTGTTTCGCTCAAGTGACTGCTCCTGTTGCGTTTACCCAAGATCCAGCGCTTCGCGCCGTTCCGCCGGAGTCAGGTTTCGACGAATGCGGTCCTGCCACTCCTTGCGCCAATTGCGGTCGGCCCAGCGCGGATCGAGGACCAGTCGCGCGATCGACGGAAGCACGAACAGCGTAAGTGCGGTTGCCGTGATGAGGCCGCCGATAACCACAGTGGCGAGCGGGCGCTGGACCTCAGCGCCGGTTCCGGTGGCGATCGCCATCGGAACGAACCCGAGCGATGCCACCAGCGCGGTCATCAGCACCGGACGTAGGCGAGCTAGCGAGCCGTCTGCGATAGCCTCCTCGAGCGGCATTCCGCGTGCCAGGCGCTGGCGGATGGCGGTCATCATCACCAGGCCGTTGAGCACCGCAACGCCGGACAGAGCGATGAAACCGACGGCCGCCGAGATCGAGAACGGCATTCCCCGCAAGGCCAGAGCGAATACTCCGCCGGCCAGCGCCATCGGGATCGCAGTTATGACCGCAAGCGCGGGCACCCATCCGCCAAGCGCAGCGTAGAGCAGCAAAAGGATGAGGGCGAGGCAGGCCGGCACCACGATTGCCAAGCGTGCTTGCGCGGCTTGCAGATTCTCATACTGACCACCCCATTCGATGAAGGCCCCCCCAGGCAGCGTCACTTGCTCTTCGACTGCCCCACGCGCTTCCTCGACGAAGGAGCCGAGATCGCGCCCGCGCACGTTGGCCGAGACGATCACGACCCGTCTCCCTTCCTCCCGGCGCACTTCGGCGAGACCATCGACGACGCTGAACGACGCGAGCGAGCGCAGCGGCACTGTCGCGCCGCTCGGCAACCGGATCGGCAGTGCGCCGATGCGGTCGAAATCATTACGCGCCGCATCGGAGAGCCGCACGACCACATCGAAACGCCGGTCGCCCTCGAAGACGAGCCCGGCTGGCCGGCCGCCAAGAGCAATCGCCACCGTTTGAGCAACATCTTCGACGCTCAGGGCATATCGCGCGATGGCTGTGCGATCGAAAGCGATGTCCAGCGTGGGGAAGCCAGTCACTTGCTGCGCCCGAACATCGGCCGCGCCCTCGATTCCGTTTAGGACTTCCGTCACCTCGCCGGCGGTTGCGGCGAGCTGTTCGAGATCGTCGCCATAGAGTTTGACGGCGACATCGCCGCGCACGCCGGCGATCAGTTCGTTGAAGCGCAGTTCTATAGGCTGGCTGAACTCGTAGAGGTTTCCGACCAGGTCGCCGAGGCTTTCCTCCATCTCCTCGACCAATTCGTCCTTGGGCAGTGAGGGGTCGGGCCACTCCTCGCGGGGTTTCAGGATCACGTAGCCATCCGAGATGTTCGGCGGCATTGGATCGCTGGCGACTTCGGCCGTGCCGGTGCGCGAGAAAACAAGCGCGACTTGCGGAAATTGCTCTATCCGATCCTCG
>JAJUJV010000092.1 GCA_029265155.1 Altererythrobacter sp. | reverse complement strand
GCGAGACCAGGCGCGGGGTCAGGCGCAGGCAATCGGGGACGAAAGCCTTGCGGTTGCGATAGTCGCTGCAGCGTGCAGTCGCCGTGTCGAGCAAGCGACAGGCGACATTGGTCTCGACGACCTCGCCGGTGTCCTCGTCCTGGAGCTTGTGAAGGCAGCAGCGACCACAGCCGTCGCAAAGCGCTTCCCATTCAACGCGGCTGAGAGCTTCGACGGGAAGCTCCCAGAAACGGTCTCTCAGCTCACCCATTTTCCGAGTTCCGCCGCGACATCGTCGGCGCTTTTCTCGACGGGCAGGAGCGCAATGGGATTGCCTTCCGGTCCCATCAGATAAGCGGCGCGGCTATGGTCCATCAGGTATCCGCCGCCCGCGCTGTCCGGCCCTTTCGAATAGTACACCGCGAATGCCTTGGCCGCCTGGTCGACTTGTTCAGGTGTGCCGGTGAGGCCGATCAGGTCGTCGGAAAACGCGGCGGTGAACTCGCCGACCACTTCCGGCGTATCACGCTGTGGGTCGATCGTGACGAACAGCGGCTGAACTTGTGCGGCGAGGTCAGGTTTCGCCTGCTTGAACTGCTCGAAGCCTTGCATCATCCGCTGGACATCGAGCGGGCAGACGTCGGGGCAATAGGCGTAACCGAAATAGACGACCCGGTACTTGCCGTCGAAGTCCTCCCACTTCACCGGCTCGCCCTCGCTGTTGACCAGCTCGAACGGGCCGCCGATCGCGGCGCCGGCCAGGGGCGGGTCTGCGGCCGGGGCGGCACCGCAGGCGGCGGTCAGCAGGGTCAGGGGAAGACAGGCGGCGAGAAAGCGTGTGCGATAGGTGGACATGGCGCAGCGGTTCATGCTCTGCTAACGCCTCGGCGGCAAGGGCGGAGTCCGTTAAAGGCTGCGCTTCGTATCGGCAAAACAGGAGGATAAGGCAGTGTTCGGGAGCCTTGCGCGCAAGATCGCTCTGGCGATGGCGGCAGCGGTGGCGTTCAGCGGGCCTTTGGCCGCGCAGACATATTCCGATGGCTACCTGTTCCTGCAGGCGATCGAGAAGAAGGACGTCAGCAAGGCGGACGAGCTGCTCGGCAAGCCGGGCTCGACGCTGATCAACTCGCGCGACCTGACGACCGGGCGCACCGGCCTGCATATCGCCGCCGACCGGCGCGACGTGGTGTGGCTGGTCTATCTCCTCAACCGCGGCGCCAATCCGAACATTGCCGACAACCGCGGGGTGACTCCGCTGATGCGGGCGAGCCAGCTCGGCTTCTACGAAGGCCTCGAGCACCTGGTCACCGCCGGCGCGCGAGTCGACGCGGCCAACTCGACCGGCGAGACGCCGCTGATTCTGGCGGTGCACCGCCGCGACCTGGCAATGGTCCGCGTGCTGCTGAAAGCGGGCGCCGATCCCGACCGGACCGACAATGCCGGCCGCTCGGCGCGCGACTATGCCGAGACGCTGGGCCGCGACAACCTGATCCGTGCCGAGCTGGCCCGTGCCGATAGCGGCGGGCAGCAGGCCGACAACGCCGTTTACGGGCCGAGTTTCTGATCGTGGCCGGGGACGATCGCACGCTCGACGAACTGCGGCTGGCGCTGGCGCCGGATATCGCCAGCGCGGCGGTGTTCGACGGGTGGAGCGACCAGGCGCTGTGCCAGGCGGCGGCGCTGGCCGGCGTCGATACGGCGGTGGCGCGGTTGGCTTTCCCGGGCGGGCCGATGGACATGATCTGCGCGTGGATCGCCTCGACCGATGCGCAGATGAAGGCAGCTTTTGCGGACGGTCACCTGCTCGACCTCAAAGTCCGCGACCGCATCCGTACGCTGCTGCTGTTCCGGCTTGACGCGGTGGCAGGGCGCGAAGAGGCATTGCGCCGCGCGCTGGCGATCCAGGCGATGCCGCAGAACCTGAGGCGGAGCCTGAAGTCCGGCTGGAACAGCGCCGATCTGATGTGGCGCCTCGCCGGCGACACGGCGACCGATTACAACCACTACACCAAGCGCGCGATCTTGTGCGGCATCTACTCGGCAACGCTCGCGGTGTTCGTTGACGACCGGAGCGAAGGCAAGGAGGAGACGCGCGCCTTCATCGACCGGCGCATCGAGAACGTGATGCAGTTCGAGAAGACCAAGGCGCAGCTGCTGCGCAAGGGCGACGGGTTCGACGTGGCGCGGTTCCTCGGCCGACTGCGCTATCCGGCGCGCTGAGTAACGCCCGCGCTCTTGACTGACGTCCCTCGACATTGGGGACGAGGTTGGGGAAACGGATCAATCCCCGGTGGCGAGTCCCGGGGGCATCGGTTAAGCCGGCCCGGTATTCGAGAGGAAAGCAGATTCCATGGCAGGCAGCGTCAACAAGGTCATCCTGATCGGCAATCTCGGCCAGGACCCGGAAGTGAAAAGCTTCCAGAATGGCGGCCGCATTGCCAACCTGCGTATCGCGACCTCGGAAAGCTGGAAGGATCGGCAAACCGGGGAGCGCAAGGAACGGACGGAGTGGCACACGGTCGTGCTGCAGTCCGAAGGCCTGGTCGGCGTGGCCGAACGCTATCTGCGCAAGGGCAGCAAGGTCTACATCGAAGGCCAGCTTCGGACCCGCAAGTGGCAGGACCAGAACGGCAACGACCGCTACACCACCGAAGTCTCGGTCGGCGGCCTGGGCGGGGTGATGACCATGCTCGACGGCGCGCCCGGCGGCGGTGGCGGCTCGCGCGGCAGCGGCGGCGGTGACGAGTGGGGCGGCGGGGGCCGCTCCTCAGGCGGCAGCAGCGGCGGCGGGTCGAGCTGGAACCAAGGCGGCGGCGGCGGCGGCTACGACGACTTGGACGACGACATTCCGTTCTGAGCGCTGCCCTAAAGCAACCTCATCAGCGAAACCAATCCATCCCCGGGCGATTGCAAGGTCAACCGTCCGGAGAATGATTGATGCTCGCTTCCTTCCTGATCGGTCTTGTCGGTGGTCAGCGCGCGCTGACCCCTTTGGCGGCCGTATCCGTGGCATCGCTGCGCGGGGAGATCGATCCGGGCGAAGGCGCGATGCAGGGCCTGGGCCATCCGCTGATCGCCGCCGGTACGACCGCCCTAGCCGTCGCCGAGATGGCCGGTGACAAGCAGAAGACGGCGCCGGACCGCATCGTGCCGATAGGGCTAGCGGCGCGGTTCATCACTTCGGCGATTGCTGGAGCCGCGCTCGCGCCGCGCGGAGAGCGTCTCGCCGGCGCGGCGGTGGCCGGATTGACCGCGGTCGCTTCGTCCTATGTCGGCTGGAAGGCGCGGGTGACGGCGATGGACCGGTACGGCCAGACCGCGACCGGCTTCATCGAGGATGCCGCAGTGCTGGCGAGCGCGGCGGCCATCGTGCGCCACGCCGACGATTGGCGCAGCTAAGACTTCTTCAACGCGGCCAGTGCGGCAAAGGGGCCGCTGGCCGCTTCGTCGCTGAGGCCCACTTCCTGGCGGACGCGCTCGGCTTCGGGGCCGGTGGCGTAAGGGTCGATGGCCAGCGCGAGGCTCTGGGCGACGGCTTCGCCGAGGTCGAAGATGTGGCCGTCATACCAAATCTCGTCGAGTTCCTCGGCTTCGAGCTCAAGTTCTTCCTCTTCGATAGGCCGCTCGGGCACGAAGCGAAAAGCCAGCGGCTCGTCGATGCGGACCGGGAGATCTTCGCCCGAGACGGCGCAGCTCTGCACGATCGAGGCCGACAGGCGGCCCTTCGCGCCGACCGCGTCGCTGCCGCGCTCGAGCGTAACGGTGGCCTGGAGCTGATGGACGGCGACGAGCTGGAAGCGGCGGGCGAGGGCGCGGCGCTCCTCGGCCGTGGCTTCGAGCGTGACCGGCTTGTCGGTGATGTGCCGGTCGTCGATCGGGCGCGAGAATTCGGGAGCAGTCACAGCGCGATCCTTCCTTCCAGCACGGCCGGCGCATCGAGTGCGGCAAGCTTGTCGGCAAAACCGCGCAGGCGCCGGGCGAGGTCCTGCGTGTCGCGGCCTTCGAGCATCGTCACGTTGCGGTCGAGCGCGGCTTCGAGCTCGGCCGGGTCGTCGCTCGCCAGCGCCTGCCGCAGCGCGCCTAGGCGGCCGCCGAGCACCGACATCAGCCGGCCGATGTGCTTGCCGACGACGATGTCGCCGACTCCGGTCTCGCGAAGCTGCGCGTCCATATCGGCGACGAACAATTCGGCGAGAAGCGCGGTTTCGTGCGCGTGGCCCTCGGCCTCGAGCCGCAGCATGACCAGCGCCAGGATCGCCGCGATCATGTCGAAGCGGCCGGGAACCGTGTCCGCCACTCCGTCGTCGCGGTAAAGCGCGGGATCGCGCGACAGCTCGACCACGCGATGCCACAGCGGGCGCAGGGCCTCGCGCGGATCGGGCGCGGAGCGGAACAGGCGTTGGAGCAGGGACACGGCGCGGCGGCTTTCCATTCAGCGGCTATTCAATGGGGCGGCGGCACCCGCCATTGCACGGCGGCGCGCCAGCCCGTAAGGCTCGCGCGCAGATATAGGCGCCAAGGCGGAGAAGTCGAGGAATGGCAAGGCCGGTGAAGGACTTGGGGCGCATTGCGGCAGTGCTCGGCGTTGTGGCGCTGGCGGCCGGATGCAGCTCGATCACCGGGCACAAGGGCTATCTCGCCGACGAGGTGATCCTGCGCTCGGTCCAGCCCGGTGTCGACAACCGCATGTCGGTGGAGCGCGCGCTGGGTCAGCCGAGCTTCACCAGCCAGTTCGGCGATCCGGTGTGGTACTACGTGTCGAGCACTACGCAGCAGGCGCCGTTCACCACCCCGCGGATAACCGGGCACACGGTGCTGGCGGTGCGCTTCGACGAAGCCGGCAACGTCATCGCCGCCGACCGCACGGGCATGGATCAAGTCGCGCGGATCAATCCGGAGAACGACAAGACGCCGACGCTGGGCAGCGAGCGCAGCTTCTTGCAGGACCTGTTCGGCAATATCGGCCAGGTCGGCGCGGCGGGCATGGGCGGCGGCGGCGCAGGGAGCTGATCGGCGCCGCCATCCGGACGAAGGATTGAAGCGCCAACGGCGCTGCCCCATATCCCGGCCATGGACGATCGACAGGCTAGCCCCAGCCAATCTTGGGGCCTTATCCAGTGGCACGGCACCACCATCATCGGCGTGAAGAAGGGCGGCAAGACCGTCATCGCCGGCGACGGGCAGGTGTCGATGGGCAACACGGTGATGAAGCCGAACGCCCGCAAGGTCCGCCGCCTCGGCGCCGATGGCAAAGTGATCGGCGGGTTCGCCGGGGCGACCGCGGACGCCTTCACGCTGTTCGAGCGGCTTGAGAAGAAGCTGGAGCAGTATTCCGGTCAACTGCTGCGCGCGGCGGTCGAGCTCGCCAAGGACTGGCGCACCGACAAGTACTTGCGCAACCTCGAGGCGCTGATGATCGTCGCCGACAAGGACGTGCTGCTGGTGCTGACCGGCAACGGCGACGTGCTCGAGCCCGAAGGCGGAATCGCCGCGATCGGTTCGGGCGGCAACTATGCGCTGTCCGCCGCCAAGGCACTGGAGCCCTACGAAGCCGACGCGGAGAAGATCGCGCGCCGGGCGATGGAAGTGGCCGCCGAAGTCTGCGTCTTCACCAACGACCGGGTGACGGTCGAAACGATCTGATTTGTCCGTGAGCTAACTATAGTTCGTCATCCCCGCGACAGCGGGGACCTAGAGCGGAGCAGCGCAACGCGGCGCTGGGTTCCCGCTTTCGCGGGAATGACGAGGAAGAGGTATCAAGTTGAACGACAACCTAACTCCCAAAGCCATCGTCGCCGCCTTGGACGAGCACATCATCGGCCAGGCCGAAGCCAAGCGCGCGGTCGCGGTGGCGCTGCGCAATCGGTGGCGGCGCCAGCGCCTGCCGGCCGAGCTGCGCGACGAGGTCACGCCGAAGAACATCCTGATGATCGGGCCGACCGGTTGCGGCAAGACCGAGATCAGCCGGCGCCTTGCCAAGCTGGCCGACGCGCCGTTCGTGAAGGTCGAGGCGACCAAGTTCACCGAAGTCGGCTATGTCGGCCGCGACGTCGAGCAGATCGCCCGCGACCTCGCCGAGGAAGCGATCCGGCTCGAGAAGGACCGCCGCCGCGAGGCGGTGCGCGAGGCCGCAAGCAAGGCGGCGATGGACCGGCTCCTGAAGGCGCTGGTCGGCGAGAACGCCAGCGAGGCGACGCGCGAGAGCTTCCGCCAGCGCATCGTCGAGAACGCGATGAACGACGTCGAGGTCGAGATCGAAGTCGAAGACCACCCGCAGATGCCGTTCGACATCCCGGGCGGCGGCGCGCAGATGATCAACCTGTCGGAGATGTTCGGCAAGGCAATGGGCCGGCAGAACCTGAAGCGCCGCAAGCTCAAGGTGCCCGATGCCTGGGACAAGCTGGTCGACGAGGAAGCCGAAAAGCGCATGGACCAGGACGACGTCGCCCGCGTCGCGCTGGCCAACGCCGAAGCGAACGGGATCGTGTTCCTCGACGAGATCGACAAGATCGCGGTGAGCGACGTGCGCGGCGGCTCGGTCAGCCGCGAAGGCGTGCAGCGTGACCTGCTGCCGCTGATCGAAGGTACGACCGTGGCCACCAAGTACGGGCCGATGAAGACCGACCACGTGCTGTTCATCGGCTCGGGCGCGTTCCACCTCGCCAAACCGAGCGACATGCTGCCCGAGCTGCAGGGGCGCCTGCCGATCCGGGTCGAGCTGAAGGCGCTGACCGAGGAGGACTTCGTCGCGATTCTGTCGGACACCCGGGCCAATCTCGTCACGCAGTACAAGGCGCTGATCGGCACCGAGAATGTCACGCTCGACTTCACGCCCGATGCGATCCGCGAGATCGCCCGGATCGCCGCGCAAGTGAACGAGAGCGTCGAGAACATCGGCGCCCGCCGCCTGCAGACGGTGATGGAGAAGCTGCTCGAGGAGCTGAGCTTCGAAGCCGAGGACCGCAAGGGCGAGGCGGTGACGATCGACGCCGATTACGTGCGCGCCAAGCTGACCGACCTGGCGCAGGACGCGGACCTCAGCAAATACGTGCTGTGATGTGAGCGCGGGCTCGCGCCGCGCCCGCTCAGGGGTGCGGCGCGAGTC
This sequence comes from Altererythrobacter sp., assembly GCA_029265155.1. Classification (GTDB taxonomy): domain Bacteria; phylum Pseudomonadota; class Alphaproteobacteria; order Sphingomonadales; family Sphingomonadaceae; genus Croceibacterium_A. The sequence continues at coordinate 2,080 of JAJUJV010000092.1, read as the reverse complement.
CGATCTCGACGCCGGTCTTGTCGGTCAGCGCGAAGCGGTCGAACAAATCGGCGCTGGCTTCATTCAGGCCGCGCACCTGAACGCTGCGCCCATTGCGGCGCATTCGCTCGACCACTTTGTCGAGCGCGCCAATCCCGGAGATGTCCCAGAAGTGGGCCTTGCTGACGTCGATCACGACATGGTCGGCGGGATCGGGCTGCAAGCTCTCCGGCCCGAGCGCGCGCTGGAACCGGTCCACCGAGGCGAAGAAGATCTGCCCGGTGACGGTGTAGATGGCCTGATTGCCGGAGCGCTTCCGCTCCACCGAGAACATCCGCCGCACCTTACCCGCGAAGAAGATGCCGGACAGCAGCACACCGGTGAGTACGCCAAGCGCGAGATTGTCCGTGATCACGACGATGGCGACGGTCGAGAGCATGACGACGGACGACTGCCATGGGTGGCGGCGCAAGTTCGGAATCGAGTTCCAGCTGAACGTGCCGATCGATACCATGATCATGACCGCCACCAAGGCAGGCATCGGCATCTGCCCGACCAGCGGGCCGAGCAGCGCCAGAAGGATCAAAAGAGCAGCACCGGCCGTGAAGGTCGAGAGACGGCCGCGGCCGCCGGAGGTGACGTTGATCACCGACTGGCCGATCATTGCGCAGCCGCCCATGCCGCCGAAGAAGGCCGCCACCACGTTGGCGGCGCCCTGGCCGGCGGTCTCGCGCTGCTTGTTGCTGTCGGTGTGAGTCATGTCGTCGACGATCTGCGCGGTGAGCAGCGATTCGAGCAGGCCGACCGCCGCCATCGTCGCCGAATAGGGGGCGATGATGCGCAAGGTTTCCCAGGTCAGCGGCACGTCTGGCCAGATCAGGTAAGGCAAGCCTTCGGGAAGTTCGCCCATGTCGCCGACGGTGTTGACGTCGAGGCCGAGGCCGATTGAGAGCGCGCCCAGCACGACGATGGCGACGAGCGGCGAGGGAATCGCGGTGGTCAGCCGGGGGAATAGATAGATGATGGCGAGGCCCGCCGCGACCATCGCATAAGTTTCCCAGCCCACGCCGGTGAGCTGTGGAAGCTGCGCCATGAAGATCAGGATCGCCAGCGCGTTGACGAACCCGGTGATCACCGAGCGCGAGACGAACTGCATCAGGAGGTCGAACCGCAGCAGCGCGGCGATCCCCTGGAACACGCCCATCAGGATCGTCGCTGCGAACAGGTATTCGACCCCATGATCGCGCACGAGCGGCACGACCACCACGGCGACGGCAGCGGTCGCGGCGGAGATCATCCCCGGGCGGCCGCCGGTGAAGGCGATGACCATCGCGATCGCTATCGAGGCGTAGAGCCCGACCCGCGGATCGACCCCAGCAATGATCGAGAACCCGATCGCCTCGGGTATCAACGCCAAGGCGACCACCAGACCCGCGAGAATCTCGGTACGGGGGTTGGCCAGCCATTCGTGCCGCCAGCGTCCGAATGTGGTCATGCGAATCGATTCCAAAGCGTCGGCGCCCCGCGAGGTGGAGCCGACGAAAAGAGGAGCTGGATTGAATGCGGCATCCGCTAGGCGCTTTGAGCGCGGTTAGGCAAGCCGGAGCGAACCGGCGCGTTTAGGGAGGCGCAGAGGGGAGGCGGGTGAGCTTCCGCATCGGGCCGGCCAGTGTCGTCGGGCTTCTTCCGCTGTTCCCGCCCCTGTTCGATGGCTCCGCCCCCGGTTCGTTGGCCGCGCCACCCGTTGGTTGACCCGCCTTCTTCCGCTCCAAGCCCCCTTCGTCGTCCCCGCGTCCTTCGTCATCCCCGCGCAAGCGGGGATCTGGTCGCCTCTAGCCAGGAAGGAACGTTCGACGAGGTTCCCGCTTTCGCGGGAATGACGAGGTTGGGTGCAAGGAAGATGGGGTGCGCGTCTCCGCGTGGGATGGGGCGGCTGCAATCTCGCCCCCCACGGAGCGCAGGCACACCGAAAGCCCGCTGGCGAGTGCGGGCGTAACGCCGGGAGGTAGAAGCGCGGACGGGAGAGGCCGGCGCGGAATGACCTGGGCATCACAGGGTTGCCTTGCACGAGCATTGCTTGCGAACGGCGGCGAGGGCTGTG
>JAJUJV010000088.1 GCA_029265155.1 Altererythrobacter sp. | reverse complement strand
GGCTGAACTGCCCCAGCGCGGCGCAGACGGTCATCGCGAAGGCCACCGCCATCAGCGCGGCGACCCGATGGGGGAGCGTCGTGCGCGGCACATAGACGATGGTCATCGCCCCGATGGCCGCCAGCGAAGCGAGGCTCATCTCGTCGAAAGCGGCCCCGGCCAGCAGCGGCAGCCCGGTAGCGACCGCCACCGCCAGCGGGAACTGCCACGGCCGATCGCTCGGCTTGATCGTGACGAACTCGCGCGCCTCGCGCCGCAGCAGCGCGCCGACGGAACGGCGGGAGGACTTCGGCGATGGCATCGTCATGGGCTTACCCCTGTCGTCTCGCCGGTTCCACCGTTGGCCCTACTGCGGATGAGCGCCTGTCAGGAAGCGGTTGATCCAACCGGCCACGCGCTCACGGTCGTTGGGCTGCTTCAGGCTGGTCAGGGCGCGGTCGATCTGCTCGTCGCTCGGTCCGCGCCCGCGCCGCAACTCGGCCAGCGCCGCAGCGAACTCCGGCGTGAATTCCGGGTGGAGCTGCAGCGACAGCGCCGGCTGATCGGTATAGACAATCATGCCGAGCGGAGAGAACGCGCTGCCCGCGACAACCTCGGCCCCCTCCGGCAGCTCGACCACCTGATCCTGGTGCGAGGCCGGCAGCGTGACCGCCGCCGCGCCGTCCATCCACGGCTGCGGCCGCACGACGTCGTAACGGTGGTTCCCCAGCCCCCAGCCGCTCGGCGACTTGATCACCCGGCCGCCGAACGCCTCGGCCATGACCTGGTGACCGAAGCAGATGCCGACCAGCGCCGCTTTCCCTTTCGCCGCAACCAGGAACCGCTTCAGCTCCACGATCCAGGGCAGCGCGGCATAGGCATCGCAGGCCGATCCGGTGATCAGGTAGGCGCCGCACGCGCTCGGCTCCGCCGGCAGTTCGCCCTGCTCGGCATCGAACACCGCGTAGTCGTAGCGCCCCTCGCCCAGAAGCTTGCGGAACATCTCGGGATAGCTGCCGTGTTCGGCCAGCGCGCGCGGCGGCCCGCCGGTCTTGAGAATGCCAAGCTTCATCGCGTCCCTCCGCAAGCCCATCCGCTTAGCCACGTTAGCCTGCCCCGCCCTAACCGGCGAGGGGGTAGCGGCAGCCTTGAATTGCCACCCTTTCGGGCTACCTCGGGGTCATGCCCATCGCGCCGGGCCCGACCGGCCCGCCCTTTCACTCGGAGTATCGTAGATGAGCGTGGCCTTCCGCCGCGAAAGCGACGAGGAACATCGCGAACCCAAGTTCGAGCTGCCGCTCCCGCCCGGCCCCAACCTGGTCACGGCCCGCGGCCTCGCCTTGATCGACGAGCGGATCGCGGCGCTCGAGACCGCGCTTGCCGCCGCGCCCGAGGGGGACGAGGCCGCCCGCGCGCCGATCCAGCGCGACTTGCGCTACTGGCGCGCGCGCCAGCTCTCGGCCGAGCTCGCCCCGGTCCCTTCGGGCGACAAGGTCGAATTCGGGGTCGAGGTGACGATCGCGCTCAAGGGCGCGGAAAAGACCTTCCGCCTGGTCGGCGACGACGAGGCGGATCCGGCCGCCGGCAGCCTCTCGTTCAACGCCCCGCTCGCCCGGGCGATGATGGGCGCGGAGCCGGGCGAGCTTCTCCCGTTCGCCGGGCAGGAGGACGCGATCGAAGTCCTGGCGATCGACGTTCCGGAATAAGCCGCCCGGCTCACGCCCAGCCCCCCTCAGCCTTCCCCCGCCTCTCCCGCCGCCGCGAGCAGGTCCATGACGTTGCGCGCCGCCTCGCGCTCGGCCGCGTCCTCGAACGCCACGTCGAGGTCGGGCGCCGCGCCCAGCAGGTACAGCACCGTCCACAACGCGAAGCGCTTGCCGCGGTCGCGCTCGAGCCCGAAGTCGACCTGGATCCGCTCGATCCCCGCCGCCTGCACTTGCGGGCTGATCGCGGAAAGGTCGGAGGTGCCGAAGTAACGGCGCAGCAGATCGTCGAGGTCCATTCGTTGCTGCTAGCCCAACGCCAGCCCGCGCACAAAGCGAGCTTTGCGTCGCCGCGCGTCCGATAGCTGCTATGCGAGCCCCCCGTCCGCCGCAGCCGAAGGAGCGCCCGATGCACTACGTCTACCTCATGATCGCCATCGTCGGCGAAGTGATCGGCACCTCGTTCATGAAGCAGTCGGACGGCTTCACCCGGCTGGTCCCCTCGCTGATCACCGCGGCCGGCTACGCGGTGGCGTTCTACTTCCTCTCGCTCACCTTGCGCGTCATCCCGACAGGCATCGCCTACGCGATCTGGTCGGCGGTCGGCGTGGTCCTGATCGCCGCGATCGCCTGGATCTTCCAGGGCCAGAAGCTCGACGCCGCGGCGCTGATCGGCATCGCCTTCATCGTCACCGGCGTGGTGATCATGAACGGCTTCTCCAAGTCGCTGCCACACTGAGTGCGCGCGCGCTCACACCGTCCACACCCGCGGCGCGGCTTTGGGGGCGATCAGCAGCGCCCACAGCGCCCAGACCATCGCGTCGGCGCGGTCGGGCGAGCGCGAGCCCTGCCAGCGGCCCGCGCCCCGATGCCCCGCCGGCACCATTTGCCCGAGCTCGGCTTCCAGCTCCGCAAACCGCCCCGCCAGCCGCACCCGGCCGCTCTCGAACAGCCCCGCCACCGGCTCGGCCCGCGCCGCCTTCCCCTGCGAGGCGCTGACCAGCGTGATCGGCAGCGCGATCCTCGCCGCGCGCAGCACCGCACCGACCATCTCGCCGCCCTGGTTCTTCTCCGCCACCAGCCGGTCGGCCCCGTGCGCTTCGGCCGCCGCCGCCACCTTGCGCGCCCAGCCTTCGGGGGAGAGCCCGCCCGCCGAGCGATCGGCCAGCACGTGCCCCACGCCCTCGCGGTCGAGCCCGCAGACGACAATCCCGCAGGTCCCCTCGGGCCCTGCCGGCGGATCGACCCCGACCACCACCCGCGCCAGCGCCTCGCGCTCCGGCACCGGTCCCCGGCTCGCCGCGATCAGCGCTGCCGGCCACAGCGTCCCCTCCACGTCGCACACGAACTCGCCGTCGATCTCCTCGCGCCCCATCCGCGTGCCCTCATAGGCCGCCGTGATCGCCTCGAGGAACGCCGCCGGCAGGTGCGGGTTGTCGCGCGAGGTCCCGCCGGTCAGCACCGTCCCCTCCGCCTCGAGGATCCGCGCCAGCGCCGCGCACCCGCCCTCGGCGTCGTCGTCACCAGCGCCCGCGTCCGCTCGCCGCAGCGCAGGCCGAGCTGCAGCATGTCCCACGCAGCTTCCGCATGGCGCCACTTGGCCAGCTCGTCGCACGAGGCGAAGTGATGCTGCGGCCCGCGCAGGCTCTCCGGATTGGCCCCGGAATAGAGCGTCGCCACCGCCCCGCCGGCCCACACCAGCTCGCGCCGCGACGGCGCCCACTCGGCGATCTCCCCCTCGCGCGCGCAGGCGAGCAGGCCCGACGGCCCCTCCACCATCACCCGCCGCGCCTCGTCGACCGTGGCCGCCACCAGCGCGATCCGCAGCTCCTCCCCAATCATGTCGCCCGGAGGGAGACCATCCGCCGGAGGGTGGATGGGTGAGCCAGGCTGCCCGCGACGCGCCTCCCGCACCGCCTCCAGCACCCACTCCGCCCCGGCACGCGTCTTGCCGAACCCGCGCCCGGCCATCAGCACCCACGTCCGCCACGCGCCGTCAGGCGCGACTTGCCCCGCGTGCGCCCACGCCTGCCAATGCTCCACCAGATCGCGCGCCGCTCCTCGCCCAATGCTATCGCCCTCTTTGACGATCCGGGTGACCTCAACGGGAATAGTTGAGCTCCCGCGCCCATCGGAATGACGTAAGAAGGCCGCCGCCGACCCGCCCCACCTTCTTGGCGTCTTCGCGTCTTCCCGTGATCAAAATGAAAAGGACCGCCTCCGGCGAGCCTTTTCCTCTTCTATCGCTGGATATCCGCCTCCGGGGGATGACGAAGGAAGGGCGGCAAAAAAGAAAGGCCGCCTTGCGGCGGCCTTCCCTGTGTTCCTTCAGCGTAGCCCCAGGCCTCAGCCCAGCAGCTCCTGCTCGAGCTTCTTGGCCATTTCCTCGATGTTCTCCGGCGGCCATCCGGGGATGTCCATGCCGAGGCGCAGGCCCATCGAGCTCAGGACTTCCTTGATCTCGTTCAGGCTCTTGCGTCCGAAGTTCGGCGTCCGCAGCATCTCCGCCTCGGTCTTCTGGACCAGGTCGCCGATGTAGATGATGTTGTCGTTCTTCAGGCAGTTGGCCGAGCGGACCGACAGCTCGAGCTCGTCGACCTTCTTGAGCAGGTAACGGTTGAGCTGGTTCGCGTCGCTCTCGTCGGCCGGGGCCGCGGCGACGCCGATCATCGTCGGCTGCGGCTGCGGGATGCCGTCCTCGAAGTGGACGAACAGCGTCAGCTGGTCCTGCAGGATGCGCGCGGCATAGGCCACCGCGTCCTCGGGAGTGACGGTGCCGTCGGTCTCGACCGTCAGGCTCAGCTTGTCGTAGTCGAGGTCCTGGCCGACGCGGGCCGGCTCAACCTTGTAGCTGACCTGGCGGATCGGCGAGTAGAGGCTGTCGATCGGGATGAGGCCGATCGGCGCGTCGACTGGGCGGTTCTGCACCGCGGGGACGTAGCCTTTGCCGGTGTCGGCGGTCAGCTCCATGTTGAGCGTCGCGCCGTCGTCGAGGTGGCAGATCACGAGGTTCTTGTTCATCACCTCGATGTCGCCGGTCACCGCGATGTCGCCGGCGGTCACCGCGCCCGGGCCGGTCTTGGACAGGTTGAGGCGCTTCGGCCCTTCGCCTTCCATCTTCAGCGCGATCTGCTTGACGTTGAGCACGATGTCGGTGACGTCCTCGCGCACGCCGGCCAAGCTCGAAAACTCATGCAGCACGTTCTCGATGCGGATCGAGGTGATCGCGGCACCCTGAAGGCTGGACAGGAGCACCCGGCGCAGCGCGTTGCCGAGCGTCAGGCCGTAGCCCCGCTCGAGCGGCTCGGCCACGAAAGTCGCTTTGCGCTGCTTGTCGCCGCCGGCCTTGACGTCGAGGCTGTTGGGCTTCTTCAGTTCCTGCCAGTTCTTCATATTGACGGACATGGACTTCCCCTAAAGGTCAGATTCAAAAGGCATGGCCGCGGAGCGCTGGTGCGCCGCGGCCGATGCGAAACGTAGCGGGTGCCCGGAGCTCTCGGGCCGCCCGCCGGCAGGATCACGTCAGACGCGGCGGCGCTTGGAAGGCCTCACGCCGTTGTGCGGGATCGGGGTCACGTCGCGGATGCTGGTGATGGTGAAGCCCACCGCCTGGAGCGCGCGCATCGCGCTCTCGCGTCCGGAACCCGGTCCCTTGATTTCAACTTCCAGCGTGCGCACGCCGTGCTCGGCCGCTTTCTTGCCCGCATCGTCGGCCGCGACCTGGGCGGCATAGGGCGTGCTCTTGCGGCTGCCCTTGAAGCCCATCATGCCGGCGCTGGACCAGCTGATAGCGTTGCCTTGTGCGTCGGTGATCGTGATCATCGTGTTGTTGAAGCTGGCGTTGATGTGCGCCACGCCGCTGCTGATGTTCTTGCGCTCCCGCCTGCGGATGCGCTGTGGTTCGCGTGCCATATGGTGTTGCCTGTTCCTAAATCCAGAGGGGCGGGCGTTCGTTTCCGAAGCCGCTCGCCCAAAGCCTGTCGAAGATTACTTCTTCTTGCCGGCGATCGGCTTGGCCTTGCCCTTGCGGGTGCGCGCGTTGGTGTGCGTGCGCTGGCCGCGGACCGGCAGGCCCTTGCGGTGTCGCAGGCCCCGGTAGCAGGCGAGGTCCATCAGGCGCTTGATGTTCATCGCGGTTTCGCGACGCAGGTCGCCTTCCACGGTGTAGTCGGCGTCGATGGTCTCGCGGATCTGCAGCACTTCGGCGTCGGACAGGTCCTGCACGCGGCGGCTGTGATCGATGCCCAGCTTGTCGGCGATTTCCGTCGCCGTCTTGGGGCCGATACCGTGGATGTAGGTGAGCGCGACAATCACGCGCTTGTTGGTGGGGATATTAACCCCTGCAATACGAGCCACTAACTTCTCCATGCTCCACAGGGAGTGGGCGACCGCTTGGCGGGGCGCTCCCTATCTCATCGCGTTGCTCAGACGACGTGCTGCGAAGAACTGCCAATGACAAACGGTTCGGATGGACAGGCCTCAGGCCCGCCTGCCGAACTGCCCCGCAACTGTCGAATGAGCGGCGCGCTTACGGCGAATCGAGGACGCCGTCAAGCCAAACGCGCACATGCGCGCACCGACTCCGGGCAAAGCCAGAGCCACATCGTCTTCAACCGATTACAACAAACCGCTCCAGCGGTCAAAACCGTGACGCACCTGTGCCTCAAACCGTTACAAGAGCCCGTTCGATCGCGGCGGACACCTCTTCGATCGGCGCCATGCCGTCGACGCGTGTCACCAGACCACGCGCCTCGTAGCTGGGCAGAATGGGCGCGGTCTTGGCGCGGTATTCGGCCATGCGCGTGCGCACCGTCTCTTCGTTGTCGTCCTTGCGGCGCTTGAACTCGCTGCTGCCGCACTTGTCGCAGACTCCCGCGGTTGTCGGCTGCTGAAACTCGTCGTGGTAACCTGCCCCACAATTAGCGCAGGAGAAGCGCCCGACAATCCGCCGGACGAGTTCGTCTTCATCGACTTCCAGCTCGATTACGCGATCAAGCTGCCGGTCATGGCGGGCGAGAATAGCATCGAGCTGCCCAACCTGTTCCGAGGTGCGCGGGTAGCCGTCGAAGATAGCGCCCGTCCCCTCCCCCATCGCCAATAGTTCGGCGTCAATGAGCGCCGACACGATCTCGTCTGATACCAGCTCACCACGATCCATGATCGCCTTGGCCTCAATACCGATCGGCGTCTGCGCGGCGACCGCGGCGCGGAGCATGTCGCCAGTCGAGAGCTGACGCATTCCTCGTTGGGAGACGAGCCGTGCGGCCTGGGTGCCCTTGCCTGCCCCCGGCGGGCCGAGAAGGATGATGTTCATGGCTAACGCAGCTTGCCCTTGAGCTTCGCCTTCTTGATCAAGTCACCATACTGGTGGGCCAGCAAGTGCGACTGGATCTGGCTGATGGTATCCACCGTGACGTTGACCACGATCAGCAAGCTGGTGCCGCCGAGGAACAGCGGGATGCCCGTCTGCGCGATCATGTACTCCGGCACGACACAAACGAGCGTCAGATAGATGGCCCCAACCACAGTTATGCGGGTGAGCACGTAGTCGAGGTATTCGGCGGTCCGCTTGCCCGGGCGGATACCCGGGATGAAGCCGCCGTTCTTCTTCAGGTTCTCAGCAGTTTCCTCCGGATTGAAGACGACCGCGGTATAGAAGAACGTGAAGAAGATGATCCCGATCGCATAAAGCGCCATGTACATCGGCTGCCCGTGCGCCAGGTACTGGTTGAGCGTCTGGATAACGCCGTAGAACGTGCTGTCGGTCGTCACCGAATTGCCCGCGAACTGCGTGATCGTCAAAGGCAGAAGCAGGAGCGAGCTGGCGAAGATCGGCGGGATCACGTTGGCCGTGTTCAGCTTGAGCGGCAGGTGGCTGCGGTCGGCCTGCATGACGCCGCGCGCGCTGGCGCGCTTCGGATACTGCACTAACAGCCGGCGCTGCGCACGCTCGACGAAACAGATGACGAGGATCAGCGCGATGATCATCACCACTAGGCCGACGATCACGATGGTGCTGATCGAGCCGGTCCGCCCACCTTCAAACAAGTTGGCGATGAACGTCGGGAACTGGGCAACAATGCCAGCCATGATGATCAGTGAAACGCCGTTGCCGATACCGCGGCTGGTGATCTGCTCACCCAACCACAGCAGGAACATGGTGCCACCGATCAGGTTGATGACCGCCACGACGCGGAACATCAGCCCGGGGTCGACCACTGCCTGCAGCCCACTTTGGGCACCGTAGGCCTCAAGACCCGACGCAAGGAACCAGCCCTGGATCGCGCACAGGAAAACGGTGCCGTAGCGGGTATACTGATTGAGCTTCTTGCGCCCTGCTTCGCCTTCCTTCTTGAGAGCGATGAGCGTGGGGTGCAACGCAGCAGCCATCTGGATGACGATCGAGGCAGTGATGTACGGCATCACGCCGAGCGCGATCAGGCTCATGCGCTCCAGGCTGCCCCCAGAGAACGTGTTGAACAGGTCGAGGATTCCGCCCCGGGTCTGATCATAGAGCGTTTCGAGGATCAGCGGGTTGACGCCCGGAAGCGGCACGAAGCTGAGGAAACGAAAGACGATCAACGCACCGATCGTGAACCAGATCCGCTGCTTGAGCTCGGTCGCTTTCGAGAAGTTGGCGAGGCTGAGATTGCTCGCGATATTGTCGGCGCGTGATGCCATCGGTCGTTTGATGCCTTCCCTGGCCGGGCGGCTGTGCCCCGCCTCCCTCTACAGGTCAGCCCATATAGGGGCCGGGCGGGGATGCAATAACCCCCACCCGGCAAATCACTCGGATTAATTCGCGGCGCGAGCCTTGGCGGTGCCCTTCTTGGCAGCCGCCAGCTCAGCCGGGTTCTTGGCAACAATGACTTCCACCGAGCCGCCCGCAGCTTCAACCATGGCCACTGCGCCCTTCGAGGCACCGGCCACCTTGAAGCTCGCCTTGGTCGTTAGCTCACCCTTGGCAAGGAGACGCACGCCGTCCTTTCCGCCGCGCGCCACACCTGCCGCTTGCAGCGCTTCATGGTCGATCAGGTTCTTGGCATCCAGCTTGCCGGCATCGATCAGCTTCTGCACCTGGCCCAGGTTCACCTCGGCGTAGTCCTTGCCGAACGGGTTGTTGAACCCGCGCTTCGGCAGACGCATGTGAAGCGGCATCTGGCCGCCTTCGAAGCCCTTGATCGCTACGCCCGAACGGCTCTTCTGGCCCTTCTGGCCGCGACCGCCGGTCTTGCCCTTGCCCGAGCCGATTCCACGTCCGACGCGGATTCGCGTCTTACGGGCGCCCGGATTGTCACGGATGTCGTTCAGTTTCATGTCAGTGCACTCGCTTTCGCTTTTGCCGCGCGGGAAATCAGTCGATCACTTCAACCATGTGAGGGAGCTTGGCGATCGCGCCGCGCACCTCGGGCGTGTCCTCGAGCTCGACAACCCGGTTCATCTTGCCGAGGCCGAGCCCAGTCAGAATCTTCTTCTGGCTTTCCGGACGGCGGATCGGCGAGCCGATCTGCTTGATCTTGATCTTCGCCATGTCTGTCACTCCGCGATGGCTTCAGCGGCGGCCTCAGCCTCCGCTTCACTCGCGCCGCCGCGACCAAGCAGGTCGGCGACCTTCTT
>JAJUJV010000049.1 GCA_029265155.1 Altererythrobacter sp. | reverse complement strand
CGTCGTCGCGATCGCCGGCCTGACCACCGCCACCGTCTCCAACACCATCGCCGACCCGAACGTCAGCGTGCCGATCGCTGCCCAGCCGATCGATCCGCCGACGCTGGCGATGACCTTCGGCGTCAACGACAGTCCCTATGCCGGGCGCGAGGGCGACAAGGTGCAAAGCCGCGTGATCCGCGACAGGCTGGAGCGCGAGGCGGAAACCAACGTTGCCATTCGGGTAACCGAGAGCACCGGCAAGGACGCGTTCGAAGTCGCAGGCCGCGGCGAGCTCCAACTCGGCGTGCTGATCGAGAACATGCGCCGCGAAGGCTTCGAGCTGTCGATCAGCCGGCCGCGTGTGCTGTTCCGCGATGGTCCCGACGGCCGCGAGGAGCCGTACGAGACGGTCGTTGTGGACGTGGACGAAGAATTCTCCGGCACCGTCGTCGAGAAGATCGCGCTGCGCAAAGGCGAGATGACCGACATGCGCCCATCGGGCGGCGGTAAGACCCGCATCACCTTCAGCGCGCCGAGCCGCGGCCTGATCGGGTATCATGGCGAGTTCCTGTCCGACACCCGCGGCACCGGGATCATGAACCGCCTGTTCGAACGCTACGGCCCCTACAAGGGCCCGATCAGCGGGCGGCAGAACGGCGTGCTGATCTCGATGGAGCAAGGCGAGGCGGTGGCTTACGCGTTGAACGCGCTGGAGGACCGCGGCGTGCTGTTCGTCAGCCCCGGCGAAAAGCTCTACGAGGGCATGATCATCGGCGAAAATGCCAAGCCGCAGGATCTCGAGGTCAATCCTTTGAAGTCCAAGCAGCTCACCAACTTCCGCGCCAGCGGCAAGGATGAAGGCATTCGCCTGACCCCGCCGCGCAAGATGACGCTGGAGCAGGCGATCGCTTACATCCAGGACGACGAGCTGGTCGAAGTGACCCCCAAGAGCATCCGCCTGCGCAAGCGCTACCTCGACCCGCACGAACGCAAGCGGCAGTCACGCAAGGAAGGGTAACGCTACCCTTTGCGACAAATCCCCCCGTTGCCAGCCGGGGGAGATCGACGGATACTCCGCCTCCCGACGTGGGAGACGATCGATGGTGTCCCAGTTTCGCGTGCTGGCTTTCTCAGGCATTGCGGCTTGCGCAGCGCTGCTGGCTACGCCTGCCGCGGGGCAGAGCAACCAGGAGCCGCTGCCGCGGTTCGAGGAGCAAATCTGTCCCGGGGTGGCGGGGCTGCAGCTCGAAGCCGCCGAGGCGATGGTCGGCCGCATCCGCGCCAACCTCACAGAGTTCGGCCGCCAACTGGCTCCTGAGAGCACCTGTGAACCCAACCTGGTGGTTGCCTTCGTAGAGGACAGCCGGGAGTTCCTGCGCCGGATGGAGCGCGAGAGACGTTGGCTGTTCCTCGAAATGGAAGAGGCTGACCGCCGTGCCCTGCTGGACGATGGGGGAGCGACGCGCACGCTGCTGCGGGTGCGGTCGCGCTCGCGAGATGGCATGCCGGTGGGCCGGCGAGAGAACCTGGTCGACATTCCGCAGACGACGATGTGGATGGCCCATTCCAAGATCTACACGGCGACGAGAAACGACATCCACTACGCCATGGTCCTGTTCGATCGTGAAGCGATCGAGGGCCTAAATCTGGCGCAACTGGCCGACTATGCGACGTTCCGCGCTCTGACCCGCACGTTGCCGGAATCGCCTGAGGCGCGGCGGGCTTCGATCCTGGCGTTGTTCGAAGAAGGCGCCGAGAATCCCGAAGGGCTGACGGAATTCGACCGCAGCTATTTGAGCACGCTTTATTCGGGCCCGCCGAACCTGCCTGGCCCCGCCCGGCTTGCCGCGATTGAGGCAGCGACTGGCCGTGACTTATTCGAATAGCGGCCACTGCCCGCATCATCCTTCGGAGTGCGACATATGAAGCGGATTACCGGAGTTCTCGGTGCCATAGCCTTGGGAGCGCTCTGGCCGGCAACTCCGCTGCTGGCGCAGGAGCCAAGCCAGCCGGTCGAAGCGCAAGAAGATGCCGAAAGCAGCATCATCGTGACCGAGGATCGGCAACGGCCGACCCGGAGCGAAGTGAGCCGTCAGGCGCGCGATATCTCCAGTTCCACCGGCAACATTTACGATCAGCCGCTGGCGCGGATCGAGGACCGGCTGTGTCCGGGCGTGATCGGGCTGAAGCAAAGGTCGGCCGAGCTGATGGTCGACCGTATCCGCTGGAACGCCGAGCGTCTGGACATGACGCTGGCGCCGAACGGCAATTGTACGCCGAACCTGATCGTTGCCTTCATCGAGGACGGAAAAGCCCAGCTTGCGGAGCTGGAGCGGGAGCATGGCCACCTGTTTTCGACCATGCCACTAGCCGAGCGCCGAGCCCTGCTCGAGGAGGATGGCCCGGTTCGCGTCTGGACCACGGCGGTCATGCGAACGCGAGACGGAATGCCGGTTCCGCGGGCCGAAAGCCTCCACTCCCCGCCGGTGGTCTCGATGTGGATGGCACACTCGAAGATCTACCTGCCGGTGAGGGAAGATATCGCCCAGGTGGTCGTGCTGTTCGATCGCGAAGGGGTGCGCGGCAAGACCGTGATCCAATTGGCCGATTACGCCACGATGCGCGGCTTTGCCCAAACCCGCCCGCCGCGCTCGAACGCGCCTCTCGACACGATCCTGGCGCTGTTCGATCCCGACAGCGACGGACCGACCGGGCTGACCGAGTTCGACCAGGCGTATTTGCGCAGCGTCTACGATTCGATCCCGAACCTTCCCGCCGCGAGCAAGCTGCTTGGAGTGAACCGGCAGCTCAGCCGCATGGAGAAGGAACGGGAGAAAGCGGCGGAGTAGCCGCGCGTCAGGGCGCCGGGGCGGCGGCCGCGGGCGTTATCTTGAGCAGCGCCCCTTCGGCTTCGTCCGTCAGCACGTAGACCGCGCCGTCGGGACCGACCCGCACGTCGCGCAGGCGCTGCCCGAGATCGGCGAGCACGGCTTCCTGGGCGACGACGTGGCCGTCCGGGGCCAGCTCGAAGCGGACCAGCGTGCGGTTCATCATCGCGATCAGCAGGTCGCCCTCCCACGCTGGGAAGGCCGAGCCGTGATAGACGGCAATGTTGCCGGGATTATGCGACGGCGGACCGAACGCCCAGATCGGATCGATTGTGCCTTCGACGTTGCGGGTACCCTTGGCCGGCGGCTCGGCATTGTAGTGATAGCCCTGCGTCACGCCGGGCCAACCGTAGTGCCCGCCGCGCTCGATACGGTTGACCTCGTCGCCGCCGCGCGGGCCGAACTCGGTCGACCACATCGTGCCGGTGGCCGGATCGATCGTCAGCCCGGTCGGGTTGCGATGGCCCTCGCTCCAGATTTCCGGCGCATAGCCTTCGCGGCCGACGAACGGGTTGTCGCGCGGCACACTGCCATCGCGATTGAGGCGCAGGATCTTGCCGACATGGTTATCGGTCTGCTGCGCCAACTCGCCGTAGTTGCGGTCCCCGCTGGTGACGAAGAGATAACCATCCTTGTCGATCGCCATGCGCCCGCCGTAGCTGCCGAACGCCGGGCCCTGGCCACAGCAGCGCTGCGGGATCGGCGGCGCGCCGTACCACGGCGAAGCGACGAACAAGTCCTCCACGTCGGTCAGCCGATAGCCGCCGTCCCACTTGGCGCGCATCACCGCCAGCGCCGAATTCGCCTGCGGCGTCGGGCTGTCGCCTGCATCCGGGTGCGACTTGCTGTAGCTGAGGTAGATCGTCCGGTTGGTGGCGAAATCCGGGTCGAGGACGATGTCGGTGAGGCCGGCAATCCCCGCGGTGATCATCGTCGGCAAGCCCTCGATGGGTTTCGGATCGAGCACGCCATCGCGCACGATGCGAAGCTGACCGGTCCGCTCGGTAATCAGCATGGCGCCGTCGGGCAGGAAGGCCATGCCCCAGGGGCGATCCAGCCCCTTGGTCACTACTTCGACGTTGAGCTTGGCATCGGCGGTCTGCACTTCCCACGGGCCGTCGCCGAGCGGCTGGCTCTGGAACGGATTGGGCGCCTGCTGCCGGGCCGCCGGCGTGGCCGGCGCAGGAGCGTTTTGCGCCGCCACAGGCACGCTCGAAAGAGCCAGCACGGCGCACACCGCCGACCAGGCGAGCTTGTTCATCGAAAATCCTTCCCGTCCCGAAACTTGTTCGCCCGCATCCTAGGGCGGCGGCGGAAGCATGACAATCGCGCGTCGAACCGTCGTTGTCGCTTTCGCTTGCCCCGTCCCGGACGCACACTACCATGCCTTCAGGCAACATCCGGGAGAAGGTAGCAATGGGCCCGTTCCTGATCGCCTTGCTGGCGCTGGTGGTGATCTTCCTGCTGATGGCCATCCGGGTCGTGCGGCAGGGCTACGTTTACACCATCGAGCGGCTCGGCAAGTTCACGCTCGCCGCCGAACCGGGCCTCCACCTGATCATCCCGTTCATCGACCGCGTCGGGCAGAAGGTGAACATGATGGAGCAAGTGCTCGACATCCCAGGGCAGGAAATCATCACCCGCGACAACGCGATGGTCGGGGTCGATGCGGTCGTGTTCTTCCAGGTGCTCGATGCCGGCAAGGCGGCGTACGAGGTGCACAACCTCTACGGCGCGATCATGGCGCTCACCACGACCAACTTGCGCACGGTGATGGGATCGATGGACCTGGACGAAACACTGTCGAAGCGCGACGAGATCAATGCCCGGCTGCTCAGCGTGGTCGACCACGCCACCAGCCCCTGGGGCGTGAAGATCACCCGCGTCGAGATCAAGGACATCCGCCCGCCGATCGACATCTCCGAGGCGATGGCGCGGCAGATGAAGGCCGAACGCCTGAAGCGCGCCGAAATCCTCGAAGCCGAAGGCGAGCGCGCCAGCCGCATCCTGCGCGCCGAGGGTGAAAAGCAGAGCGCGATCCTCTCGGCCGAAGGCAAGCGCGAGGCGGCGTTCCGCGAGGCCGAAGCCCGCGAACGCCAGGCCGAAGCCGAAGCCAAGGCGACGCAAGTGGTGTCGGACGCGATCTCGCAGGGTGGCAACCAGGCGATCAACTATTTCATCGCGCAGGAATACACCAAGGCAGTCGGCAAGTTCGCGACCAGCCCGAACGCCAAGACCATCCTGTTCCCGGTCGAAGCGACGCAACTGATCGGTTCGCTGGGCGGCATCGGCGAGCTCGTGCGCGAGGCGGTCACGCCCGGCTCGGCGCAGAAGCCATCCGCCGGCACCCCGCTCGATCTTGGCCGCGAAGGCGCGCGCAGCGCAGTGCCGCGGACGGCCCCGCGCGATCGCCAGGGATAGGCGCCGATGGACTGGTTCGGCGGCCTCGATGCGCATTGGATCTGGCTGACGCTGGGAGTGATCCTCGCCGGGCTCGAGCTGCTGCTGCCGGGCATCTACCTGATCTGGCTCGCCCTCGCCGCGATCATCACCGGCGTGCTCACTCTGGTGCTCGACCTGTCGGTCCCGGCACAAGTGATCGACTTCGTGTTCCTGTCGCTGATCATCGCCTTTTCGGCCAAGCGCTTCTTGCGCGACAAGCCTATTGTGAGCGCCGACCCGCTGCTGAACCGGCGCGGCGCCCGGTTGGTCGGTGAAACCGCGGTGGTCGTCCAAGCCATCGAACACGGCAGCGGCCGAGTGAAGCTGGGCGACAGCGAATGGATCGCGCGCGGCCCTGACATGGCCGCCGGAGAAAGGGTCCGGGTGAACGGCAGCGAAGGCGCGGTGCTGCTGGTCGAGCCGATGAACCTGCTAAGCGACGCAACGAAACCGGCGGATTGACCTCCCCGAGGGAAGGCTCAGGCCAGTTCGTGCTTGTCGCCGAAGCGGCCGTACTTGCGATAGCGCGTCATCCACCGGTCGAGGAACAGGCCGAGCGGGCGCGGCATGATGCCAAGCTCGTCAAAGCCCGGTAGCGTGCCCGAGGCGACACTGCCTTGCTTCAGCAGCTTCCACTGGTCGGAGTTCATCGGCGTCCCTGGCAAGGCGGCAAAGAGGCCGGCGAGCCCATCGGGCACGGCCACGAAGTGGCGGTCGCGCCCTTGCGCGGCGGCGATGCGGCGGTGCAGTTCTTCCACGGTCAGGACTTCGGGGCCGGCCAGTTCGAACGTCTGGCCGCCGTGCCGGACCGGGTCCGCCAAAATCTGGGCGATGGCCTGCGCGGCATCGTCCACGAACAGCGGTTGCAACCGCGCTTGCGCGCCGAACACCGGCACGATCGGCAGCGCGGCGATCAGACCCGCGAACAGGTTCACGAACCGGTCGTCCTCACCGAACAGGATCGAAGGACGGACGATCGTGGCGCCGGGGAACGCAGCGCGGACGTATTCTTCGCCCTGCCCCTTGGTGCCGGCATATCCGCTGTCGGACGCCGCGTCGGCACCGATAGCGGATAGGTAGACGAACGCGCCCGCTCCCGCGCGAGCGGCGGCTTCCGCCGCGGTGCGGGCGCCGTCGGCTTGCAGAGCCCGCTGGTCGGCCCCGAAAGTACCCACCAGGTAGACCACTGCGTCGGCGCCGAGCATCGCCGCTTCCATACTGCCGCGGTGGGTAACATCGCCGCGCATGAACTGGATCTGCCCGAGATTGGCGAGCGGGCGCAGGTGGTGTGCTTGCTCCGGATGGCGATCGACCACGCGGACGCGGGCGTCGCGGCTCAGCAGTTCCTCGGCCAGATGCGTGCCGACGAAGCCGCCGCCGCCGATGAGCACGACGAGCTTGTCTTCGAGCGGTGCGAGATGAGCCATGTCACTTTCCAATCCAGCGGGCGCCATACCGGTTCCGGACCGAGGCCTGATGAGCCGGCCCATGCCGCATGCGGGGAGACGCCGCAAGCCGCCATGCCGGCGACGGCGACTGCCGGCATATCAAGGATGCCCTACCAAGGCGGGCGATGTTTACCTTTGCGGGCTCTCACCATTGCACTGCCCCGCCGCATTTGCTCAAGCGCCGCTTTGGGTTCGTAAATGCGCAGAGTCGCGCAACAAAATTTCGCAAGGGGCATCATGGCACGTTTGGACGACGTCGAATTTTCGACATTCATGGAGGGGGTGAGGGAGCGCAACCCGCACGAGCCGGAGTTTGTGCAGGCAGTGCAGGACGTGGCCGAGGACATCTTCGAGTTCATCAAGGACAAGCAGGCTTACCAGTCGGCGCAAATCCTGCGCCGGATTGCCGAGCCCGACCGCGTGGTTTCGTTCCGGGTCACCTGGGAAGACGATAACGGAGAAGTCCAGGTAAACCGCGGCTACCGCGTCCAGAACAACAACGCGATCGGCCCGTATAAGGGTGGATTGCGTTTTCACCCGAGCGTGAACGAAAGCGTGCTGAAGTTCCTGGCGTTCGAGCAGACCTTCAAGAATGCACTGACCGGCCTGCCGATGGGGGGCGGCAAGGGCGGCGCCAATTTCAACCCGAAAGGCAAGAGCGACCGGGAGGTCATGCGCTTCTGCCAGAGCTTCATGACCGAGCTATTCCGCCATATCGGCGCGGACGTGGACGTCCCGGCCGGCGACATCGGCGTGGGCGCGCGCGAGATCGGCTACATGTTCGGCCAGTACAAGCGCATCACCAACCATTTCACCGGCGTGCTCACCGGAAAAGGCCTGGAATACGGCGGCTCGATGATCCGTCCGGAAGCAACCGGGTACGGCACCGTTTATTTCCTGGAGAACATGCTCAAGCACCAGGGCCGCGGTCTCGAAGGGATGCGGGCGGTGATCTCCGGCTCGGGCAACGTGGCGACGCATGCCGCGGAGAAGCTGATCCACCTTGGCGCGAAGCCAGTCACCTTGTCGGATTCGGGTGGGTTCATCCACGATCCGGAAGGGCTGACGCTGGAGAAGGTGCAATGGGTCAAGTCGCACAAGACCCATCGCCGCGGCCGGATCAGCGAATATGCCGAGGAGTTCAAAGGCGCGACCTTCCACCCTGGGGAGACGCCGTGGAGCGTACCCTGCGACGTCGCCCTCCCCTGCGCGACCCAGAACGAGCTGCTCGGCGCCGATGCGCGCACTCTGGTGGCCAACGGCTGCATCGCCGTGTCGGAGGGGGCGAACATGCCGTGCGACCTGGAAGCAGCGCACTACTTCCGCGGGGCGAAGACGATGTTCGGGCCGGGCAAGGCGGCAAACGCCGGCGGTGTCGCGGTGTCCGGGCTGGAAATGAGCCAGAACTCGTCGCGCCGGTCCTGGAAGGAGCCGGAGCTGCAGCTTATGCTGCGTGAAATCATGGACGACATCCACGACCGTTGCCTGGCCTATGGCCAGCAACTCGGCGGACACGTAGACTACGTGAAGGGCGCCAATATCGCCGGCTTCAAGAAGGTGGCGGACGCTATGCTGGCTTTCGGAGTGGTATGAGCGAGTACGCGACGATCCTCGTCGAGCAGCGCGGTCCGGTCACGCTCGTTACGCTGAACCGGCCCGCGGCGCTCAACGCGCTGAGCAGCGTGGTTCTCGAGGATCTGATCGCAGCCTTTGCCGCTTTCGAAGCGGACGAGACGCAGCGCTGCGCGGTCGTGACCGGCGCCGGGGACAAGGCCTTCGCGGCGGGCGCGGACATCAAGGAGATGGCAGCGAAAGGGGCTGCCGACTTCTATCGCGACGACACGTTCGCCCGGTGGACCAGTCGCTTCGTCGAAGGCACGCGCAAGCCGTGGATCGCGGCGGTGGGCGGCTTCGCGCTGGGCGGCGGCTGCGAGCTGGCGATGATGGCCGACGTCATCATCGCCGCCGACACCGCGAAGTTCGGCCAGCCGGAGATCAAGCTGGGGGTCGTGCCGGGCATGGGCGGCAGCCAGCGTCTGACCCGCGCGATCGGCAAAGCGAAGGCGATGGACCTGATCCTGACCGGCCGGACCATCGACGCCGCGGAAGCAGAGCGCATGGGCCTGGTCGCCCGGGTCGTGCCCGCAGTGAGCCTGCTGGACGAAGCGCTGGCGATGGCACAAGCGATTGCGGGAATGCCGCCGCTGGCGGTTCTCGCAGCCAAGGAACTGGTCCATGCGGCCGAGGAGCTGCCGCTGTCCGAAGGCATCCGCCTGGAGCGGCGCCTGTTCCACATGCTCGCCGCCACGGAGGACAAGGCCGAGGGGATGGCGGCGTTCGTCGAAAAACGCCCGCCGGTGTGGAAGGGACGCTAGAGCCTAGCGGGCGCCCTCTACGGGCTGAGCGATCAGGCAGCTACCGGCCGGATCGAAGCCGACGGCGTCGATCGAAGCGGCCAGCGCACATTGCCCCGGCTGCACCGTCTCTCCGCCCACGGTCATCTCCCCTTCGCGCGGGATGACCAGCAACGGCCCCTGATATCGTGCAGACAGGGCAGCGTCGGGCTCTCCGGCGAGCTGGTCGAGACGGAAGAAAGGGCCGTCGACCAGCGACACGCTTCCGGCCGCGACATGCTGGCGGAATTGCGGATCGTGCGGCTCCCCCCGGGCGACGGCGATGCCTTCCTCAAGGTGCAGCTCGCGCGGGCGGCCGTAGTCGTAGAGGCGATAGGTGATGTCGGAGTTCTGCTGGATCTCGATGATCGAGCAGCCGCCGCCGATCGCGTGGACGGTGTTGGCCGGAATGTAGAAGAAGTCGCCCGCCTTGACCGGGTGCCAGACCAGCATGTCCTCGATCGAGCCATCGAGCGCGGCCTGCCGCATCGCCTCGCTATCGATCGGCTCCTTGAAGCCGACGCCGAGAGCGGCGCTCGGCTCGGCATCGATCACCAGCCAGCACTCTTCCTTGCCCTGCTTGCCCAGGCCGGCAGCTTCGGTCTGCGTGTCGGAGGGATGGACCTGAACCGACAGCTTTTCGCTGGTGAAGATGTATTTCACCAGGAGCTGCGGCAGCGCTTCGGGGGGGACGAACCAGATTTCGCCGATGCGCTTGCCGGCCGGAGTTTCGAAAGGCGCGGGCAGGACGTCCTTGCCCCAGGGTTTTTCGACGGTCTTGGTTTCGAGGATCATGCCCGCCTAACGCCCCTTCACACCATCAGGTCCAACAAGGTCTGAGTCTTGACCGTGGCAAAGCCCACCGCGCTATCGGAGATGCCGTAAGGGACCAGCAGCCGCTCGCCGACCTGGAGCACGCCGCAGGTATAGACCACGTTGGGCACATAGCCCGAGCGGTCGGCATCGACGGCGGTCAACACGGGTTCGGCGGTGCGGCCGATGACTTTGGCGGGGTTGTCGCGATCGAGCAGCGCGGCGCCCAGGCAGTACTTGCGCATCGCACCGACGCCGTGAGTGAACAGCAGCCAGCCGGCGTCGGTCAGGATCGGGCTGCCGCAATTGCCGATCTGGATGAACTCCCAAGGGTACTTGGGCTCCATCAGCAGAGTACCTTCGGAGTTCCAGCGGTCGAGCCGGTCCGACTTGAGCAGGAACAAGTTCTTCCCGTCCTGGCGCCCGACCATCATGTACTTGCCGCCAATCTTCTCCGGAAACAGCGCCATGCCCTTGTTGCGCCCGGCGCGGCCTTCGATCGGCTCCAGCAGGAAGCGGCGGAAATCGACCGTGCGCAGCAGCTCGGAACGGATCGAATGGCCCGAATAGGCGGTGTAGGTGCCGATCCATTCGTAATCGCCGCCGCCGTGGTCGAAGCGCACCAGCCGCAAGTCCTCGAGGCCGCCGCGCTGCTGCTCGGTGATCGGGAAGATCACGGTATTCGACAGGTTCGAATCCGGGTGGCGGTGGACCACCACGCCGCTGTCGCTGTCATGCAGCGAGGCATCGTCGAGCTCCACCGAGGTCGCCAGCGGACCTTGCGGCCAGAGCGTGAAACTCCCGTCGGGGTTGGCGATGCCTTCGCGGAAAGCGACCGAGCTGATGTGGCCTTCGCCGACCGCGCGCAGCGACATGACGAAGCGGATCGCGCCGCCGCCAATCCCGCTCTGGTCGGGGTGCGGCACGATCGAGGGGTTCATCAGCGCCGCGGCCGCGTAGCTGTACTCGTGGCAGAAGAACGCGCCGATCAGCCGCTTGCGGGTGAGCGAGAAGCCCGAGCAGTCGATGTCGGCGTTCTCTTCGACTTCCTCGAAGCGCTCCTCGAACATCTTCTCGGTCTGCCAGTGCCGGGCGACGAAGTCCTGGCGCACGCGCTCGTATTCCGCGGTGACGTCTTCCTCGCTCAGCGCGGCGACGTCGTGAACCAGGCGCTGGGCGCGGCCGCCCGGCGCGTTCTTTGCCTGCCACCCCAGGTGGAACGGCCGCAGCACGACCCGCGCGGGGTCGGCATGCAGCCGCTCGTCCAAGATGATCAACGGGCTATTCGGAATGGGTCCTTCGACGCCCACCGTGCTCTCCACTCGATTCGCGCTGCTGGGCGCGCGCGAGCGCTAGCATGGAATAATGGGCCAGTTGAAAGGCGAGAATCGACTCCGCTCCACAGTTTTGATTGGCCCCGCGCGGCGTGAGCCCGTCGCGGCTGCGGCCGGTAGCGATATCGCCGAGGATCACACCGCGGTCGTTGGCGCCGAAGAACCAGGTCCAGGCACGGCGGGCATGCTCGAACCAGCGGTCGTCGCCAGTCGCCGCGTAAGCCGCCTGGGCGGCTTCGACCGCGGCTTGCGCTTCGAGCGGCTGCTGATCGAACGGCAGGTAGGTGTAGCTGCTCTTGCCGAAAGTTTCGGAGCCGATCGGCCGGAAATGGCCTTCGGCCGCGGTCTGCTGCTGCGCAATCCACTCGAGCGTCTCCAGCCCCGCGCCGATCATCGTCTGATCGCCCAGCACCATTCCCGCTTCGATCAACGCCTGCGAGAGGCGAGGATTGTCGTAGCCGAGCACCGCTTCGAACCAGGCCCAGTCAGGCCGGCGCGCCTCGTCGAGCAGGCGGCAGAGGATCTCGCCGCCCTTCTCCAGAGTCTCGCACGAGGCATTGTGCGCCGGCAGCGCACGCAGGACCGCCGCGGCGCCGAGCATCGTGAACGCGATCGTCCGCGGCGAGGTGAGCGTGGCGCAATGCGGCAGCGCGGTATCGTACCAGCGCTTGGCCCAGGCGCGCATGTCGGCATCGGGGGCTTTCTCGAAGGTGTGGCCGAGCGCCCAGATCGCGCGGCCATTCGAATCCTCCGAACCACAGTCTTCGCACCACGTGCGGTCGAAGTTCATGAAGTTGCGGAACGCCAGCTTCTCTTCGTTCCAGGCGTGCTGGACGAAGGAGGCATACGTCAGGCTCCAGCTGGCGCGCTCCTGATCGGACAGGCCCGCCGCCACGTTCATCAGCATCAGCGCCCGGACGTTGTCGTCGAGGCAATAGCCGTGACGCCGATCGGGCACGACGCCGATCGCGTGCTGGTACATGCCGGTGCCGTCGCTCATCGCGAAGACCCCGGCGAGGCCGGGTGTCGTGGTCAGCGGCGCCGGCCGCGGCTCGGGGGCGGCGGCGGCTTCGATCAGCGCGGCGGCCCCGTCGGCGAAGCGCGGCCAGATGGTCTGGCGGCCTTTGGCATAGGCGCGGCGCTGCAGAGCGAGCAGCTCGTCCTTGTCGTCGAGTAGATCAATGACCGCTTGGCCGATCGAATCGGCGCAATCGGGCTCGATCAACACCCCGGCGCGGCCGGCCAGCAGCTCGCGCGCGTGGAGGTAAGGGGTCGAGACCACCGCCTTGCCGAGCGCTACCGCATAGCTCAGCGTGCCCGAGGTCGACTGCTGCAGGTTGAAATAAGGCGTCACGTAGATGTCGCAGGCTTCGAGCTGGTCGAGCAGTTCCTCGGTGTCGAGGAAGCGGTTCTCCCATTCGATGTGATCGGCAACGCCAAGCTGCTCGGCGCAATGCTGCAACTTCTCGCGATAGGCTTCGCCTTCCTGGGCGACCAGGTTCGGGTGCGTCGCGCCGACGATGCGATAGACGGTGTTCGGGTGCCGGGCGACGATCGCCGGCATCGCTTCGATCACCCGCTCCAGGCCCTTGCCCGGGCTGAGCAGCCCGAACGTCATCAGCACGTTGCGGCCGGCGAGGCCCATCCGCTCCTTGTAGGCTTCGCTGCGGCCGAACGGACGGTCGGGCGCGCCGTGCGGGATGATCTGCAGGATCTCGCACGGGGCGTGATACTTCTCGGCGAGCAGGTCGCGCGAGAAGCGGCTCATCACCATGATCCGGCTGGCGCGCGCGATCAGGTGATCGAGGATTGAGCGCTGCAAGTCGGTCGGCTCGGTCAGCACGGTGTGCGGGGTCAGGATCAGCGGCGCGGCGATCCGATCAACGAAGTCGCAGACCATCTGCCCTTCGGGCCCGCCGAAGATGCCGTATTCGTGCTGCAGCCAGACCGCATCGGGCGCGGTCTCGTTGATCTGGCGCGCGGCGCGTTCGTACGCGGCCGGATCGTCATAGGCGATGGTTCCGGCAATGCCCTGGTATTCGAGCGGATTGCGCGGGTCATCGAGCGCATAGACGTCGACCTGGATGTGCGGGTGGAACTCGGCCAGCTTCTCGAACACGTCGTTGCCGAAAGTGGCGATGCCGCACTTGCGCGGCGTGAAGGTCCCAATCAGCGCGATCCGGCGAGGAAGCGGCTGGGAAGCGGTGAGCTGCGAGAAGATCGAGCGCACGTCGGCTCCCGGTGCCGGAGAAGAGGGTCTGGCAAGAACTTGGTCATCGAGGGTCATCGGCGTTCCTGAACTCTTCCGCCGTGCGCCCGGAGGCCGCACGGCCGATTGGGATAATTGTGCAATGCAGCATAAATGGACTAATGGCAAGCAAACCCAAGCCGCAGAAACCTATGACAAGTTTCCGCGCCTGCTCGCTGGCACCATTCCATGGTGCACCGCACAAGGATGCTGTCCAACGGATTAACAGGCCAGCCGATGAATGGTTCCCGATGCAACAAACGCTAAGTCCCGGTTTGCAGGGGAAAATTGCGCCCGGACGTGGCGGACACGCGACGGCGATGCGATTCGCAGGGCGCGCAGCCGCGCGGTCGCCGCTTTGCGGCAGACATACGAAAACATCCGGCGGCGAACCCGGACTGTGACGCCAGTGGAAACGCAAAGGAACCGCGCGGCCGGCAGGTGCCGGGGGACGGTTGCGGAGATGGACTGCTGCGAGTGGCCGGCGGGCCTGTTCCGCTTCGCGCGCCGGCTCGGCCTT
>JAJUJV010000159.1 GCA_029265155.1 Altererythrobacter sp. | reverse complement strand
GGCGTCGGCGAGTCGGGCCACGTTCCCGAGAAGAAGAAGGCCGCGACGACCGAACGCACCGACGACCCGGTGCGGATGTACCTGCGCGAGATGGGTGCGGTCGAGTTACTCAGCCGCGAAGGCGAGATCGCGATCGCCAAGCGCATCGAGGCTGGCCGCGACACGATGATAATGGGCCTGTGTGAAAGCCCGATCACCTTCCACGCCATCATCCAGTGGTCCGAAGCTCTCAATGCCGGCGAAATGCAGCTGCGCGAGATTCTCGATCTCGACGCGATGCTCTCGAAGGAACCTCCCGTCGACAAGATGGAGGAAGGCGAAGACGACGATTCCGGCGAAATCAGCGAGGAGACTGCCGGCCCTTCCTACAAGGAAGACGAAGAACCCGAGGAGGAAGAGGACGAATCCGAGGGTGAAGACGGCGAGCCCCGCCAGCGCCGCCGCGAAGAGGACGACGAGGAGGACAACACCCTCAGCCTCGCCCAGATGGAAGCGGTGTTGAAGCCGGACGCGCTGGAACGCTTCGCGCGCATCACCGACCTGTTCAAGAAGTTCGAGAAGATCCAGGCCGAGCGCGTCGACGTGCTCGCGCGCGGCGAGGAATTCCCGAAGGCCAAGGAAAAGAAGTACGAGGAGCTGCGCGAGCAGCTCACCGCCGAAGTCGAGAGCATGCAGTTCCACGCGACCAAGATCGAGTTCCTGGTCGACAATCTCTATGCCTTCAACCGCAGGCTGACGACGCTCGGCGGGCAGATGCTGCGCCTGGCTGAGCGCCACAAGGTGAAGCGCCAGGATTTCCTCAACGAGTATGTCGGGCACGAGCTCGACGACACCTGGCTCGCCTCGATGGCCAAGAAGGACAAGAAGTGGGCCGCGTTCGCCGAGAACGAGGCCGAATCCGTAGAGCGCATCCGGCTCGAGATCGCCGACATCGCCAGCCAGACCGGCATGGCGCTCGGCGAGTTCCGCCGCATCGTCAACATGGTGCAGAAGGCCGAACGCGAAGCGCGTATCGCCAAGAAGGAAATGGTCGAGGCGAACCTGCGCCTCGTGATCTCGATCGCCAAGAAATACACCAACCGCGGGCTGCAGTTCCTCGACCTGATCCAGGAAGGGAACATCGGCCTGATGAAGGCGGTCGACAAGTTCGAGTACCGCCGCGGCTACAAGTTCAGTACTTACGCCACGTGGTGGATCCGCCAGGCGATCACCCGCTCGATCGCCGATCAGGCGCGCACGATCCGCATCCCGGTCCACATGATCGAGACGATCAACAAGCTCGTGCGCACCTCCCGCCAGTTCCTCCACGAGCAGGGCCGCGAGCCCACCCCGGAGGAGATGGCCGAGCGCCTGTCGATGCCGCTCGAAAAGGTTCGCAAGGTGATGAAGATCGCCAAGGAGCCGATCTCCCTCGAAACGCCGATCGGCGACGAGGAAGACAGCCACCTCGGCGATTTCATCGAGGACAAGAACGCCGTCATCCCGGTCGACGCCGCGATCCAGGCCAACCTCAAGGAAACGGTCACCCGGGTCCTCGCCAGCCTAACCCCCCGTGAGGAGCGCGTGCTGCGCATGCGCTTCGGCATCGGCATGAACACCGACCACACCCTCGAGGAAGTCGGCCAGCAGTTCTCGGTTACCCGCGAACGCATCCGCCAGATCGAGGCAAAGGCGCTGCGGAAGCTCAAGCACCCGAGCCGCAGCCGCAAGATGCGGTCGTTCCTCGACCAGTGAGCTGAAATTTTTTCCGCGGCCGGGAACCTGCGTGGGGGACTGGCCGTTACTGTCTTACCAGACGATGTAACAGTCATTTGGCAATGACGATCCTCCAAGAGATTGGAGAGATCATCAGGAGCCCCGACGGTTTATACCGCCGGGGCTTTCTGATTCCCGCCTTGCGCACTCTTGTGGCTCGAGTGCGGCTATGCTGTCGGCTGGACCGAGTCGGACAGGAGGTTGCGGTGAGGGTGCTTTATCTAGGCTTGGCGCTGT
This sequence comes from Altererythrobacter sp., assembly GCA_029265155.1. Classification (GTDB taxonomy): domain Bacteria; phylum Pseudomonadota; class Alphaproteobacteria; order Sphingomonadales; family Sphingomonadaceae; genus Croceibacterium_A. The sequence goes on along the minus strand of JAJUJV010000159.1, from coordinate 2,697 downwards.
TGGCAGGCGGTTGTCAGCATCAGATGGGACCTGCGGTGCATCCCGGACTGGCCTTCGCACAGGCGTCTTGCGGCGGCTGCCATGCCGTAGAGCGCTACCCCTCCTCTCCAAACCCGGACGCTCCGCCATTCGCCGCCATCGTCAACCAGGAGGGGCTAACCCACGCCACGTTGGCCACATGGCTGCGTGATGCGCACAACTATCCCGAAGAAATGGAATTCTCGCTCGATCAGGCTGAAGTGGATCAGCTTGTCGCATACATGCTGACGCTCAGCGACGAGAGGTATCGCCCGGCGATCTAGCGATCTGCTGCGCCGATCCGTCTCACGGGATTCTCAAAGATATCAGGCAGTCACACCAGGCTCCGAGTAAGGCCGACGCTGCGGAGCCCGCTTCAGCAACGGGGGTGTCAACATGCCCCGGCAACCACACGCGTGCCGAGAATGCCCCCGCCTCCCGTCGGGAAAGCTCAAAGCCGATTCCGTCGCCGAACAATCGCAATGCAGCAGTTTCTAGCGCATCCTGCTCAAGCAGAGGCTCGAACGAACTCTCGCGCAACTGTTCCGGGAACAGCTCAGTCATCATAAAGGGTGCCATCTGTACGAGGTGAAATGCGTGGCGAAGCGCGGCTTCGATGCCGCTTTGCCCCTCTTCGTCGAGGTGCCTGCGCAATTTGCGCAGTGCTTCAAACCACTCGGCTGAGCCCAGTGGCGTAATTGCGCTGGTTTCCATCGTTGAATCGCGAGCCTGACCCGCCGTCCCCTTTATCCTGCCTTCGCAACGTTAGCGCGCTTGATGCCGATAGCCAGGACTTCGGGACGTTGTCTGTCTCGGCACGAGGGGCGCCGGAAAGCGATGCTCGCGGGGGACAAAGGCCATTTGCGGTGGCACCGCGGAGCCACACGCACTATGTGCGCCCCATGAAGATCGCTATCGCCTCCGATCATGCGGCGTTCGCGCTGAAGGGTGAACTCGCCCAATGGCTGCGCGAACTCGGGCACGATCTGACCGACCTCGGCCCCGACGGTATCGAGTCAGTGGATTACCCTGACTACGGGTACAAGCTGGCCGATCATATAGCCGCCGGCAAGGCCGACTTGGGCATCGTTGCCTGTGGCAGCGGGATCGGCATCTCGATTGCCGTCAACCGCAATCCGGACGCCCGCTGTGCCCTTGTTTCTGAGCCGGTATCCGCTCGCCTGGCCCGCGAACACAACAATGCCAATGTCCTTGCGCTCGGCGCTCGCCTCATCGGCATCGACATGGCTAAGGCTTGCATCGAAGCCTTTCTCTCCACTCCGTTTGCCGGCGGGCGACATGAACGCCGCGTCGAAAAACTCTCGAAGACCCCACAGGACGCCTGATCCATGAGCTCGCTTGTCACCAAGGCCTCAAGTGCCGATCCGCTCCGCCGTTTCTGGCATGACAGCCTTGAGGAAGCCGATCCCGAGGTTGCCGCGATCATCGGCCGCGAGCTCGGTCGGCAGCGCGACCGGATCGAGCTGATCGCGAGCGAGAACATCGCCTCGCCCGCGGTGCTCGAGGCGACCGGATCGGTCTTCACCAACAAGTATGCCGAAGGCTATCCGGGGCGCCGCTACTATGGCGGCTGCGACTACGCTGACGAGGTTGAGACGCTGGCGATCGAGCGAGCGAAACAGCTGTTTGGCTGCGAATTCGCTAATGTTCAGCCCAACTCAGGCAGCCAGATGAACCAGGCCGTGTTCCTCGCGCTGCTGACGCCCGGCGACACATTCATGGGGCTCGACCTCGCGGCGGGCGGCCATCTTACCCACGGCTCGCCAGTAAACATGAGTGGCAAGTGGTTCAAAGCGGTGCCTTACGGTGTGCGGCGTGAGGACCAACGGCTCGATATGGACGAGATTCGCCGCATCGCGCGCGAGAACAAGCCGAAGCTCATTATCGCCGGCGGCACGGCCTATCCGCGCCATTGGGATTTCGCCGCGTTCCGCGCGATCGCCGACGAAGTAGGCGCTTGGTTGCTCGTCGATATGTCGCATTTTTCCGGCCTCGTCGCGGGCGGCGCGCACCCCTCCCCCTTCCCGCACGCGCATGTTGTGACCACGACCACGCACAAGAGCCTGCGCGGCCCGCGCTCGGGCGTGATCCTCACCAATGAGGAGGAGTTGGCGAAGAAGTTCAACTCCGCCGTATTCCCGGGCATGCAGGGCGGCCCCCTGGTCCACGTGATCGCCGCCAAGGCGGTCGCGTTCGGCGAGGCGCTGCGGCCCGAATTCAAGGTCTACGCGCAATCGGTGGTCGAGAACGCCAAGGCGCTCGCCGCGAGCCTCGAGGAGTCGGGCTTGCGGATCGTCTCTGGCGGGACCGACAACCACCTGATGCTGGTCGACCTCACGCCCAAGGATGTGACCGGCAAGGCGGCCGAGAAGGGCCTCGACCGCGCTTACCTGACCTGCAACAAGAACGGCATTCCGTTCGACACGCGCTCGCCGTTCGTGACCTCGGGCATTCGCCTGGGGACGCCGGCGGGCACGACCCGCGGGTTCGGGCCCGCCGAGTTCCGCAAGGTCGGCGGCCTGATCGCCGAAGTGGTCGAGGGCATGCGCAGGAACGGCGATGAAGGCGATGCGCAGGTCGAGGAGAGCGTCCGCCGCCGCGTTTCCGAATTGTGCGAAGCCTTCCCCGTCTACCCCGGGAGATAAGCCATGGCTGATC
>JAJUJV010000114.1 GCA_029265155.1 Altererythrobacter sp. | reverse complement strand
ATAGCTGGCGAGGCCGACGCCCTCCCAACCGAAGAACATCTGCACCAGGTTGTCCGCGGTCACCAGCATCAGCATCGCAAAGGTGAACAGCGAAAGGTAGGCGAAGAACCGCGGCTGGCTGGGATCTTCAGCCATGTAGCCCCACGAGTAGACATGCACGAGCGCGGATACGGTGGTGATGACCACCAGCATCACTGCGGTCAGCGTGTCCACCCGCAGCACCCAGTCGAACGTCAGCGTACCCGATTGTACCCACTTCAGAACGGGCACGACTTCGGCCGGCACACCGCCGCCAAGGTATTCAAGGAAGATCGGCCAGCTAAGAGCACAGGATACGATCAGCGCACCTGTGGTCAGGACCTTGGCCCCGACGTTGCCGAGCGCCCGCTGGCCGAAGCCCGCCACGATAGCCGCCAGCAGCGGCAGGAATACGATTACCAGGATGGGGTGCACGTCTTAGCCCTTCATCCGGTTGACGTCATCGACCGCGATGGTGCCTCGGCCGCGGAAGTAGATGACCAGAATGGCCAGCCCGATCGCCGCCTCGCCGGCAGCGACGGTCAGGACGAACATGGCGAAGACCTGCCCCGTCAGGTCGCCGAGGAAGGCGCTGAAGGCGACGAGGTTGATGTTCACCGCAAGCAGGATCAGCTCAATCGCCATCAGGATGACGATGATGTTCTTACGATTGAGAAAGATGCCGAGCACGCCGAGCACGAACAGGATCGAGCTGACAACGACATAGTGTTCGATCCCGATCACAGCTGCACCCCCTGCCCCACTTCGGGCCGCGTATTGACGGTGGCCTCTTCAGGCCGGCGCGCGATCTGTCGTCCGATGTTCTGGTGCGCGCGAGGAGCGCGATTGCCGCGGTGCGTCAGCACGATGGCGCCGACCATGGCCACGAGCAGGATCAGACCCGCCGCTTCGAACAGGAACAGGTATTCGGTATAAAGCAGCGCACCGATGTTCTCGATGTTGCTTTCCCCGACGATCGGCGCGGCCGTGCCGTCGGGAGTGCCCAGTTCGAGCGCACCGGCACGGTAGGCGCCGATGCCGAGAACGAGCTCAGCCAGCAGGACGACCGCGACGGCGATGCCCAGCGGGAAGTTCTTGACGAAGCCGGCGCGCAGCTCCGCAAAATCGATGTCGAGCATCATCACCACGAACAGAAAGAGCACTGCAACGGCGCCCACGTAAACGATCACCAGTAGCATCGCGATGAACTCGGCGCCGATGATGACCATCAGGCCGGCGGCGTTGAAGAACGCCAGAATCAGCCAGAGCACCGAATGCACCGGGTTACGCGCCAAAATCGTCAGCGCACCGCTGGCAATGACAATGGCCGCGAACAGGTAAAAGGCGAGAAGTTGGATCATGAGCCGCGGGCCGCCTAGCGATAGGGCGCATCGGCTTCAAGGTTCGCGGCCAATGCCCGCTCCCACTTGTCCCCGTTCGCCAAGAGTTTCGCCTTGTCGTACATCAGTTCTTCGCGCGTTTCCGTCGTGAACTCGAGGTTCGGACCTTCGACGATGGCGTCCACCGGACACGCTTCCTGACAGAATCCGCAGTAGATGCACTTCGTCATGTCGATGTCGTAGCGCGTGGTCCGACGGCTGCCGTCCTCGCGCGGCTCGGCTTCGATCGTGATGGCCAGCGCCGGACACACCGCCTCGCACAGCTTGCAGGCGATGCAGCGCTCTTCTCCGTTAGGGTAACGGCGCAGCGCGTGCTCGCCGCGGAAACGCGGAGAAAGCGGGTTCTTCTCGTACGGATAGTTGATCGTCGCCTTAGGCTTGAAGAAGTACTTCAGCGTCAGCGCGTGGGCTTTCAAGAATTCCCACAGCGTGAACGACTTGATGAACTGTGCGACGGTCATACAAAATGTCCAGTGGCCATCAGGTAGCCGGAAACGAGAACCACCCAGAGGAGGCTAAGCGGAAGGAACACTTTCCAGCCCAGGCGCATCAGCTGGTCGTAGCGGAACCGCGGGACAGTCGCCCTGACCCAGCTGAAGATGAAGAAGAACAGGAAAATCTTGATGAAGAACCAGATCCACCCGGGAATCCAGTAGAGGATCTCGAGCTCAAGCGGGGGCAGCCACCCGCCGAAGAACAAGATCGCGTTGAGCGCGCACATCAAGAGGACGTTGGCGTATTCGCCGAGCCAGAACAGCGCGAAGCTCATCGACGAGTATTCGGTCTGGTAGCCGGCGACGAGTTCGCTTTCGGCTTCGGTCAGGTCAAACGGCGCTCGCGCAGTCTCGGCCATCGACGAGATCAGAAACAACACCCACATCGGGAATAGCAGCAGGTTGAAAGCGAACCCGTTGACCAGACCAAGGCCGTGGCCCCGCTGCGCCTCGATGATGGCGTTGAGATTGAAGGTCCCCGCCCACAGCACGACGCAGATCAGCACGAAGCCGATCGACACCTCGTAGGAGATCATCTGCGCCGCAGCGCGCATTGCGGAGAAGAAAGGATACTTGGAGTTGGAAGCCCACCCCGCCACGACCACGCCGTAAACGCCGAGCGAGCTGATCGCCAGGATGTAGAGCAGACCGACGTTGATGTCGGCGAGCACCGCCCCGGCGTTGAACGGGATGACCGCCCACGCCATCAACGCGACGGTGAAGGTAATAATCGGCGCGATCAGGAAGAGGCCCTTGTTCGCCGCGCTCGGAACGATCGTTTCCTGCAGGAACACCTTGAGCCCGTCGGCGAAGCTCTGCAGCAGCCCGAACGGGCCGACGACGTTCGGCCCGCGGCGCAGCGCCATCGACGCCCAGATCTTGCGATCGGCGTAAATCACCATCGCGACCGCCAACATCAGCGGCAATGCGATCAGCAGGATGCCGGCAACGGTGGCGACGAACCACGCCCATTCGTAATTCATGCCGAGGGATTGGAAGAAGGCGGTCATTCCGCGGCCTCCAGGATCTGCTCGCCATGCAGCAGCTCTGCCGAGCAGACTTGCATCGTTGGGCTCGACCGGGCGATCGGGTTGGTCAGGTAGAAGTCCTTGATCGGATAGACGATGCTGCCGCTGGCCTTGGCCGTGGCATCCGCCTTGGGAAGCGAGCCATAGTCCGCAAGTCCATCGAGCCCCAGCGCCGGCACTTCGGCGATCATCGCGTCGCGCAGCTCGTCGAAGCTATCGAGACCGACCGAGACGCCGAACGTGTCGGCCAGGGCCCGCAGGATCGTCCAATCCTCACGCGCCTCGCCCGGAGCGAACACCGCCTTGTCGGCGAACTGCACGCGGCCTTCGGTGTTGACGTAGGTGCCGTGCTTCTCAGTGTAGGCGGCTGCCGGAAGGATGATGTCCGCTGCATGCGCACCCTTGTCGCCGTGGTGGCCGATGTAGACTTTCAGCGAGCCTTCGAAGCGGCCGAAGTCGACCTCGTCGGCGCCCAGCGCCAGCAAGACCTTGGGCTTGGCGTCGACCAGGTCGGCCAGGCCGCCCTTCTGCGCGAAACCCAGCATCAGCGCCCCCATCCGAGCTGCCGCCATGTGCAGCACGTTGAAGCCGTTCCATCCTTCTCGGACGAGGTTCCACTGCTCGGCCAGCGCGAGCGCGGGCTGCAAAGCTCCCGCCACCAACCCTGCCCCGCCAAGGATCACCGCCGGACGCTGCGCGCCCTGCATCGCTTCGGCGACGTGATCAGGCAGATCGTGCAGCACCGCCGCATCCTCGCCGAGGAACTCGGCCGGGTAAGTCGGATCCCAATACGGGCCGACGACGAACACCTTGGCGCCGCGCTTCGCCGCCTTGCGCAGGCGGACATTGACCAGCGGCGCTTCCCACCGAACATGGCTGCCGACGATCAGGACCGCATCGGCTTCCTCGATCCCGGCAAAGGTGGAGTTGAAGTTCACAGCAGCGAGATTGTCGACCGGATAAGCCATGCCCGTCTGACGGCTCTCGATCAGGCTCGAGCCCATCGCGCCGAGCAGTCGCTTGGCGGCGAACATCGTCTCACAATCGAGCAAGTCGCCGGCCACGGCGGCAATGCTGTTGCCGGGGTTGGCCGCTGCAATCGCCTGGAATGCCTCTTGCCAAGTCGCCTGCTGCAGCTTGCCCGCCTTGCGAATCCAGACTTTATCGAGCCGGCGGCGCACCAGGCCTTCGCACTGATAGCGCGCCTTGTCGCTCAGCCACTCTTCGTTGACGTCGTCGTTGTTGCGCGGAAGGACGCGCAGCACTTCACGCCCGCGGCTGTCGACACGGATGTTGGACCCGACCGCGTCCGACACGTCGATCGACAGCGTCTTCTCCAATTCCCACGGCCGCGCTTCGTACTGGTACGGGCGGCTGGTCAGCGCGCCGACCGGACATAGATCGATCACGTTGGCCGACAGCTCGTGCTTCGCCGCCTGCTCGAGGTACGTGGTGATCTGCATGTCCTCGCCGCGATAGAGCGCGCCGATCTCGTCCACGCCGGCAATCTCTTCGGAGAAACGCACGCAGCGGGTGCAATGGATGCAGCGGGTCATGAAGGTCTTAATCAGCGGACCCATGTACTTTTCGGTGACTGCGCGCTTGTTCTCGTCATAGCGCGAGGCGCCGCGGCCGTAGGCCATCGCCTGATCCTGCAGGTCGCATTCGCCGCCCTGGTCGCAGATCGGGCAATCGAGCGGGTGGTTGATCAGGAGGAACTCCATCACCCCTTCACGCGCGGTCTTCACCATCTCGGTGGTGGTGAAGATTTCCTGCCCGTCCGTTGCCGGCAACGCGCAGCTCGCCTGCGGCTTCGGCGGCCCCGGCTTCACTTCGACCAAACACATGCGGCAGTTGCCGGCGATCGACAGCCGCTCGTGGTAGCAGAAGCGCGGGATCTCCTTGCCGGCCATCTCGCAGGCCTGCAGCACGGTCGCGCCGTTAGGAACCTCGACTTCGATGCCGTCTACGGTGACTTTAGGCATTATTCTGCAGCCTCTTTGAGCGCGCCTTCGCGTTCGGCGATGCGCCGCTCCAGTTCGGGGCGGAAGTGGCGGATGAGGCCCTGAATCGGCCAGGCAGCTGCGTCGCCAAGGGCGCAGATGGTGTGACCTTCGACCTGCTTGGTAACTTCGAACAGCGTGTCGATCTCGTCGACCTCGGCTTCACCCTGCCGCAGCCGCTCCATCACGCGCCACATCCAGCCGGTGCCTTCGCGGCACGGAGTGCACTGGCCGCAGGACTCGTGCTTGTAGAAGTAGCTGATGCGGCTGATCGCGCGGACGACGTCCGTCGACTTGTCCATCACGATGACGCCGGCAGTGCCGAGACCCGAGCCGAGGGCCTTGAGCCCGTCGAAGTCCATCGGCGCATCCATGATCTGCTCGGCCGGGACCAGCGGAACCGACGAGCCGCCCGGAATCACCGCCAGCAGGTTATCCCATCCACCGCGGATGCCGCCGCAGTGCTTCTCAATCAGCTCCTTGAACGGGATGCTCATCGCCTCTTCGACGACGCAAGGCCGCTCGACATGGCCGCTGATCTGGAAGAGCTTGGTGCCCTTGTTGTTCTCGCGTCCGAAGGAGCTGAACCACGAGGCCCCGCGCCGCAGGATCGTCGGGACGACCGCGATGCTCTCGACGTTGTTGACGGTCGTCGGGCAGCCGTAGAGGCCCGCGCCGGCCGGAAACGGCGGCTTCAGGCGCGGCTGGCCTTTCTTGCCTTCGAGGCTTTCGATCATCGCGGTCTCTTCGCCGCAGATGTAAGCGCCCGCGCCGCGGTGCACGAAAACGTCGAAGTCGTAGCCCGATCCGGCGGCGTTCTTGCCCAGCAGGCCAGCGTCGTAGGCCTCGGCCACGGCCGCGAACAGCGTCTCGGCCTCGCGGATGAACTCGCCGCGGATGTAGATGTAAGCCGCCCGCGCGCGCATCGCGAAGCCGGCGATCAGCGCGCCTTCGATCAGCTTGTGCGGATCGTGGCGGATGATCTCGCGATCCTTGCACGAACCAGGCTCGGACTCGTCGGCATTGACCACCAGGAAGCTCGGGCGACCGTCCTTGCTCTCCTTCGGCATGAACGACCACTTCATGCCAGTCGGGAACCCCGCCCCGCCGCGGCCCCGCAGACCAGACGCCTTGATCTCGTCGATGATCGCGTCCTGGCCGACTTCCATCAGCGCCTTGGTGTTGTCCCAATCGCCGCGCTGCTGCGCCGCCTTCAGCCCCCAGTCCTGGAAGCCGTAGAGATTGGTGAAGATGCGGTCCTTATCGGCGAGCATCAGTTCGCTCCTCCGAATACAAACAGCGCAGCAAGCCCGGCGATAGCGACCAGCGCCACTGTCTTTGCCACGCCCTTGAGCAGCTTCCAGGCAACGGCAACCAGCACGATCACCACCAGGATCGGGATGAGCAGTTCCATCACCATTCGCTCCGATAGTCGTGGTTTGCCGAGACCATTTCCTTCAGCGTCGTCGGGCCGCCGACCGGTTCGACGGACTGCCGCCCAGGCTCCTGCGTCCCCGTTTTCGGCTGACGCCCTGCAGCCAATTCGTCGAGGATGTAATCGAGCCGCTCTGCGGTCAGGTCCTCGTAGTTGTCGTCGTTGATCTGCACCACCGGGGCCGAGGCGCAGTTGCCGATGCATTCCACCTCGGTGAAGGTCCAGAGACCATCAGGCGTAGTCTCGCCCTTCTTCATGCCCCGCTTCTGGCAAGCGGCGATCAGGTCATCCGAGCCGCGCAGCATGCACGGCGTGGTGCCGCAGACCTGCACGTGGAAACGACCGACCGGAACGAGGTTGTACATCGTATAGAACGTTGCGACTTCGAGCACGCGGATCACCGGCATGTCGAGTTCGCGAGCGACGAACTCCATCACCGGGATCGGCAGCCAGCCTTGCGTATTTGTCTCTGCCGCGACCTGCT
>JAJUJV010000169.1 GCA_029265155.1 Altererythrobacter sp. | reverse complement strand
GCTCGACCTCCAGGACCTGCAGTCGATGCTGGTCCATACCGCGCAGAACGCCGGAGAGCTGACCGCGAAGTACGGCAACGTCGCCAAGGCCACGGTGGGCACGATCCAGCGCCAGCTGCTGTCGCTCGACAGCCAGGGCGGCGCGCTGTTCTTCGGCGAGCCGGCGCTGGAGATCGAGGACTTCATCCGCACCGACGAGAAGGGCCGCGGCGTGATCAACGTCCTCGCCGCCGACCGGCTGATGCGCAGCCCGAAGCTCTATGCGACTTTCCTGCTGTGGCTGCTGGCCGAGCTATTCGAAGTGCTGCCCGAAGTCGGCGATCCCGAGAAGCCGCGTCTGGTGTTCTTCTTCGACGAAGCCCACTTGCTGTTCGACGACGCTCCGGACGCGCTGCAGGACAAGATCGAGCAGGTCGTCCGCCTGATCCGGTCCAAGGGCGTCGGGGTCTATTTCGTCACCCAGAACCCGATTGCCATTCCAGAGAAAGTCGCCGGGCAGCTCGGCAACAGGGTGCAGCACGCGCTGCGCGCCTTCACGCCGCGCGACCAGCGCGCGATCCGCGCCGCGGCCGAGACGTTCCGGATCAATCCCCACCTTGACGTCGAGACCGCGATCACCGAGCTCAAAGTCGGCGAAGCGCTGGTTTCGACGCTGCTGGAAGATGGCGCGCCGTCGATCGTGCAGCGCACGCTGATCAAGCCGCCGCGCAGCCGGCTCGGTCCGATCATCGACGAGGAGCGGGAGATCGTGCAGTCGGTCAGCCCTTATTCGGGCAAGTACGACGAGGCGGTGGACCGCCAGAGCGCGGCGGAAGTGCTGGCGCAGAAGGCCGCCGACGCCGCGGCAACCGCCCGGGAAGTGGAAGAGCAAGGCCGCGAGCAGGTGGCCAAGCGCGAGCAACGCAGCCCGAACATCTGGGGCAAGGCGCTGAAGCGCGCGACGGGCGCCGCCACCGGATCGGGCGCGTCGATCGCTGCCGCCGCGATCACTGGCCGCAAGTCGCGCGCCAATCCGGCCAAGACTGCGGTTTCATCGGGACTGGGTTCGATCGCAACCGACCTCGCCGGCCCGCTCGCCGGCCGATTCGTCCGCAACCTGATCGGCGGCCTGATGCGCTGACGATCAGGCCAGCGGCAGGCGCAGTTCCGCGGTCAGGCCGGCGGGCTTGCCGTCCTTATCCGCGCGGTTGCGCAAGTCGATCGTGCCGCCGTGCTGGTCCGCGATGGCGCGAGCCAGCGTCAGCCCCAGTCCGGCCCCGCCGGTAATCCGATTGCGCGAGGTTTCACCGCGGGCAAACGGCTGCATCATGCCTTCGATGTCGCCTTCGGGGATGCCGGGTCCATCGTCTTCGATGCGGATCACCGCGTGCTTCCCTTCGCGGGTCAGCGAGACGCGCGCCACGCCGCCATAGCGGATCGCGTTCTCGATCAGGTTGCGCATCGCCCGGCGCAGCAGCGTGGCGCGCAGCGGCAGCGGAATGCGCTGGGTGGTGCCGAGTTCCACCGGCTCGCCCATGTCTTCGTACTCTTCGACCACCGACGAGAGCAGGGCGGAAAGATCGGTGCGTTCGAGCGGATCGCTCGGGCGTCCTACACGCGCCAGCGACAGGATGTCGTCGAGCGAGCGGGTCAGATCCTCGATGCTAGCGGCCATCTTGGCTCGCTCACCCGCGTCCTCAACCGATTCGATCCGCACCCGCAGCGCCGCGAGCGGGGTCTTGAGATCGTGGCCGATCGCGCCGAGCATCACGTCCTTTTCGTTGAGCAGCGCAGCGATGCGCTGTTCCATCGCGTTATGCGCGGCAATGAGGCGGCGGGTATCGTCCGGCCCCGACGGCTCCAGCTGGCCATCGAGCTGACGAGTCGCGGCGAACTGCTCCAACCGGCGAGTTAGCGCTGCCAGCGGCTGCGTGATCCGCCGCAGCAGCAGCCCGAGACCGCCCACCAACAGCAGGTAGAGCAGCAAAGTCTGCAGGACCAGCGAGCCGATCTGACGCGGTTCGCCCGCGCCGTGCGGCCAGCGCGCAACGGTCCATTCGGCTTCGCCCGGCCGGCGCATCGCCGCGACGATGAATTCGGATTCGGCCCATTCGCCGGCGCCCTGCCATTGTCCCCGGGCCTGGAGCCGGCCGACCACGTAAGGATCGTCGGCCACCTTGCGGGTGGTGACGAGGATTTCCGCCGCCTCGATGCCCTGCTCGATCAGAATCCCGCGGATCAAAGCCTCGCGCGAAGGATTTCGGGCTTCGCCGGGCTGCAGGGGATCGTCGAGAGTGCGCTCGACCCGGAAGCGCTGCCAGCTCTGGCGAGTGCTGGAACCGGGCGCGACCCGTTCGGTCTGGCGGAAATCGAAGCGGGGCTCCGAAACCAGCTGGAAGGCGAGCCCGTTCAGCGCCCAAAGTTCGCGCCGCTGCTCGGCCGCGCGGTATTGCAGGACGGCCGAGGTCGTCTGGGCCACGAGCAGCACCAGCGCCACCGACAGCAGCATCTGCCCGAGCAGATTGCGGGGCAACAGGCGCTTGAAGAAGTTTCGCATCAATTCCGGTCCGGCGACACGCGCTTGACGTCCGCCGCGAGGCGATAGCCACCGCCCCACACGGTCTGGATCAGCTTGGGATCGCGGCTGTCTTCCTCGATCTTGCGCCTCAGGCGGCTGACCTGGTTGTCGACCGCACGGTCGAACAAGTGCGCTTCGCGCCCCTGGACCATGTCGAGCAGCCGGTCGCGGTCGAGCACCTGGCGCGGATGGTTGAGGAAGGCGATGAGCAGGCGGAACTCGGCCGACGACAGCGGCACCACGGTTCCTTCAGGATCGGTCAGGCGGCGCTTCAGCGGATCGAGGCACCAGCCTTCGAATTCGTAGAGCGCGTCTTCTTCCGGCGGCGTGGCGGGGCGCGCAGCGCGGCGCAGCACCGAGCGAATCCGCGCCACCAGCTCGCGCGGCTCGAACGGTTTCACCACGTAGTCGTCGGCGCCGATCTCCAGCCCGACGATGCGGTCGGTCGCTTCGCCCCGGGCGGTCAGCAGGATAACGGGCAACTGCTTCGTCTCGGTGAGATGCCGGCAGAGCGACAGCCCGTCCTCGCCCGGCATCATGATGTCGAGCAGGACGATGTCGGGCAATTCGTCGGTCAGGATCGCGCGCGCCTTGGCCGCGTCTTCGGCCTGTCTGACGACAAAACCCTGGCGGCCGAGGTATTCGGCCAAGGGCTCGCGCAGGGTCGGCTCGTCATCGACGAGCAACACCCTGGTAGGTGCCGGTGCGTTCATTGTCTGTGACGTCCCCTTCCCATCGTTCACGGCGTGTTGTGGCCGCTGTTCCTGGGGAGGTACAGAGGCACCGGATGCGAACCCGCCGGCTGCCCGGCGCGCGCCCTAGCAGGCGTGGCACCAGCGAGCGTAAGGGTTACAGACCGGAGCAATCCAAACCTCCCGGGGGGACTCTTAGAGTAACGGGGCGCCGGCCAGAAGGGGAGCAAAGGAGCGACGCCCCGCCACTCAAGGTGCCCATCGTATGGCGCGCTTGTCGCACGGCTATGCCGGCCAACGGGAAAAGTGTCGCAATTTGTCCCGCGAGACCAGTGTTCGGCTACTCGGAGCCGGCGCTACAGCGGCGCGCAGGCGGTCTCCAGCCAGGCCAGGGCCTCGCCTTCGAGCTGCGGCGCCAGCACCTCGCGAACCCGGGCATGATAGGCGTTCCACCAGGCGATCTCCGCCTCCGTCAGCAGGCTGCGCTCAACCAGTGCAGAATCGATCGGCGCGAGGGTGAGCGTTTCGAAGCCGAGCCATTCGCCTTCGCCGCCCTCGATCCGGCGCGACTCGACGAGGACGAGGTTCTCGATCCGGATGCCGTACTCGCCGGCCTTATAGTAACCGGGCTCGTTGGAGAGGATCATGCCGGCGACCAGCTCCTGCTCCGTCCCGGCCTGGCCCCCGCGGGGCTTGGCGATGCGCTGCGGGCCTTCGTGCACGGCGAGGAAGCTGCCGACGCCGTGGCCGGTGCCGTGCGCGTAGTCGAGGCCCGCTTCCCACAGGAACTGGCGCGCCAGGCTGTCGAGCTGCGAGCCGGTGGTGCCGGCCGGGAAAGTCTGCAGCGCCAGGCGGATGTGGCCTTTCAGGACCCGGGTGTAGCGGTCGCGGACTTCGGCGGGCGGGGCGCCGGGGCCGATCCACACAGTGCGGGTGATGTCGGTGGTGCCGTCCGGGTACTGGCCGCCCGAATCGACCAGATAGACGCTGCCGGGCTCAAGCGCGCGGTTGGTGTCCTCGCTGACCCGGTAGTGGACGATC
>JAJUJV010000132.1 GCA_029265155.1 Altererythrobacter sp. | reverse complement strand
GTGTGCAGCCACACGTCGTGCGGGAAGCCGCCGAGCGCGCCGAAGAAGCCGCGGCTCTCGTAGTGCGGTGCGTTGTAGGGGGCGGTCGGGTGGATGTAGAGCGCCGCGTCCATCGCCTCGAGCGCTTCGAGAATCGGGAAGCACTCGGTTTCGTCGATGTAGTGGCCCTGGAAGTGCGAGTTCAGCACCGCGCCGGAGAGCCCCAGCTTGCCCATCGCGCGCTCGATCTCCTTGACCGAACCGGAGACGTCGCGGGGATCGAACGCCGCGCACGCCGAGAACCGATCAGGATGCCGGCGGCACGCGTCGGCGGCGATGTCGTTGGCCTCGCGCGCCAGGGCGGTACCTTCCGACGGCCGCACCACCTGCACGCCGGGTGCCGTCAGCAGCAGGAGCTGCCGATCAATTCCGTACTCGTCCATGTGCGAGAGGCGCAGCTCGCCCAAATCCTGCAGCATCTCCTGCAGCGACGGCATCTTCGAGAACATGGCCGCCATTTTCAGGCTGTCGTCGTTTGGAGCCTCGCCGCTCTCGAGATACTCGACCTGCGCCTTGACCAGCGCGGGAAAGGTCCAGGCTTCTTCGGTGGCAATCCGCTTGTAGGGCGCCTTGCGGTCGATCTCGCCTGCAGGCGGAGCGAGCCCGATGCGCGTGCGATGGCTGAAGTCTTCCTTGAAGTGGCCTTTCAGACCCTTCTCGCTGCCGTCTTCGAGCAATGGCATCAGACCCTCCCCTATTGGTTTCGCAGGCTAGAACATCCCGTTGTCGTTCTGGGCCGTGGTCGGATCGGGCACCGGCTGGATCACGTCCCAATGCTCGACCAGGTAGCCGCCTTCGATCCGGAAGATGTCGACCGCGGCGCTGCCGAGCGCGCCCGGTGAAGGCTCGAAATGGAAGTGCACCACGACATAGCCGTCGTCGCCATAGATCACCCGCTTCACGTGGTGCTGCATCTCGGGGTGCCGCGCCATGTGCGCGTCGAGCACCGAGATCGTGCCGTCGCGGCCGGTCAGCGAGTTCGGGTCGTGCTGGATGTAGTCGGGGTGCACCCAGGCGCGGAACGCATCGCTCAGCCGGTTCTGGTTGTAGAACACCTCGATGAAGCGGTCGGCCACTTCGCGCACCGACAGGTTCTCGCGGTCGCTGGTGTCGAGAGGATCAGAAGCCGTCATCAGAACATCCCGTTATCGTTTTGTGTCGTGTTTGGATCGGGCACCGGCTGCATCACATCCCAATGTTCGCGGACATAGCCATCCTCGATGCGGAGGATGTCGATGATCGCGTAGCCCGGGTGAGCGGCCTCGCGCCGGAAGTGGAAGTGCACCGCCACCAGGTCGCCATCACCGTAGATCACGCGCTTGACCTCGTGCGACAGCTCCGGATTGCGGCCGATGCTCGCTTCCATCATCGCCAACGTCGCATCGCGCCCGGTCGGGGCGTTGGGGTTGTGCTGGATGTAGTCCGGGTGAACCCAGTTGAGGAACGCGTCGCGCGGGCTTTCCTCGACGTAGAACAGCTGGATGAACCGCGCGGCCACGTCTCGAACCGAGAGGCTCTCCCGGTTCGACGTGTCACGCGGATCGAACGCGGCCATTCCCGCTCAGAACATCCCGTTGTCGTTCATCGCCCGCTCGGGGACGGCTTGGATCACGTCCCAGTGCTCGACGATCTTGCAGTTCTCGACCCGGAAGATGTCGACCACGGCAGAAGGCTGGCCATTGGGATCGAAGCGCGCTTCGTTGTGCACGGCTGCCAGGTCGCCATCCACCAGCACGCGGTGGACGATGTACCGCGCTTCCGGGTTCGCTTCGAAGAACGGCTGCAGGAAGTTGATCGCCGCATCGCGTCCGGTCTGCGCCATCGGATTGTGGTTGATGTAATCCGGATGGACCCAGGTCTCGAAGGCTTCCTTCACGTTGCGCTGTTCGAAGTACAACGGAATGAAGGCCTCCATCACCGCCCGGGTCGAGCACTCGCCGTCACTGCTCTGGGCGGCTGCCGGCGACGCCGACACGGCGACAGCCGCTGCCAGGGCGCTGAGCAGGAGCTTGCGCATTATGCCTTCTCCTGCCCGGCCAGCAGCTTGCCGAACTTCGGGTGCGCAAAGTGCATCGGCACGTCGTGACGGAACGGCCAGGTCTTGCGGATCTCTTCCTGCGGCAGCAGCCGGTCGGGGCCGACCGGATCCTCGGGATAGAGCTTCTGCGCCGGCTGCAGGTGGCTGGTGGTGTGGGCCCAGCCTTCCTCGTAATTGCCCTGCCACTGCATCTTGTAATCGAGGCGCTGGATCTTCCACACGCCGCTCTCGACGACGTAGTCGTTCTCGTAGATGCCGGCTTCCATGAACTGCTGCGGCATGAAGTCGGGCTTGTGCTCGAGGAAATCGTCGTGCCAGCCGCCGAACAGCATGCCCCGGAAGCGGCCCTTGGCCGTCTTGCGGTCGGGCGCCACGGTAATGATGTCCTGCATCTGGAAGTGGTCGAGCAGCAGCCCGTCCACCGGCCCCGGACGTCCGCCGGTGAAGCGGTGCTGAATCCAATCGCCGTAAAGACGCTTCACGCCCGCACGGCCGACATATTCGCCGCTCAGGAACACGACCACGCCATCTTCGGCGAACAAGTCGGCCACTTCGTCGGGCAGGTTGAAATCGATGTAGTAGCCGTAGGCCCAATGCAGGCGGCGGATCGCGTTGATGTCTTCCAGCTCGCCGACGCGGTTTTCCAACGCAGCGAGGCGCTGCTCCATATCACTCATTGATCGACTCTCCCGGATAGGTTTGTATGCAACACTAACGATCGTGATTGTTTTGGCGAGAGGGTAAAACCAAATGACTTCAGCGGAACGCCCCTGGGAGGGCAGGGTGGCCTTCATCACCGGCGCGGTGACCGGCATCGGCCTCGGCGTGGCGCAGGCCTTCGCCGACGCGGGGATGCGGCTGGCGCTGAGCTACCGCAATGAGGACGACCGCGCCCACACCGCCAAGTGGTTTGCCGACAAGGGCTACGAGCAGCCGCTGTTCCTCCGCCTCGACGTGACCGACCGCGCCCGCTTCGCGGAAGTCGCCGACCAAGTCGTGCAGCACTTCGGCGAAGTCCACGTGCTGGTGAACAACGCCGGCGTCTCGGTCTTCGGCCCGACCGACGAGGCGAGCTATGACGATTACGACTGGATCATGGGGGTCAATTTCGGCGGCAACGTCAACGGGCTCGTCAGCTTCCTGCCGAAGATCAAGGCCTCGACCGGGCGCCGTCACGTGGTCAACATCGCCTCGATGGCGGCTTTCCTGCCGGGGCCGCAGGCCGGTATCTACACCGCCAGCAAGTTCGCGGTGCGCGGGCTGACCGAAAGCCTCCGCTACAATCTCGCGCCCCACGGCATCGGCTGCTCGCTGTGCTGCCCGGCGCTCACCCGCACCAATGCCTGGACCAGCGCTCTGAAACGCCCCGACAGCTTTGGAGAAAGCGGCTTTCCCGAAGTGCCCAAGGAAGCGCTCGAACAGTTCGGCACCGCGTTCGAGGAAGGCATGGACCCTTACGAGGTCGGCACCAAGATTCTCGCCGGCATGACCGAGCAGAAGGGCCTGATCCTCACTCACCCAGAACACGGCCCGGACTTCGAGGAAATGCACGAGAAGCTGATGGCCGCGCTGCCCCAGGAAGAAGCCCCTCCGGGGCGGCTTAAGATCGAGCGGCTGCGCCGTGATGCCATGAAGGCGGCTGAAGCCGGGCTGGTCATCAAGCTCGACGACCTGACCTAGACCTCACACTTCGATCCGCTAATCTCGCGCTCACGGAGAGACATGAGGAGTCTGCGCGATGTGTGACCAGGACCAGCTGATCGAGATGGGCAAAGGCGCGGTTAGCCGCCGCCAGTTCGGTGCTTTGGGCGCGATGGCAGCGCTCGCCGCCTGCACGATGTCAGAGGAGGTCTTGGCGCAGGGCGGTCTGACTGAAACCGACGTGACGTTCGCCGCCCCCGGAGGCACGATGGATGCGTTCTTCGTCCATCCGGCTTCGGGCAAGCACCCGGCGGTGATCCTGTGGCCCGACATCGCCGGAATTCGCGAGGCCAAGAAAGTCATGGCGCGCCGCCTTGCCGGCGCGGGCTATTCGGTGCTCGTACCCAACCCTTATTACCGCAGCGCGCCGGCGCCGCAGTTCGACGATTTCGAGGATTTCCGCGCCAACGGCGGCTTTCAGAAAGTCGGGCCGTGGATGCAGCAGAACACCCCGGCTGCGATTACGGAGACGACGCGGGCGGTGGTCGCCTGGCTCGACCAGCAGGGCTCGGTCGATACGGCCAAGGGCGTCGGCGTTCAGGGCTATTGCATGACCGGTTCGTGGACGATCCGCGGTGCAGCCGCCGCGCCGGACCGGATCAAGGGCGCGGCCTCGTTCCACGGCGGCGGCCTCGTCGGCGATGCGCCGGACAGCCCGGAGAAGCTTCTCGCCCAAAGCCGCGCGCATCACCTGATCGCCATCTCGCAAGACGACGACGCGCGCGAACCGACACACAAGGATGCGCTGAAAGCTGCGGCGGCTGCCGCCAATCGGCCGGCCGAGATCGAAGTCTATCCGGCCGACCATGGCTGGACGGTTCCCGACAGCCCCGCTTACAACCAGGCCGAAGCCGACCGGGCATGGGAGCGGCTGCTCAACCTCTACAGCACTGCGCTGTAGTCGGCAGAGAGGGCGGCCGGGATCAGGTACCCCCGCCGCTCTCCCGAACCTTGCTGGCGGCGCCGCTCAGGCGGCGGCGAGTTCCTTCACGCCAACGTGGCGCTCCACCAGTTGCGCGAAAGCGTCGATGAAGCTCTTGAAGAAGGCCTCGTTGCTTTCACCCACCAGGTTTCCGCCGGCGTCGAACAGCGTGTGGGCGCTGCCGACATAGGCTTCGGGCTGTTGCATCACCGGCATGTCGAAGAACGTCAGCATCTGGCGCAAGTGATGGTTGGCGCCGAAGCCGCCGAGCGCACCCATCGAGGTGCTCATCACCGCAGCGGGCTTTCCGGTCCAGGCGGCCTGGCCATAGGGACGCGAGGCGACGTCGATCGCATTCTTGAGCAGGCCGGGAACCGAGCGGTTGTATTCGGGCGTGACGAACAGGACGGCATCGGCCTGGCGCACTTCCTCGCGGAGCCGGGTCCATGCGGCGGGCGCGGCCTCGCCTTCGAGATCCTCGTCGTAGAGCGGCAAGTCGCCGATCTCGATGAAGCGGAAGGTTAGATGGGACGGGGCCAATCGTGTGAGCGCCTGGGCGGCCTTCCGGCTCAGCGAACCTTCGCGCAGGCTGCCGACGATCACGGCGACATCGTAAGTATGGGACATTGGGTCTTCTCCAGACAAAGGGGGAATGGCAGGCCGCGAAGGGGAAGCCCGGCCTGCCGGGGGTCTGCGTCAGCGAGCGTCGACGAGGACGAGTTCGCTGTCTTCGAGCGCGGTGACTTCGATCCGGTCGAGATCGGTAATCGCGGCGCCGTCGCGGGCGTTCACTTCGACGTCGCCGATGCGAACCTTGCCGCTGGCGGGCACGAGATAGAGGTGCCGGTCGGCCGACGCCTCGTAAGTCACGGTGTCGCCGGCCTTGACCGTGGCGCCGAGCACGCGCGCTTCGGCGCGGATCGGCAGAGCGTCGTCGCCCTCGATACCCGAAGCGAGCGGGACGAACTGGCCGTCGCGCGCTTCCTTGGGGAACGGCCGCGCGCCCCAGGTGGGTTCGCCGCCGCGGCGGTCGGGGATGATCCAGATCTGGAAGATCCGGGTCGTCTCGTCCTCGAGGTTGTATTCGGCGTGCTGGATGCCGGTGCCGGCTGACATGACCTGGACGTCGCCCGCTTCGGTGCGGCCTTCGTTGCCGAGGCTGTCCTTGTGGCTGATCGCTCCGTCCCGGACGTACGTGATGATCTCCATGTCGCGGTGCGGGTGGGCCGGGAAACCGGTCTGCGGCGCGATC
>JAJUJV010000199.1 GCA_029265155.1 Altererythrobacter sp. | reverse complement strand
CTGTCGACCGCGAACACGAGGTCCGCCAGATTGATGACGACCAGCGCCAGGAACAGCGGGGTCGCGGCCGTCACCAACTTGCCCGTCTTGGGATCGGGCGTCTTCACGAAGAAATGCTGGCCGTGCAGCTGCGGCGTGACGCGCATGTGCCGGGAAATGAACTTCACCGCAGGATTGTTGGCGACGTCCATCGGTTGATCGCCGGCGAAGAACATCTTCACACCGGTAAGAATCAGGAAGGCGGCAAAGAGGTACAGCACCCAATAGGCTTCATTCACGAGCGCAGCCCCGCCCGCGATCATCAACCCGCGCAGCACGATTACGGCGATGATGCCCCACAGCAGCGCCCGGTACTGATACTTGGCGGGAATGGCGAAGTAGGTGAAGATGAGGCTGATGACGAAGACGTTGTCGATCGACAACGCCTTCTCGATGAAGAAGCCGGTGAAATACTGCATCCCCGGCTCCGGGCCGCGCGCGTACCAAACCCAGGCTCCAAACAGCAGGGCAACACCAATGTAGAAGGCCGAGAGCTTGAGGCTTTCGCCAATACCCATCTCGCGATCTTCCTTGTGGAGGACCCCGAGATCGAAGGCAGTCAGCGCTGCGACCAGGAACAGGAACGCGAGCCAGAACCAAGCTGGGGTTCCGAGCCAGTCAGTGAAAAGAAAGTCCATCGGGAGACCTCGATCATGAGTTCGCCGGGCGCGCGGAGCGGATGACGGGAGCCCGCCCTTGCCGCGCCACGTCCGGCAGCATGGATGCTAGTGCGAGAAGAGCGTCGGAAGTGCGGGAGCCGCGAGGATCGTCCGCGTAGCGCCGCCCAGCACGAAGCTGCGAGCGCGCGATTGCCCGAAGCCGCCGATCACCAGCAGGTCGGCCTCTCTCTCCGCGGCTGCATTGGAGATCGCTTCACCAATGTCACGCCCGCGCCGCTCCATCTGCTCGAAGCGGGACTCGACTCCATGGCGACGGAGCGCCGCCACCACGTCCTCTGGCGAGAGGCTGGTGGCGAAATCCATGTCGTCGCCGAAGGAGACCAGCGTCACGTCCTGGGCCATACGCAGCAAAGGCAATGCGTCCGCGACCGCCCGCGCCGCCGTACGGCTATAGTCCCATCCGACCACGATAAGGCGGGCAGCGAAGCCGGTATCGTGATCCACCGGTACCACCAGAACTGGCCGCCCGGATTCGAAGATGAGGGCTTCGGCGATAGTGCGCTCGCTGAGCAGACCCTCCTGGCACACGCCAGCCACGGCAATGTCCGCCAGGCGAGCGTAATCGACCGCAATCTCCGGCGTGCTATGAACATGAGAGCGCTCGGTGATGACGGTCGCATCGACACCGCGCGTGTCCGCTGCCTCACGAAGCGCTGCAGCGGCCGTCGCGACGTCAGCATTGCGTTGCCCAACCTGGGCACGATGGTCGGTAGCGATCTGGCGTCCGTAGAAGCTCTTGGGCGTAACGACGTCGAGTTCGAGAACCAGCGCATCGAGATGAGCTTCAAAGTGGCGGGCCAAGCCTAATGCATAGTGCGCGGCGCTACGACCAGGGTCGAGCGTTTCCGAAGCGGCATGCAGGAACACCGTCTTGATTGTCATATGTCCTCCTTAGACCGTGGTCACCGGAGGGTCTTCAGCCTGTTGGGGGCAATCGCCGGGCCTCAGCATCGGATCCTCCGATGCGGTCCGACATCACGAGACGAATCTCGCCAGAGGGGCCCGGGCCGCGACGGGCATTTCGTGTCTGGCCGCGTCGATGTCAATGGGCAGGCTGCTGCTGTAGCTGAGGCTAGCCGACCCCGGCCCGCCTTGCTTGCGCGGCACGGGGTGCATACTTCCGGCGGATGCGCACCGTCTCTGCCGTTCACCCCGCCCAGCGCGACGACATCGCCGACCTCGTGACGCGGCGGCCGGTGCCCGGGCCGGACCTTCCGCAAGTCGATCCGTTCCTGTTCCTCAACCACCACGGGCCACAGGTCTATGCGCCCGGCAACAACGGACTGCCGTTCGGGCCGCATCCGCATCGCGGATTTGAGACGGTAACCTTCATCCTCGCGGGCAACCTCGCGCATTACGACAGCGGCGGGCACGCGAGCGTGATCGAGGCCGGGGGCGTGCAGTGGATGACGGCGGGATCGGGGCTGATCCACGCCGAAGTCTCGCCGGCGCAGTTCAAGCGCAACGGCGGCCCGCTCGAGATCCTGCAACTGTGGGTCAACTTGCCGGCGCGGCTGAAAATGACCGAGCCGCGGTACTCCGGCGTGCAGAAAGAGGCGATACCGGCGGTGCCGCTGCCGAATAGCGCGGGCGAGTTGGCGCTGATCTCGGGCGAGCTCGGCGGCTTCGAAGGGCCGATCCGCTCGCTCACCGGCGTGTTCATGTCGACGGTGCGCCTAGCGCCCGGCGGCCACGCCGAGCTGCCGGCGCCGCGCCGGCGCAGCGTGTTCCTCTATGTCGCGCGCGGCGGCGTGACGGTGGCGGGAACCGCGGTAGAGCCGTTCCATCTGGTGACCCTGGGTGACGACGGGGATGCGGTGGTCGTGGAGGCCGGCAGCGAAGAGGCGGTGCTGCTCTTCGGGCACGCTGATCCCATCGGCGAGCCGGTCGTATCGCATGGACCTTTTGTGATGAATAGCGGAGCTGAAATCCGCCAGGCAATCCTCGACTACCAGGCCGGGAAGTTCGACGGCGACGGGAAGCTGGGCGAGGTCGGACGCTAGACGTCAGTCGTCGAGCAGCCTGGCG
>JAJUJV010000058.1 GCA_029265155.1 Altererythrobacter sp. | reverse complement strand
CCGGTGTTCTCGGCGTTGATGCGGAAATAGGTGCTGAGCTCCATCGGGCACCGCACGCCTTCGGGGATGTAGACGAAGGTGCCGTCCGAAAAGACCGCGCTGTTGAGCGTGGCGAAGTAGTTGTCGCGCTGCGGCACCACGCGGCCAAGCCACTTCTTCACCAGCTCGGGATGCTCGCGGATCGCCTCGCTGATCGAGAGGAAGATGACGCCGGCTTTCTTCAGCTCCTCGCGGAAGGTGGTGGCGACGCTAACGGAGTCGAACACCGCGTCGACCGCGACCTTGCGCGCCCCTTCGACGCCGGCGAGGACCTTCTGCTCCTCGATCGGGATGCCGAGCTTCTCGTAGACGCTGAGGATCTCGGGATCGACCTCGTCGAGGCTCTGCAGCTTCGGCTTGGCCTTCGGCGCGGCGTAATAATACGCGTCCTGGTAGTCGATCGGCGGATAGCCGAGCTTGGCCCAGTTCGGCTCTTCCATTTCCTGCCACAGCCTGAACGCCTTGAGGCGCCAGTCGAGCATCCACTCGGGCTCGCCCTTCTTGGCCGAGATGAAGCGCACCGTGCTCTCGTCGAGCCCCTTGGGGGCGAACTCCTGCTCGATGTCGATCGACCAGCCGTGCTCGTACTCGGCGGCTTTGGCGGCCGCCTCACGAGCGGCCTGGTCCTGAATCTCTACTTGATCGGTCATGCGGGTACTCTCGGCTGCGCAAGACGGGTCAGCGGAACATCCGCCAGGGCCCCGCGCAGGGCTTCGTTCACAACGCTCCAGTGCGGCCGCACACTGCAGCAGGTCTCGATCGCGCAGATTGCGCGACCTTGCTCGACACACGGTGTCAAAGCGATCGGCCCTTCGACTGCCTCGACGATGTCGGCAAGGCTTATCGCGGCCGCCGGCCTGGCCAGCTTGAGTCCACCGCCGGCGCCGCGGGTGGAGCGCAGCAGGCCGGCACGCGACAGCAAGCTCACCACCTTCTGCACCGTCGGCCCCGGCAGCCCCGTCTCGCGGGCCAAGTCCGCCGCCGAGACACGCGCGCTACCGCAATGGCGCGCGGCGGCGCACATCGTGACGACGGCATAATCGGCCATACTGGATAAGCGCATTCTTGCGAGCCGTTCTCAAACTGGAGCGAATCGTTCCGATTTCATCTAGGAGCGGTCGGCCGCGAATTCAAACAAGCGCGGCTTTCATGCGGACAAAAAAGAGGCGGCTCCGAAACCGGAGCCGCCTGAAAGTCGAGAACTCTTTGCTAAACAGCATTGAGCCCTTCGGGTCGCAGATCGCGCCCTAGTCTGCCGTACCAGCGAAAGCTTGTAGAAAGGCGACACAAACCTGCCGCCGCGCAAAAAATGTATCAGATGTGTATCGTGCCTGGCGGCATCGACACGGTTTGGAGGCGCTGCCATAGGCCGCTCGTGTCTTACCGTCTGCTTCGCCCCGCGCTGTTCACGCTCGATCCTGAGCGCGCCCACGGCCTTGCCATTGCCGCCTTGAGATCTCTGCCGCGCAAGGCCGCCGCTCCCGGCGGCCGGCTGACAACCGAGGTTGCGGGTCTTGCCTTCCCTAACCCGTTGGGCATGGCTGCAGGCTTCGACAAGGACGGCGAAGTTCCCGATGCGCTGCTGGGGCAGGGGTTCGGCTTCGTCGAAGTCGGCTCAATCACCCCGCGCCCACAAGCTGGAAATCCCAAGCCCCGCCTGTTCCGGCTGGCCGCGGACCGGGCGGTGATCAACCGCATGGGCTTCAACAATCGCGGGGCGGCAGCCGCCGCAGCCCGGCTGGCAAACCGCAAGAGGCATGGCATCGTCGGGATCAACATCGGAGCCAACAAGGATTCCGCCGACCGCGTTGCCGACTACGCACAGATGACGCGGATCATGGCACCGCTCGCCTCCTACCTCGCGGTCAATATCTCCAGCCCCAACACGCCGGGCTTGCGCGCCTTGCAGGACGAAAGCGCGCTGACCGGACTGCTCGACGCGGTACTCGACGCGCTTGGCGACGCAGGCCCGCCGGTGTTCCTCAAGGTCGCTCCCGACTTGGAGCCGGCCGACATCGACTCGATCGCTCGCATAGCCATCGACAAGCGGCTTGGCGCGCTGATCGTCTCCAACACCACGCTTTCCCGTCCGGCACTGCGCTCCTCTGACGCTGGCGAAGCAGGGGGCCTGTCGGGTGCACCGCTCAAGCCGCTCGCCCTGCAGCGAGTGCGCGACTTCCGCCGCGCCACCGGCGGTGCGCTGCCGCTGATCGGCGTTGGCGGCATCACAACGGCCGCGGACGCCTGGGAACGGATTCGCGCCGGGGCGAGCCTGGTCCAGCTGTACAGTGCCATGGTCTATGAAGGCCCGGCGATCGCTCGGCGTATCGTCCGCGGCCTCGAGGCGTTGATGCAGCGTGATGGGTTCACTTCCATTGCCGAGGCCGTGGGAAGCGAATAGCAGGCCCTTCGATGCTCCGCCGGTTCCTTCTGCTTTTCGTTCCACTGGCGCTCGGCGCCTGCGTCACCACACCCGCTCCCGCCGATCCGGCGCAGGTCCAACGGCCGGTCACTTCCGCTTTGCCCGGCACCGGCGTGGTCAGCGCTGCCGATCCGCGAGCGGCCGAAGCGGGTGCCGAGATGCTGCGACGGGGCGGCAGCGCCACCGATGCCGCCATCGCCACGATGCTCGCGTTGACAGTGGTCGAACCGCAGAGCTCCGGGATCGGCGGCGGCGGGTTCCTGCTGCACCATTCGGCCGACGGCACGATCAAGACCCTCGACGGCCGCGAAGCCGCTCCTGCGGCTGCGGCTGCCGATTGGTTCCTGGGCCAGGACGGCCGTCCGCTGCCGTTTATGGACGCCGTGCTGTCGGGCCTTAGCGTCGGCGTTCCTTCCAACATCCGCCTCGCGGCTGAAGCCCATGCTGCGCATGGCGCACTCCCCTGGGCCGACTTGTTTGCTCCGGCCATCGCTCTGGCTCGCGACGGTTTCGTCATCACCGAGAGGTTCCGCGAATTCCTCGAACGGGCGCCGAACCGCGCCGCTGCCGATCCGCAAGGGCGCGCGCTGTTCTACGATAGCGCAGGCGAGCCGCTCCCCGTGGGGACGCGAGTGCGCAATCCTCAGCTTGGCCAAACGCTCGAGCACATCGCCCGCCATGGCCCGGAATGGTTCTACAGCGGCGAGCATGCGGAGGCGATCGCCAGCCGGGTAGCGGCAGAGAGCCCACGCGCCGGAATGACCCTCGGCGATCTCACGAGCTACGCGGTGAAGGAGCGCCCACCCGTCTGCGGCGACTATCGCGGTTACCGCATCTGCGGAATGGGGCCGCCGTCTTCGGGCGCAACGACTGTCTACGCGATCCTCAAGCAGCTCGAGCGGTTCGACCTCGCTGCGCTGGGGCCGCAGTCGGCGCAGTTCTGGCATCTGTTCGCCGAATCGCAGCGGCTCGCCTTCGCCGACCGCGAACGGTATCTGGCCGACAGCGACTACGTCTCGGTTCCCGTCACGGGATTGATGGACCCGGGTTACCTCATCGCTCGCGGCGGGTTGATAGACCCGGATCGGCGGATGGCGGCCGTCGCGCCTGGTACGCCCGCGGGTGTCGCGATGGTTTGGCCGGACGGCGACGAGCCGCGTGACAGCGGAACGTCCCATTTCGTCACCGTCGACCGCGCCGGCAATGCGGTGACCTATACCTCGACGATCGAAGGCTCGTTCGGATCGGGCATCATGGTCGGCGGCTACTACCTGAACAACGAGCTGACCGACTTCAGCTTTGCGCCGGAGGTGGATGGCAGGCCCGTGGCTAACCGCGTCGAAGGAGGTAAGCGGCCGCGCAGCTCGATGGCACCGACGCTGGTCTATGACGCCCGAGGCCAGCTCGTGCTCGCGATCGGCGCTGCAGGCGGATCCACGATCCCGGTGCAAGTGGCGCGAGCGTTAGTCGGGGTGATCGACTTCGGCCTGCCGCTGGGCGAAGCGATGGCTCTCCCGGTGCTGTTCTCCCCGGGCGACACCATCACGATCGAGCAAGGCAGCGCGCTGGAGGCGATGGTGCCGTCGCTGCAGGCTATGGGTCACAGCGGGATCACCGCACGGGCGCTGCCGCTCAAGATAAACGGGGCGCAGCGCACATCGGCAGGCTGGGTGGGCGCCGCTGATCCGCGCAGCGAAGGGACGGCGGTCCGCGAATAGCTCGCACCGAGGCGGCTGGCGCTCTTGAGCGCCAACGGCGCGCGGCCTAACCAAAGAACTCGACAACAAGCCGGCTTACCGGCGACTGGGATGGAGGCGCTGCTTTGCAGCTTAAGGAATTTGCGGCCGCGCCGAACCTGGTGCGGTTGTTCCTCGACCGTGCCGATGCGCGGGGAGACCGCCCGTTCCTGGTCGCCAAGCGCGATGGTCGCTGGCAACCGTTGAGCTGGCGCGAGGCTGCCGAGCAGGTTTGCTTGCTTGCCGAAGCTCTGCGCCGCCTGGGCCTGGAACAAGGCGACCGCGTCGTTCTGGTTTCCGAGAACCGCCCCGAATGGGCCATCGCCGATCTCGCGATCATGGCGGCCGGTTGCATCACCACGCCGGCGTACACCACCAACACCGAAGCCGATCATCTCCACATCCTGGACAACAGCGGCGCCAAGGCGGTGATCGTATCCAGCCGCAAGCTGGCGGAGCCGCTGCTTCCCGCCGCCATCCGCTCCGGCATGGCCGCACATGTGATCGGCATTGAGCCGTTGCGCCCGGTGCAGAGCAGCTTTGCCTGCCACGTGTGGGACGATCTCCTGGTGGGCGACCCTGATGCCGCACGCCTCGCGGTAGAAGCGCGCATTGCCACGCTCGGACGGCGTGACCCCGCCTGCATCATCTACACCAGCGGCACCAGCGGGGCACCGCGCGGCGTGTTGCTCCATCACGGAGCGATCCTCTGCAATGTGGACGGGGCCGCTCATATCCTGGCCGGAGACTTCGGCTGGGGCGACGAACGGTTCCTGTCGTTCCTGCCGCTCAGCCACGCGCTCGAGCACACGGCGGGGCTGCACTTGCCGATCGGGCTGGGTGCCGAAATCTGGTTCGCGGAAGGGCTCGACAAGCTCGCCAGCAACATGGAGGAGGTCAGCCCCACGTTCATGGTCGTCGTGCCGCGGCTCTTCGAGGTTCTGCGCAACCGCATCATCGGGCAAGTCGAAAAGCAGGGAAAAGCGGCGAACTTCTTGCTCGAACAATCGCTCGCCCTCGCCGAACGGCGCGCGGCGGGACAGCGGCGGATCACGGATTGGTTCGTCGAGCGGCTGCTCGACCTGACCTTGCGGCCGAAAGTGCGGCAGCGCTTCGGCGGGCGGGTCAAGGCGCTCGTGTCGGGGGGCGCGCCGCTCAACCCGGAAGTCGGGGCGTTCTTCGAAGCGATGGGGCTCGTCATGCTGCAGGGCTATGGCCAGACCGAAGCCGCCCCGGTGGTCAGCGTCAATTACCCGTCGGCGCAGATCAAGCTGTCGACCGTGGGTCCGCCTATGCCCGGTGTCGAGGTGCGGATCGCCGAGGACGGCGAGATCCTCGTGCGCGGCGAGCTGGTGATGCTCGGTTACTGGCAGAACGACGCGGAAACCGCGAAGACCATCCGCGACGGCTGGCTACACACCGGCGACATCGGCCACATCGACGAGGCTGGCCGGATCGTCATCACGGACCGCAAAAAGGACATCATCGTCAACGACAAGGGCGACAACATCGCCCCGCAAAAGCTCGAAGGCATGCTGACGCTGCAGCGGGAGATCGCCCAGGCCATGGTGAGCGGCGACAAGCGACCGTACATCGTGGCGCTGATTGTCCCCGATGCCGAATGGGCCTGCGCGTGGGCCCAGGAAAACGACGAGAAGTTCGACCTGGCGGCCCTGCAGGCGCTACCGGCATTTCGCAGCGCGATGCGTGCGGCCATCGACCGGGTGAACCGCGACCTCTCGGTCATCGAGAAGGTGCGCCAGTTCGCCTTTGCCGACGAACCATTCTCCAACGAGAACGGGGAGCTGACTCCCAGCCTGAAGATAAAGCGCCACGCGATCCGTAAGCGCTACGGCGATCGCATCGATGCGCTATACAGGAGCTAAGCTGCCTCGGCCTCGACTTTCTCAGGATAAAAGCAAGGTTCGCGCTCGGACCAACCGGCGGCCGTCGCAGCAGCTTCGCTGAGCGACTGCAGCAGCATCTTGCGCCGCGCCGGGCGGATGTGCGGCAGCGCCGCAGCACCACAGAACGCCGCCGGCAGCCATGGCCGCGCTTTGGCGCCGAGCAGCCGCTCGTACAGAAAGCGATAGGCCGAAAAGCTGTCGAGCTTCTCCTGCGCAAGGTCGCGCGCCGTGACGCGCAGCAGCGTTCCCATGAAGTCCTGCAGGCCTTCCAGCGAGCCGTCGCTCGGGACGCTCTCGCGCAGCGCGCGCAATTCGCGATAAGCCAGGTACTGCTGACGGATCGAGGCTTTGTCTCCGGAACCATGCCCCCAGAGCTTGAACGCATCGCCGCGTCCGAGGCCGATGTCCAAGCCGCGCTCGATGAACAGCTGTTCGGCCTCCGTGAAGCTGGCGAACTCGCGCAGTTCAGCAATGGTCAGCGACGCAGTTCCGGTCTTGGCCATGACAGCCCTCCCTCGATGAGGATGGAGTGTCATCGATCTTGGTTAACAGGCGGTCAACGCCTGTAACGAAATCCGGCTAGATGAGCCCGGCTAGCGGACTGCTTGGGTCGGCGTATTTGCGCGTGGCCATGCGTCCGGCGAGATAGGCTTCGCGACCCGCCTCGACCGCCAGCTTCATCGCCCGCGCCATCCGCACCGGATCGCGTGCCTCTGCTATGGCGGTGTTCATCAGCACGCCGTCGCAACCAAGCTCCATCGCAATCGCGGCGTCGCTGGCCGTGCCCACACCCGCATCCACCAGCACCGGCACTTTTGCTCCTTCGACGATCAGCCGGATCGTCACCCGGTTCTGGATGCCGAGTCCCGAGCCGATCGGAGCGCCGAGCGGCATGATCGCCACTGCGCCTGCTTCTTCCAGTTGCTTCGCCGCGATCGGGTCGTCGGTGCA
This sequence comes from Altererythrobacter sp., assembly GCA_029265155.1. Classification (GTDB taxonomy): domain Bacteria; phylum Pseudomonadota; class Alphaproteobacteria; order Sphingomonadales; family Sphingomonadaceae; genus Croceibacterium_A. The sequence continues at coordinate 5,856 of JAJUJV010000058.1, read as the reverse complement.
ATAGACCATGGGCTTGAACCCCTCCTTCACGAGGACCTCCGTCGCCCGCAGAGTCTCGCGCATGTCGGGATACAAGGTCCGCGCTTCGCCGAGCACCTCCAGCTTGACGAGGTCCCAGCCGCCGGCCTCGCGTGCCAGGCGCAAGGTACGGATCGCCTCTTCGGCGGTGAAGCAGCCGGCGGTGTTGGGCAGATACGTTACCGTCTTCGGATCGATGAAGTCGGTCAGCATCGGCTGGTTCGGATCGGATACGTTAACCCGGCGAACCGCCACCGTGACGATCTCGGCTCCGCTCGCCGCGAGCGCGGCGGCGTTCTGCGCGAAGTCCTTGTACTTGCCGGTGCCGACGATCAGGCGGGAGCGGAACGTGTGCCCCGCCACCGTCCAGGTGTCGTCGCGCGCACCGCTGCCGCCCCCCACGAAGTGGACGATTTCCAGCACGTCTCCGTCCGACAGCTTGGCTTCGGCCAACGTTGAGCGCGGGGCGATCGTCCCGTTGTGTTCGACCGCGACTTTCTCCGGCTTGAGGCCGAGTTCGGCGACCAGCTCGGCAATAGTGGCGGCGGCGGAGCGGCGGGACTCGCCGTTGACGGTGAGGTTGAGTTGAGCGGTCATGGCCGCTGCGAGATAGCGGCTAGCGCGCCTTGCGCAAGTTGAGGAGGTGCCCGGCGGCCACCAGCGTTACGCCAATCACGGTCAACACGGCCTCCTCCACGCCGTGCCCGACAGCGAGAGCGCCGCCCATGAAGGAAAGCCCCGTCATGGCCACAACGAAGGGGAGGGCGCGCCGATGCCGAACCGCGCCGACGCCGATAGCGACGGCGGCGATGAGAGTGGCCAGCACCAGCCCGACGCGGTGAATAGCGGGATCGAGGAAAATTCCCCCACCCAATCCCAAGCCTGCAACGATGATGACACCCAGGACGCAATGCAGCGCGCAAAGGCCCGACAAAAGCAATCCGGCCCGGTCCAGCCGACCACGAATCAAAGAAGGGGAGGATCCCATGCGCGCCATCTATGTAACTATATAACGTAGCGCAAGGCTGGGAGTTCCCGCAGACTTGCTCTTTGAGAGGGTAGGGCGCAGGGAAGCGTCCATAGTCGCACGGGCGGGAACGATGGCAGCAAACAATTCCCTTGGTAACGGACGCGCACGACCCTTGGCCGTGGCTCGCTGGCTCCTGGCGGTTGCGGTTCTGGTCGTGCTGATCGTCGCCGTTGGCGGCATTACTCGGCTGACCGAGAGCGGACTGTCGATCACCGAATGGAAACCGGTCACTGGGACCTTGCCGCCGCTCTCCGAAGAGCAATGGGAAGCGGAGTTCGAACTCTACAAGCAGATCCCGGAGTATCGAAACGTCACCGGCCCCGCGGGCATGACGCTGAGCGACTTCAAGTTCATCTACTTCTGGGAGTGGTTTCACCGCCTGATTGGCCGGGTCATCGGCTTGGCCTTCGCCCTGCCGCTAGCGTGGTTCTGGGCGAAAGGCGCGATCCCCAAAGGCTATAAGCCGCGCCTCGTCGGCTTGCTGGCTTTGGGCGGTCTTCAGGGCGCATTCGGCTGGTTCATGGTCCGCTCCGGGCTCTCGGGCGAACGCACCGACGTCAGCCATTTCTGGCTTTCGATTCACTTGCTCACCGCCTTGCTCACGCTCGCGCTGCTAGTGTGGACGGCGCTCGACATGCTGCGAATGCATCGGGATCGTAGTGCCCGTCCGGCACGGCTGACCAGCTTCTCGGCTCTCGTTGCGGGAATATTGTTCATCCAGCTGCTACTCGGCGCATGGGTCGCCGGTCTCAACGCAGGTCATGCGTCCGACACCTGGCCGCTGATGCAGGGACGACTGATTCCCGAAGTCGACTGGTCGCGCGGGATCGGCTGGGCTTTCACCCACGATCCCTTCCTGCTGCACTTTCTGCACCGCTGGTGGGCGTGGGTGACGTTCGCCGCGCTGATGGTGCTGGCCTCGCGGGCTCGGAGTCGCGAGCCACGAGCCTCGCTGACGATCCATGCCACTTTGGGCGCGCAGATCATTCTGGGCATCGCTACCGTGCTGAGCGCCGTCAACCTGGAGCTGGCCACGATGCACCAGCTCGTCGGTGCCTTGCTCGTTGCTGCCACGGCCTGGGGCGCGCATGTCCAGGGGAGGCCGCGCTGAGCGCGCTGATCTGGTCACCGTTCGCTGACGAGGAGACCGCTGCGGCCGCGGCAGCCACGCTGCTTGACGAAGGTTTGGTGGCCTGCGCCAACATCCTGCCGCCGATGCGCTCGATCTATGTCTGGAACGGCGAGCGGGGCGAGGGGCGTGAGGTAGGCGTCCTGTTCAAGACCGACGCGTCGTTGCTCGACAGAGCAACCGCCCGGCTTGCCGAGATCCATCCGTATGAAGCCCCGGCGGTTCTCGGCTGGCGCACCGATACCGCAGCCGAACCGACCCAGGAATGGCTGAGTTCGCTGCTCCGCTAGAGATGTGGTATAATAATACCGCTCTGCTAACCCGCGCGTTTGCTTGACTTTTAGCCAGCTCGGCGACAAATGCCCGGCTCCGCGTGGCTTCTGCGAATCGGGCGCCACGCCATGTTTCATCAACAAGGTACAAGCGCCATGAAGGCCCTCAGTAAGGTCACCCGGTCGATTAAGCCGGCCGAGGTCGAGAAGAAGTGGCATCTGATCGATGCCGAGGGGCTGGTCGTCGGCCGCCTCGCAGTGATCGTCGCCAATCTCCTGCGCGGCAAGCATAAGCCGAGCTTCACCCCGCATGTCGATTGCGGCGACCACGTGGTCGTCATCAATGTCGATAAAGTTGCCTTCACCGGCAACAAGCGCGGCGAAAAGACCTACTACAAGCACACCGGCTATGCCGGCGGTATCAAGGCGATCACCGCTGACAAGGTGCTGGACGGCCGCTTCCCCGAGCGCGTGCTGGAAAAGGCTGTCGAGCGGATGATCCCGCGCGGCCCGCTCGGCCGCCAGCAGATGAAGGCCCTGCACCTCTACGCCGGCACCGAGCATCCGCACGCGGGCACTCAGCCCCAGCCGTTCGACGTCGCATCGCTCAATCGCAAGAACAAGGCTGCCGCATAATGGCTACCGAACAGAACACCGAAACCGTCACCGATCTCGCCGACCTGGGCGCGATTGCCGGCGCTGCCACCGCCCCTGAGGGCGAAACCGCTGCGCCTTCGACCCCGGCCGTGCTGCGCGAGCAGGAACTTGACGCCCAGGGCCGCGCCTATGCCACCGGCCGCCGCAAGGATGCCGTGGCGCGCGTATGGCTGAAGCCGGGCACCGGCAAGGTTGTGGTCAATGGCCGCGAGCAGGAAGTCTACTTCGCTCGTCCGACGCTGCGCCTGGTGATCAACCAGCCGTTCCAGATCGCCGGTCGCGAAGGCCAGTACGACGTCATCTGCACGGTCAAGGGCGGTGGCTTGTCGGGCCAGGCCGGCGCGGTGAAGCACGGCATCAGCCAGGCTCTCGCCAAGTACGAGCCGGCGCTGCGCAGCACGGTCAAGGCCGCTGGCTTCCTCACCCGCGACAGCCGCGTCGTCGAGCGCAAGAAGTACGGTCGCGCCAAGGCTCGCCGTAGCTTCCAGTTCTCGAAGCGCTAAGCTTCCAGACTCAAGAACATCAAGAGGGCGGCCTGTCGGGCCGCCCTTTTTTGTGCGCGCCCGCCTGGTCGGACTTTCTCAACCCTGCGCCGCTACGATGCCGTTCTCCGTAATCCAATCGAGCGATTTCGAAGCCGCCGCGACGCCATGACCCAGTTGTTCATCACCATCGACACCGAGTACGAGGCGGGCTTCACGATGCGCCGGGGCCGCGACTCGCGCCGCGACAACTTCGTCCAGTCGATCGAATGTGCCACCCGCGAAGGCGCAGTCGGCGTGAGCTACCAACTCGACGTGTTCGACCGCTGCGGCTTGAAAGCCGTGTTCTTCGTCGATCCGATGCCCGCATTGCTCTGGGGGGTGGCTGCGATCGAGGACGTTGTCGGCCCGATCGTCGAGCGCGGCCATGACGTGCAGCTTCACCTTCATCCTGAATGGCTTGCGCTCGCCGGCTCGGACAACCCGTTACCAGGGCGCACGGGCGCCAACATCAAGGATTTCACGTTCGACGAACAGTGCGTGCTGATCGACTATGCAGCCACGACACTGGTCGCCGCAGGGGCGCCGCCGCCCGTCGCTTTTCGCGCCGGCAACTACGGGGCCAACGACGACACCCTGCGAGCGTTGGCTACGCTCGGCATCGCCTATGACAGCAGCCACTGCCCGGGCATTTTGTGCTCAGCCTGCGAGATCAGCCTCGGTCCGGCCGACCGGCAGCCTGTCCGGCATTGCGGCGTGATCGAAGTCCCGACGAGTTGCATCGGCAGCGCCGATGGTCTTCGCCATGCTCAGCTTACCGCGTTGTCGTGCCGCGAGATCCTCGCCGCCCTCGAACACGCGCGCGATTACGGCATCTCCGACTTCACTCTCGTTTCGCACAGTTTCGAGCTGCTCAGCCGCGACCGACGCCGCATCAACAGGATTGTCAAACGGAGGTTCGAACGGTTCTGCGCAGGCGTTGCGGCCATGAACGAGGTAACGACCGGCACCTACATCACGACGCCCCCGGCTCTGTCGGGAGACTCGAAGCATCGCCCTGTTCTGCCTTTCAGCGCACCCCGAACGGCACTGCGCATAGCTGAGCAAGCCCTCGTCAACGCTTTCTATGGAGAGCGCCGCTGAGCGCGGCTTTACGCCGCCTCAGTGCACCGGCGGGTCGGTACGCGGCACCTGATTGACCGGCGCCACCGGTTCGCCCGGCTCGCGCGGAGGCAGAGCGTTCTCCGGCACGTCATCGATCTGCATGGCCGGTGTCGGCACTTCATCGAGATTGCGGGCGCGGACTTGCAGAGTCGTTCCATCCCAGGTGATCTGATTGAAGCTGGGCGGAGTCGATCGCACTCGCTGCGACAAGGTCCCTGCACCGATCATCCTGACTGGACCGTGCTCGGTGTCTTCGACCAGATCGAATGGGTCATGCACATGACCGCTCAGCACAGCGAGCACCGGCCTCTGCGCCAATTCGCATAAGGCCTTGTAGCCGTTGGCAGTCAGCGCCGTGCCCTTGGTCCCTACCTCGCGCAGCGGGTGGTGCACCGTTACCAACGCCCGCACACCTTCGGGCAAGTCATCGATTGCCGCCAGGCACTTGCGCAGCGCCGAACGGCTGACCCAGCCTTTCGACCAATTGAGACGAGGCTGCGCTCGCACAGCGGTCTTCAACGGCACGATTGCCAATCCGGGCAGGTCGATTTCGCGCTGGATCAGGTTCTGAATGCCGCGGAACCGCCGATACGGCGCGAAAAAACGTTCGATCGGGTTGAAGTACGGCATGTCGTGGTTGCCGATCTCGACCGTGACCGGCACGTCGAGCGACTGGATCCAATGGCAGGCGGCAGAATACTCCCGCCGCCGCGCGCGCATCGTCAGATCGCCGGTGATCGCCACGGCATCGGGCCGTTGCTCGGCAATCTCCTGCTTCACCCAGTCGAGTGCCCTGTTGTCCTCTAGCCCGAAATGAATGTCGCTGAGGTGGAAAAGGGTCGTTTCAGTCATTGCCCTCGGTCGCTAGCAGGTCGACTTCGCACGCGGCCAGCTTGAACTCCGCTTCGGCCCCTGCCTCAGCCTGCTCACCGTCTATCAGCAAGCCGAACGGGTTGCCTCGGGTACTGGCCAGCCGGACGGTCATTGCATGCCCGAGAACGTCATGCGGGCCTTCGCGAAAATTACGGCGCAGCAGGGCCCAGGCGTGTTCGAGGTACTCGCCCGCCCTCTCGGCATGGTAGGCTTCGACTTCGATGCCGTCGT
>JAJUJV010000015.1 GCA_029265155.1 Altererythrobacter sp. | reverse complement strand
GCCGTCGGGCAACGTCGACCACACCATGTGTGGCAGAGCGTCGGCGAGTGTGTTGAAACGGGCATCGCTTTCACGCAGCGCGTTGCGGGCGGCGATGAGGTCAGCCTGTAATTTTTGTGCCGGAATGTTCGCCCCCAACCCTCTGACGCCAATCGACAACGCCGATCGTGCGATTAGGTTGCAGGGTTTCTGCACACCGTCAAATGGTGCGCCTCGACGCTAGCCGGCCGAGTGTATCAGACCGCCGGGTTGGGCAGCTGCCCCTCCCGGCGGCATGGTTCTAGCGTGCCTCAGGCGAGCTGGGAAATCGGCTCTGCAATTCGGTTGTTGCCGGTATAGCGCTCGTATTCCTCGGCAAAGCGCTGCGTCAGCATTCCGCTTTCGGTGCCGGCCTTCTCGGCCAGATCGGCGAACCGACTGCCTTCTTCCATGTACATGTGATGCAGCAGCGCGCCGCGGATGTGCTCCAGCTTGTCGAGCCAGTCCTGGCTCATCGGGTCGAGGTGCTCGATCTCGTGCATCTGCACTTTGGTCATCGAGTGCTCCTCGAAGCTCATCCCTGCCGCACCTTTCTCGTGATGCTCGACCAACGCGTCTCGTGATGCTCGACCAACGCGGGATAGAGTACGGTTTCCTCGGCGAGCGAGTGACCGTTGAGGACCAGCGCCATTTCCTTCAGCGCCTGCTTGCGTGTGGCGGCGTCGGGGCCGGTGCGGGCACGTTCGATGGCGCTTTCGATCTGACGGTGATGATCGAGCACCATCGCCAGCCAGCCATGACCCCGGCTGAGCTGCTCGGCCTTGGCGCGCGCTTCAGCGCGATCCTCTTCACTTTCGGGCGGGGTGACGGCGGCGACGAGTTTGTCGAGGAATGACATGGGGGTTCTCCGCATAGTGATGGCGTTGCTCCATTAGCGCGTGGGGGCTGTCCTCGTTCCCGGCTCGTGCAGCCAAGCCTTGCCAAGCTGGCGCGTCATGGGCGAAGGCGCTGTGGGATGCGGCAGCGCCGCGGGGAGAGGGATGTCATGGCAGAGCCAGATCTGATCGTCGTCGGAGGCGGCTCCGCCGGGCTGGCCTGTGCCACGCGGCTTGCACAAGCGGGACTGCGTGTGTTGCTGGTCGAGGCGGGCAAGAGCCACAAGGACCTGCGCGTTGCGGTGCCGGCGCTGATGAGCGGGATCGTCCAGAAGCCGGACTTCGACTGGTGCTACAGCGCCGAGCCCGATCCTTCGGTCGGCGGGCGTCCGGACGTTTGGCCCGCCGGCAAGCGATTGGGCGGGGGCAGCGCGATCAACGGGATGATGTTCATCCGCGGCCACCAGTGGGACTACGACCACTGGGCCGAACTCGGTGCTGCCGGCTGGGACTATGCCAGCGTGCTGCCGTACTTCCGGCGGATGGAGCACAACGAGCGCGGAGCCGACGCCTGGCGGGGGCAGGGCGGGCCGATCCATGTGTCCGAGGTGCGTTCGCGCTACGAGATCACCGAGGAGTGGATCGAAGCTGCTCAGCAGGCGGGCATTGCGCGCTCGTCCGACCTCAACGGTGAGGTTTCCGAAGGGGTGGACTTCATCCAGCTTTCGCAGCGGCAAGGGCTGCGCTGCTCCACAGCGCACGGCTACTTGCGCGACAAGCCGGCGAACCTCGAGATCATGCTCGAAGCGAAGGTTCTGAAAGTCGACGTGGCGGACGGCCGGGCGAACGGCGTCACGGTCCGCCAGGGAGGGGAAATCCGCACGCTTTCGTCGCGCCATGGGGTGGTGCTCAGCGCCGGCGCGCTCAACACGCCGCGGTTGCTGATGCTATCCGGCGTCGGCCCCGCCGCGCACCTGCAGGAGCATGGGATCCCTGTCGTGCGCGGCCTTCCGGGGGTGGGGCAGAACCTCCAGGAGCATCCCGGCTGCCACTTGGTGAACGCGGTTTCGGCGCACACGCTCAACAACGAGGCGAGGGGACTGGCAGGTTTCCGGCAACTGCTGTCGTTCGCCTTCGCCCGCAGCGGTGCGCTGACGACCGGGATCGGCCATGCGCAGGCCTTCGTGAGCAGCCGCGATGGCTTGTCCGCGCCCAACCTGCAGCTCGCTTTCAGCGCCTTCGCTTTCGAGATCACGCCGAAAGGCAACCTGGCGCTGGCCAAGGATGCCGCGGTCAGCACGTTCGTTGCGCTGATGCGTCCGAATTCGCGGGGGAGCGTATCGCTGCGCTCGGCCGATCCGGCTGCGCCGCCGAAGATCGAACACCGGCTGCTGGGCGACGAGGACGACGCGGCGCAGCTGGTCGAAGGGCTGGAGATCGCGCGCAAGATCATGGGTCAGCCGGCGATCGCGCCTCACGTCAAAGCCGAAATCCGCCCCGGCGCGGCGGCGGGCAGCCGCGAAGCGCTGCGCGGCTATGTCGGGGCCGCAACGATCCCGATGTTCCATCCCGTAGGCACCGCGAAGATGGGCGCGGCCGACGATCCGCTGGCGGTTGTCGGGCCCGATTGCGCGCTGCGCGGGGTGAGCGGGCTGTGGGTCGCCGATGCTTCGATCATGCCGACTATCCCGCAAGGCAATACCAATGCCACCGCCATCATGATCGGCGAGCGGGCGAGCGACCTGGTGCTGCAGGCCGTACGCCAGCCGGTCGCCTGAGCGGTCACCCAAGATTAACGAGTTTGTGCGATCCCTTCCGGTTATTCACGGGGGGATACAGGGATGGGGGACGGAGTTCGGCGAGAGCCTCGCTACAATATCGCTGTCGAAGCCGATGCCCGGGTGGGCGATATCGTTCGACAGGCGGTCAACGTCACCAATGTCTCCGCGACGGGTTGCCGCTTCATCGCGCCGCTGCGCCGGCTGGCGATGGGAACTCCGGTCACTTTGACCATCGGCCGAGCGAGCGTCATCGACGCGCGGGTTCGCTGGCGGATCGGCGATACGCATGGCCTCCGTTTCGCTCATCCGCTGCAGCCGGCGATGCTCGACCACATCCGGCTGTTCCTCAGCGAACGGCCGGCCTACGTCGCCGAGCGCGACGCGATGGACTGAGCCGGCGCCACTCAGCCGGCTGACACCACTCCGTCACCGGCAGCGGCCATCTTGCGCTTGATCAGCCCGTCGTTGAGGAACGTGCCGAACGGAAACAGGCTGGCGACGAACGTCCGCACCCATTCCCAGCCGGTGAAGCCTCTGCCCGGCAGGCAGACCACCATCGCCAGCAGGTAGGCGAGCCACGCCACTCCGTGCGTCATCCCCACCGGCGGCACCAGCGCCGGATTGCCCAGCCAGTACTTGACCGGCATCGCGACGAGGAACAGCGCGAGCGTGGTCACGCCTTCGACCAGGGCGACGATGCGGAAGAATGGCAGCATGGAAACTCCGGGGAATAGCTGAGATCGGGCCTAGCGAGCGGCCTGCGCGGGAATGAAGTCCTGCCGCACCGCCTCGCGGAGCAGCGCGACCGGCAACAGCCCTTGGGCCACGACGAAATCGTTGAACGCCATCCGGTCGAACTTGTCGCCGAGGGCCAGTTCGGTTTCGGTGCGCAAGTCGATCAGCTGGCTGTAGCCGTAGAAGTAGCTGCCGGCCTGCCCGGGCGAGCGGAAGGTGTAGCGGTCGACTTCCTGCTTCACCATCGACGGAGAGAACCGCGCTTCCTCGGCGAGCACTCGCTCGGCGGTTTCGACGTCGGTCAGCCCCAGGTTCAGCATCGGATCGAGCATGGCCCGCGCCGCGCGCAGCAGCCGGTGCTGCAGGGCGATAAGCTGCCCTTCGACGGGCTCGTAAGGCAGCATCTCGGCCTCGGCATAGAGCGCCCAGCCTTCGACGTTGACGCTGTTGAACGCATAGAGCACGCGCGCCTGGCTGACCCCGCGCTCGACCATCTGGGCGAACTGCAGCTCGTGCCCCGGACGGCCTTCGTGGACGCTCAGCGTCCAGGCGGCGGCTTCGAAGTTGAAGTCGTTGGGCTCCTCCCCCGGAACCGGCGACACGGCGGTGGTCAGCACGAACGTGCCGCGCTCCCCCGTGTTGCCGATCAGCCGCGGCGGCCGCATGTGCGGCGCCGGACTGGCAGCGTTCTCCGCTTCCGTGCCGAGCCGCATCAGCACCGGGTAGTCGGGCAGGCTCACCACCCGCTCGCGTGCGGCGATCTGCTGAAGCTCGCCCAGCACTTCGGTGTAGTGCGTTTCCATCCGCTCTTGGGGGATCTTCGCCTTCTTCAGCTCGGCAATCACCGAGGGGTAGTCCGTCGCGGCAAAGCCGAACTTCGCGGCAACCAGCGGCGCCAGCGCCTGCATCTGCGCGCGCGTCTCGTAGAAGCCGCGGCGGGCGCGGGAGATCAGCTCCTCGGGCGGCAGATCGATACCGACGGTCTTCAGCCGGTAAGCGTAGAGTTCCGGCGGCAGGCGAAAGTCCTCGCGCGCGGCGGGAAGCACGGTGGTACGCTCCCACTCGGCATAGTCGCGCAGTTGCCGTTCCATCAGGTCGAGCGCTTCCTCAGCGCCTTCGATCTGATAGCGCTGGAACAGCTCGCGGACGCCGGCAATGTAAGTGTCGGTCTTGCTCAGCGTGTCTTCGACGCTGCCGCGATAGGGGCCGACCTTGCCGGGGCCGAGGCTCTCCTGCCAGCGCGCGCGGGCGTGATCGACCAGCGGCGTCGAGCCCGGATGAAGGCCGGTATAACGCTCGAGCAGAACTTTCGCCGTCTGCCGGCGCGCCGGTTCGACTTGGTCGTCGAGCAGCCCGTTCATGACCCCGAAAACAGTGCGCGGGATATCGTACCAGTCGAGCGTCAGCCGATCGCTCAGCTCGGTGCCCTCGATGCTCTGCTGCACCGAGTCGATCAGGATCTGCAGGTCCTGCTTGAGCAGCGGATCGGTTTCGGCAGCATGCGCCGCTTCGAACTGCGCCAGAACGCCGCGCGCCGCGGCAAGGTAGCGCTCGCTGACGTTCGGGCCGATGTCCATTGCCAGGCCGTCATAACGTTCGAGCCCGGTCTGCGAGGCGCTCTCGGGGGAGAACTGCGCCTCCATTTCGAGCAGGCGCATCGTGTACTCGTTGCTGCGCTCGATCCAGGCCGGCGGGTCCTGCGCCAGCGCCGACGCGGGCACGAGGGCCAGCGCAGCGGCGCCGAGCCAGGCTGTGGAGGACTTCTTCGTCATGGCCGTCCCTTTGGTCTGGCAAACGCCCGCGCCCGGCCGAGTGGACGGCCCAGGCTTCACCTAATGGTCAGTCGAGCCGCTTGACCCAGCCGTGCCGATCTTCGGCGTTGCCGCGTTGGATGGCGACCAGCTTGGCGCGCAGCGAGTTGGTCAGCTGCCCGGGACCGCCGCTGCCGATCGTGAACTCGCTGTCCTCGCCGGCAACGCGGCCGATCGGGGTGACCACCGCCGCGGTGCCGCACGCGAAGCACTCCACCAGCCGCCCGCTGGTCGCGTCCTCACGCCACTGCTCGAGGCTGTACCGTTCCTCGCGCACGTCGAGCCCCTCTTCGCGTGCCAGCGTCAGCAGGCTGTCGCGGGTGATGCCGGGCAGGATCGTGCCGGTCAGCGGCGGGGTGACGATGCGGCCGTCGTCGAACACGAAGAACACGTTCATTCCGCCGAGTTCCTCGACCCACTTGTGCTCGGCGGCATCGAGGAACACGACCTGGTCGTGGCCGCGGGCAATCGCTTCGGCTTGCGGCACCAGGCTGGCGGCGTAGTTTCCGCCGCACTTGGCGGCGCCCGTCCCTCCGGGGGCCGCACGCGTGTAGCTGCCGGATACCCAGATCGAAACCGCAGGCACGCCCGATTTGAAGTAGTTGCCGGCCGGGCTGCAGATCACCAGGAACTTGTAAGTCTTGGCCGGCCGCACGCCCAGGAACGCCTCGTTGGCGAACATGAAGGGGCGCATGTAGAGCGAGCCGCCTTCGACGCTGGGGAACCAGTCGCGATCGGCCAGGGCAAGCTGCCGCACCGCTTCGACGAAGGCGTCCTCGGGCAGCTCCGGCATCGCCATGCGCCGGGCGGATTCGTTGAAGCGGCGCGCGTTCTCGCCAGGACGGAACAGCGCCATCGTCCCGTCGTCGAGCCGGTAGGCCTTCAATCCTTCGAAGATTTCCTGCGCATAATGCAGCACCGCGGCCGCTGGATCGAGGCTGATCGGCTGGCGCGGGCCGAGCGTCGGGTTGTGCCAGCCTTTGCCTTCGGCCCAGTCGATAGAGACCATGTGGTCGGTAAACAGCGTGCCGAATCCGGGGTCGGCAATCGCCTGTTGACGGCTTGCACCAGGAACCGGGGCAGGGTGAGGAATGCGGGTAAAATCGAGGGCGGGGGCGTCGACCATCTTCTAAATCCTTGCCTTGGCTCGTCTCGACCTAAGTTCAAATATTACAATCACGCAAGCATTTTTGTAATATTTGGTAAGATGCGAAACCAAGTATTTCGAAGCCCTAGCGGCGCTGTGGGGAAAGGAAAAGGGCCGGCACCGCCTACAGCGTTCGCAGTGTCTGCGCCGGCCGCGCCCGCAGCAGCGGGAGGGAGGCAGCCAGCGCGAAGGCCAGCACCAGAGCAATGCCCGCGCCGAGCACGGCGAGCACGCGCGGCCAGTCGGGCATCCACTCGAACTCGAACAACTGGACGATGACGAGCCAGGCCAGCGCTCCACCCAACCCGAGTGCAACGAAGGCCAGCATGGCGGCCAACATCCCGAATTCGGCGAGTTGCAAGGTCAATAGCTGGCGGGTGCTCGCGCCCAGCACACGCAGGATCACGGTATCGTAAAGCCGCGCCGCGCGCGCCGCGGCGATGGCGCCGAGCAGCACGGCAATGCCCGCCAGCACCGCCACGCCCGCGGCGGCGAGGATCGCCAGGGACACCTGCCCGAGTATCTCGCGTGCCTGGGTCAGCAGCGGGCCGACTTCAATGACCGAGCTCGATGGAAAAGCGCGCACCAGGTCGCGCAGCAAGCCCGCGGCCGCCGCGCCCTCGGGCAACGACACGGTGGCGGCCAGATTGTGCGGGGCGTCGGACAGCGCATTGGGCGAGAACACCAGCACGTAGTTGAAGCCCATGCTCTCCCAGTCGATGCGCCGCAGGTTGGCGACGCGGGCCGTGCGCTCGACCCCGAGCAGCCCGACCGTCAGGTAGTCGCCGATCTCCAGCCCCGCCGCGCGCGCCAGTTCCGCATCGACCGAGACCAGCGGCTCGCCCGCATAGCCTTCGCGCCACCATTCGCCGGCCACCAGCGAATTGCCGTCGGGCAGGCGCTCGGCATAAGTCAGCCCGCGTTCGCCGCGCAGCGCCCAGGCGCCTTCCGGCAGCTCGTCCAGTTCGCTGACCACCGTGGGATTGTCCGCCGCCCCGTAAGCAAGGATGGCGCCGCGCAGGGTCGGCACTGCCTCCACCTCGGCATCCGGCGCATGGCGGCGCACCGTGTTTTCGAACTCGCCAAGCCGGTCGCGCGGGATGTCGAGCACGAAGTAATCGGGCGCGCGCTGCGGCACGCTGCGCATGATGTTGCCTTCAAGGCTCGTCTGCACCGCCGCCAGCAGCACGAACGCGGCGAGCCCGAAACCCAGCGCCGTCACCAGCGATCCGGTGGCCGAGCCGGGCCGATGGAGATTGGCGAGCGCAGCGCGAGCGATCGGATTCGTCGGCCGCGGCCAGCGTTCCGCCACGGCGCGGATCGCCTTGCCGAGCCCCCACAGGATCAGCAGCAGCAGCGCCGCACCGCCCAGGAACAGCGCGCTGAGGCCGGGCTGCGGCGAACCGATCAGCGCCAGCGCAGCAATGCCAACGAGGCCGAGCGTGACCGGCCACAGTGCCGACCGCCAGGCGCCGCTCAGCGGAACGATGCGCGAGCGCATCAGCGCCATCGCCGGATAGCGCTGCGCCCGCATCAGCGGCGGCGCAGCGAAGATCAATGCCACGAGCAGGCCGAACAGCGCCGCCCGCAGCAACGCGCCCGGGTCGAACACCAGCCCTGGCCGCACCGGAAGAAGGTCGCCGAGCGCTTGCGCCAGCAGCGGCGTCACCAGCACGCCCGCGGCAAGCCCCGCCAGCGTGCCGGCAAGTGCCGCGGCGCCGATCTGCAGGGCATAGATACGAACGATGTCGGCACTGGTTGCGCCGAGAATCTTGAGCGTGGCGATGCTGCCGCGCCGTGCTTCGAGGTACGAAGCGACGCCGCCGCCGATGCCGATCCCGGCAATCGCCAGAGCGGCAAGGCCGACGAGCGTCAGGAACTCCCCCATTCGGCCGACGAACCGCTCTGCGCCGGGCGAGGCTCGCTCGCGCGTGCGAATGTCATAGCCCGCCTCAGGCCGGCTGGCGACGATCGCCTCCTCGACTTCGGCCGGGTCGTCGCCGCCGCTGAAGCGTACCCGCGTCTTCGACTGGTACATCGCGCCGGGCGCGGTGAGGCCGGCAGCGGCCGGAACTTCGAGCGGCACGATCACCGTCTGGCCGAGCTGGAACCCCTCGCTAAGCCGGTCAGGCTCTGCGTCGATGATCCCGCCGACGACCAGGTCCGCCGTGCCGACGCGGAAACGGTCGCCCGGGCCGATGCCGAGCCGCTCGGCAGCGCCCGCGGCGATCCATGCTTGGCCTGCAGGTGGGGCACCGGCTTCGCGCCCGTCGGCGAGCGTCAGCGTGCCGTATAGCGGCCAGTCGTCGTCGACTGCCTTCAGCTCGATCGGCGACGCTGCCTCGCCTGTGCTGGCCATCGCTTGCATCCGCAGACCCTGCGACACCTCACCATAAGTCCCGAGCAGCGCGAGCTCTTCTGCGCTCAGCGGTCGCTGCCAGACTTCCACCTCGAGATCGCCGCCGAGAATCTCGCGGCCCTGCGCGTCGAGTTCGCCGCGGATCGCGCCGGTCAATGTGCCGATCGCCGCCAGCGCGCCGACGCCGAGGAACAGGCAGACCAGCAGCAGTCGCAGGCCCCGGAAGCGGCGATGCAGGTCGCGCCGGGCGATGCGCCAGGCCACGGGCCAGCTCAGCGTGGTCATGCCGCCTTGGCTGCAGCGGTGTCTGAAACGATGCGCCCGTCGGCCAGGGTAACGACCCGGTCGCACAGCGCCGCCAACGCCTCGTCGTGGGTGATGATGATCAGCGTCGCTCCGGTCTCCGCGCGGCGCGCGAAAAGCAGCTCGACGATGCCGGCGCCGGTCTTCGCGTCGAGATTGCCGGTCGGCTCGTCGGCGAAGATCAGCGGCGGACGCGGCGCGGTGGCGCGGGCGATCGCGACGCGCTGCTGCTCGCCGCCGGAAAGCTGCGCCGGATAATGGGCAAGGCGGTGGCCGAGGCCGACGGCTTCCAGCTCCGCCGCTGCGCGCGCCCAGGCGTCTGCTTCTCCGGCAAGCTCCAGTGGGGTGGCGACGTTTTCCTGAGCGGTCATCGTCGGCAGCAGGTGGAAGGCTTGGAGCACGATTCCGATCCGGCCGCGGCGAGCGCGGGCGAGGGCGTCCTCGTCGAGCCGCTCGAAATCGGCGCCGGCCACGGTGAGCGAGCCGCTTGTCGCGCGCTCCAAGCCGGAGAGAACCGACATAAGCGAGCTCTTGCCCGAGCCCGAGGGGCCTAGCAGCGCCAGCGTCTCGCCGGTCGCCACGGTCAGATCGATGCCGCGGAGGATTTCCACGGCTGCTTCGCCGTCGCCGAGCGTCAGGCGCAGATTGCGTGCCTCGATGGCGGCCGGGGTCGTCAGGGCACTTGTCACGCCGGCGAGATGGCATAGGGAAAGCCTCCGAACAAGGAGAGTTGCGGCGATGCGCAAGGCAGGAGTGGGTTTGGTGGCGGCGCTGGCGCTGGCCGGCTGCGGCGGCGAGGAGGCGACGGCGCCGGACGGCTCCGGCCCGCGGGAAGTTCGCGCGCTCGCCAACGCCGAAGTCGCCGGACCGGAACACCGTATCCTCGCTTTCGGCGATAGCCTGTTTGCCGGCTACGGCGTCGACGAGCGGGACAGCTACCCGGCGCAGCTCGAAGCGCTGCTACGCGGCCGCGGCCACAACGTTCGCGTCATCAACGCCGGAGTCTCCGGCGACACCTCAGCCGCGGGGCTGCAGCGCATCGGCTTCGTGCTCGACAGCCTCGATGAGAAACCCGACCTCGTGATCGTCGAACTGGGCGGCAACGATCTGCTGCGCGGGCTGCCGCCGGCCGAGACGCGCGAGAACATCGAGGCGATCCTCGCCGAGCTGCAGCGGCGCGAGATTCCGGTGCTGCTGATGGGCATGCGCGCCCCGCCCAATCTCGGGGAGGCGTTCGTGCGCGAATTCGACAACCTCTATCCGGAGCTGGCGCAACGCTATGACGCGGCGCTGGTCCCGTTCTTCCTCGAGGCGGTCTACGACAAGCCCGAGCTGATCCAGGACGACCGCATCCACCCGACCGCCGAAGGGATCGGAGCGCTCGTCGCCGCCACCGCCGACGATGTAGCCACGGCCTTGCCGGACGAGGACTGACGGCGCGGAGACCGAGGCTTCAGAGCCGTTCCACCGCTTCGCCGGCCACCCGCCACACCGCCGCGTCGGCCTCGATGCTGGCGAATGGCGCGAGCTCGGTTCCGGTCAGCCACGCCTGCGCGCCGCCGCTGCCCAGCCGCTCGAACAGCGCCGCGCGCCGAACCGGGTCGAGATGCGCGGCCACTTCGTCGAGCAGCAGCACGCCGGGGCGGCCGGCCGCGGCCAGCTCGGCATGCGCGAGAGTCATCGCGATCAGCATCGCCTTCTGCTCGCCGGTCGAACAGCTCGCGGCCGGCATACCGCCGCGCCCCATCGTCACCACCAATTCGTCGCGGTGCGGGCCGGTCAACGTGCGCTGGGCGGCCCGATCGCGGGCGCGGTGCTGCGCCAGCTCGGCGGCCAGCGCATCGGCTTCGATAGGCCCTCCAGCGGCATAACCCAACGCCGGCCGGGCGAATGGCGCTTCGGGCAGTTCGGCCAGCGCCGAGGCAAGCCGCTCGACCGTCCGCGCCCGGTTCTGCGCCAGCAGCGCGCCTGCCGCGGCGAGCTGCGCCTCCAGCGAATCCAGCCAGCGCGGGTCGGGGCTGTCCGGTGCCGAGAGCAGCCGGTTGCGCTCGCGCAGCGCCGCTTCGTAGCGCGAGGCATGGCGGGCATGACCGGGTTCGAGCGCCAGCGACAATCGGTCCATGTAACGCCGCCTGGTGCTGGCGCTGTCGGCGAACAGGCGGTCCATCGCCGGTGTCAGCCAGCCCATCGCCAGCCATTCGCCCAGCGTCACCGCGCTGGTTTCCGCCCCGTTCACCTGAACCAGCCGGCGTCCGGGGCGCTCGGCGGACGTGCCTGTGCCGAGCTGCACGCCGTCCGCGGCATCGCGGCCACGCAGTTCGGCACTGACGGCAAAAGCTCCTGTCCCGTCCAAAGGCAGCTCGGCCAGGCTGGCCCGGCGCAGCCCGCGGCCGGGAGCGAGCAGCGACAGCGCCTCCAGCACGTTGGTCTTGCCCGCTCCGTTTTCGCCGACCAGCAGGTTGAGTTTGGCGCTGCCGTCGAGACGGCTCGCCGCGTGGTTGCGGAAACGGGTCAGGGTGATGCGGTCGAGCGCCATGGGTGCAGGCGCTGTTACGGCAT
The DNA here is from genome assembly GCA_029265155.1 of Altererythrobacter sp. Lineage (GTDB taxonomy): Bacteria > Pseudomonadota > Alphaproteobacteria > Sphingomonadales > Sphingomonadaceae > Croceibacterium_A. Next base: position 17,726 of record JAJUJV010000015.1, on the reverse strand, counting down.
GGCCCCGCAGCGGACTACCCGCGAAACGTGCTCACCAACAGTTGGAAAACTCCGCCAAGGTGTGGCGACGTGCTTCATGGTGAACTTGATCTTAACAGAGCAGAAAGCGCGGAATTCCGCCGTTTCTCAAAATTGGCACACCCCCTGCAATACGCTCCGCATCGGCGGATTGGCGCCGAAAACACCAAAGGGGATTACGACATGCACAACCTCGGTTACTACATGAAGCACGCCCTGGCCGGCGCCGCCGCCGTCCTCATCAGCGGCCTGCTGTTCGTCAACAGCCTTGCCGTCTCGGCGCACGAAGTGAACTCGATCGTGGGAATCCTGGCGTGAGCCCCGCCGACCGCACCGCCGCCTCGCGCGAGCAGACCCGGCTCCGCCTCGACCGCGCCAACGGCAAGGTTTTCGGAGTGTGCTCCGGCCTCGCCCAATACATGAACGTCGATCCGCTGATCGTGCGCCTGGTGTTCGTCGCCGGCACGCTGCTCGGCTTCGGCAGCTTCATTCTGATCTACCTGGCGATCGCGCTGCTGGCCGAGTGATCGGCCGGCGCGTTTCGCCCGATGCCAGCGCGTTTCCCCATGAACCGGTCCGATGAAGATTTGCGGCCGCACGAAACCGCGCTATCTGCGTCCGCAACGCGCCCGTAGTTCAACTGGATAGAGCACGAGCCTTCTAAGCTTGGAGTTGCAGGTTCGAGTCCTGCCGGGCGCGCCACGACTTGTACAACTTGATTTCCAATAGCTTGGGCGCTCGCCTCGTCGGAGAGCGCCCCTTTTGATTTACAGGGCCGGGCCGATGTCACCGGGCTCGCTGTCGTCTGGGTTGCAGGCCGACAACCGGTGGTGCTCGCGACACCCTTTGGCATCTGGCCGCAGGGCATCAAGGATGGCAATCCTGAATGGAGGCTCTAGGCCTTCGTCGCCTCGGCGATCAGTTCGATCGAGCGCAGGCGGTCCTGATGGTCGTACACGTCCGATACGATCATCAGTTCGTCGACGCCGGTCTCGGCGATGAACGCCTCGAGGCCGGCGCGTACCGTCTCCGGGGAACCCACCACCGAGCGCGACAGCATGTTCATCGCCTGCGCTTTTTCGTGCGGCGACCAGTAGGATTCGATGTCGTCGATCGGCGGCTTGCTCAGTCCGCGCCGCCCGACGAACAGGTCGGCGAACGACATCTGCTGCGTGGTCCAGAGGCGCCGGGCCTCAGCATCGGTATCGGCGGCGATTACGTTGATGCCGGCCATCGCATAAGGGCGGTCGAGCTGCTCCGACGGCTTGAAGCGGCTGCGGTAGATGTCGAGCGCCTGCATCAGCATCGCCGGGGCGAAGTGCGAGGCGAAGGCATAAGGCAGCCCGAACTCGGCGGCCATTGACGCGCCGAACGCGCTCGACCCCAGGATCCACAGCGGCACGTTGGTCCCGGCTGCCGGCACGGCAATGATCCGCTGATCGGGTTGGGCGGGAGCGAGAAATGCCTGGAGTTCCAGAACGTCCTGCGGAAACCGGTCCGATGCGTCGGGCGCACGGCGCATGGCGCGCACGGCGATCTGGTCTGTGCCTGGCGCTCGGCCGAGCCCCAGGTCGATCCGCCCCGGATAGAGCCGCTCGAGCGTTCCGAACTGCTCGGCGATGATGTAGGGCGCGTGGTTCGGCAGCATGATGCCGCCGGCACCGACCCGGATGGTGCTCGTGCCGTCGGCGATATGGCCGATGACGATCGACGTGGCGGCGCTGGCGATCCCTTCCATGTTGTGGTGCTCGGCGACCCATATGCGGCTGTAGCCCCACTTCTCGGCGTGGACGGCAAGGTCCCGCGCGTTGTTCAGCGCCGCCTTGGCGTCCGTATCCTCGGTTACGCGGACGAGTTCGAGGATGGAGAGGGGAGTCATGGGATTTCCTTCGTAGCTGCAGTCGCGATCGCTTCGATCGTCTCGTTCACGATAGGAACTGGGGTCTAACCGTGCGCCTGCAAGGATGTCCTGGCGTCGAATGCGAGATATCTCCCGAACACCGGCCCGGAACGCGGCAGCACCTCCCGTCGTCTTGCCCGAATGGACAAGCGACGATTCATCTTGGCGCGCATCGGCCACATTCTTTGGCTGAAGTCAGCGCTGTTCTGCCTGGTCGCCGTAGCGGCCGCGTTCTTCGCCCATCTGGCCGGGCCGTTCGTGCCCGCATCCTGGGTCGAGATTATCGCCGAGGATGCCATTCAGGACATCCTGTCGATGCTCGCCTCGAGCATGCTGGCGGTTGCGACCTTCTCCCTGGCCACCATGGTCGCCGCCATTGGCTCGGTCACGACGAACACCAGCCCGCGCGCCGCCGCCCTGCTGCTGGAAGATCGCAGCGCGCAGAGCGCCCTGTCGATTTTTATCGGCGCTTTTATCTTCAGCATCGTCGGGCTCATCGCCCTTTCGACGGACCTCTACTCGGCTGCTGGACGGTTTGTCCTGTTCGTCGAGACGCTTCTGGTCATCGGCTTGGTCATATTGCGGCTGTTGAAGTGGATCGATCAGCTATCGCAGCTCGGCAAGGTCTCGGTCGTGATCGACCGCGTCGAGGAAGCCACACGGCAGGCGCTTCAAGAACGTCTGCCCCATCTGGGCGGGACCCCGGCCACCGACGAAGCGCCAACCGGCATCCGCTTGATGACGCCCATCGTCGGCTACATCAGGAACATCGATGCCAAGCAACTGCACGAGCGGGCGGAAGCGCTGGATTATCGGGTTCACCTCAAGGCCATGCCCGGTGATTTTGTCGCGCCCTCGGACCCCTTAGCGGTGATCACGGACGTCGACGAGCTGAGCGACGAGGAAGCTGCGGCGTTGCAGGATTGTTTCACCATCGGCGACACGCGGACATTCGAGCAGGACCCTGAGCTTGGTCTGGTCGTTCTGGCGGAGATCGCCTCGAGGGCGCTCTCACCTGCCGTCAATGATCCCGGCACGACGATCGACGTCATCGGTACGGCCACACGCCTGCTGGCGCATTGGCAGGACAGCGACGAGGAAGGCGCCGGGCACGTCCCATTTCACCGCGTGCATGTTCCACCCCTTTTGCCTGCGAAGCTATTCGATGACGCGTTTCGGCCGATCGCACGCGATGGTGCCGCTCTCGTCGAAGTGGGCATCGCTCTGCAAAAAGCCTTCCTTCATTTGGCCACGAACGCGGACGAGGCGTTCAGAAAGGAGGCTCGGGAGCACTCCCAGGCAGCCTTGTCGCGCGCCCAAAGGGCGCTCTTACACGAACCCGATTATCTTCAATTGAAACGGCTCGCCGATGCGATGGCCAACCTGGCTACCCACAGAAGCGGCCTGGACTCCGCACAGGGCCGCAGGGCTTCGGCTTTGCGGTTCAAATGACAGCGAGGTTCGGCTGACGCCGGGGTCGGCGGAGACCAGCCCGCAGAGGACGGCTCAACGTCACCACCGTGCATTCCGCCGCATAGCGGTAGCTGTCTTCGCACCTGCAGCATAGTATCTCAAAGCCGCAAGCCCGCGGCGGGTCGCAGCAAATCGCGGGCAGCAATTGCCCGGCGCCTTATATCGTTCTCGCTGCCGCGCTTTCGGCCAAGCGCGTGGTGACCTTCCATGAACGCTCACACCGTCAATCTCGCCGCCCGCGATCCGGGGCTGCGTTCCGCGATGAACCGCGCGACGGTGCTGAATGACGGGATTGGTGCGGATATGGCGAGCTGGCTATTATACCGGGCGCGATTCCCTTCAAATCTCAACGGCACTGACCTGATCCCAAGCTGCTCGAGCGGCTGGACCGCGGCACGCCGATATTCCTCCTCGGTGCAACCGAATCGAACGTCCGCAAAGCCGCTGACATGATCGAAGAGCGCTATCCGCACTTACGAGTGGTGGGCCACCGCTCGGGATATTTTCCCGTGATGAGGAGGAGGCGGTCAGGCAGGCCATCACGGCCTCTGGAGCGCGCCTGGTCCTGGTTGGAATGGGCCAGCCGCGTCAGGAGCTGTGGGCGGAACGCAATTTCGAAAAGCTTGGCGTCGTTGCGGTTTGTGTCGGTGCGTTTCTGGATTTTACCGCGCGGGCTGTTCCGCGCGCTCCTCAACTCTGGCGCAAGCTGCGGATCGAATGGGTCTTCCGCCTGTTGCAAGAACCGCGCCGACTGGCCGGAAGGTATCTGGTCGGCAACTTGACCTTCCTTGCCAGGGTCTGCGGTCAAGCCATGTCGGGACGCCGCGTCTAGCGCGTCGTCGCGTCATGAAACCACTGCGGTCCTAACCCTCTACCCCCTCCGAAAGCGCGGTTTCGAACAGCTGGCGCAGTTTTTCCTCGATATGGGCGTTGCAGGGGTTGAGCGGCTCGACGGCGATGATCGTGCGCATGATGGTCATGCCCATCCATACCGCCATCGACATGCTGGCCCGCAGCTCGGGTTTCTCGCCGCCCAGCCTTTCGGCCAGCGGTATCAGCACGTCGCGGCGCAGCGCTTCGCGCACCAGTTGCGACGCGGCTGGCGAGGAGGCCGAGCGTAGCAGGATAAGGAGCCGCTCGACGTGTTCGTCGGGGTCGTCGTCCTGGGCGAAAAACAGCGCGGCGAGATAGGCCGGTGTCCCCTCGTCCGCGATGTCCGCTGGAAGGATTTCCTTCCTGCTTTCCACCCCCAGCACCTCGCGGAACAGGTCTTCCTTGCTGCCGAAGTAACGGCTGACCAACGCCACATCGACGCCGACGTCGCCGGCGATCTCCCGCAGGCTGACGTTCTCATAGCTTTCACGCGCGAAGCGGCTACGCGCCGCGACCAGCATGGCCTGCTTGGTTGCCTCGGCTGACTTGCCTTTGGGCGGCGGGGAAGGAAGGGGCGGCATGATGATCTCGTGCAGGACTACGGGTCTACAGCATTAAGTCAACACGTGTTGACACCGCATGAATGTGCCGCTAGCCGGCGCGGTCATCAACTGTTGACGCTGCAGTGCAGCAAATGGAAGGCGGGCATTTGCCCGACATCTGGTTTATGAAATCCTGGATTCTGGCGCCGATCGCCGCTCTGTCGCTTGTTGCGTGTTCCGGCGAAGCGCAAGATGCGGCCCCTCCGCCGCCGTCGGTAACAGTCTCCCAGCCGCTGGTGCAGCAGGTACGTGATTGGGACGACTACGTCGGCCGCTTCGAAGCGGTGCAGAGTGTCGAGGTCCGTCCGCGGGCGACAGGTTACCTGCAGCAAGTTCATTTCACTGACGGGCAATTCGTCCGCGCAGGGCAGCCCTTGTTCACGATCGATGCGCGCCCGTCGCGCGCTGCCCTGGAACAGGCGCGCGCGCAGCTTGCCCGGGCCGAAGCGATGCTGGCGAATGCCCGCACCGAACTTGCCCGCTCCGAAACGCTCGCCGCCTCTCAAGCCGCCAGCCAGGAAGAGGTGGAGCAGCGCCGCGCCGCGGTTCGCGCCGGAGTCGCGGAAGTGAATGCCGCGCGCGCGAACGTCGAAGCGCAGCAGCTCCAGGTTGGCTTCACCACCGTGCGGGCGCCGATTTCCGGCCGCGTCTCCGAGCGGCTGGTGGACGTCGGCAACAGCGTTATTGCCGACCAGACCATCCTGACCCGTATTGTGTCGGTCGATCCGATCCATTTCAGCTTCGAAGGCTCCGAAGCGCTGCTCCTCAAGTACCAGCGCGAAGGGCTGGCCGGACCGGGCGCCGAAGTGCGGGTCAAGCTGCAGGATGAGGCCAGCTACGTTCATCCCGGCCGCATCGACTACATCGATCCGGTCGTGGATCCGGGCGCGGGAACCGTGCGCGGACGCGCCGTCCTGCCCAATCCCAACAGCTTCCTGAAGCCGGGCATGGTAGGGCGGATGCAGCTTGCCGGAACCGACGCTTACCAGGCGCTTCTCGTACCGGATTCCGCGGTCGTGACCGATGCCGCCCGCCGCTTGGTCTTCGTCGTCGACGGTGAAGGGACGGTGGTCGCCAAGGCCGTGGAGCTCGGCCCGCTCGTCGGTGATCTGCGGGTCATCCGCAGCGGCATCGCCGCAAAGGATCAAGTGATCATCAGCGGTGTGCAACGGGCTCAGCCGGGGCAGAAAGTGCAGCCGCAAAAGGGCGCCATCAAACCGGCTGCCGCTGTCGATGCAGCTTCGGCTCCAGCCACGCGTGCACCGCGGGCCTCTTCGGCCGAAATCGTGGCGCCGGCGCAGAACTAGACCATGAACTTTTCCCGCTTCTTCATCGACCGGCCGATCTTCGCGGCCGTGATCGCGATCGTCATCACGCTGATCGGGGCTTTCTCGTTCCCGCTTTTGCCGCTGTCGCAGTATCCGGAGATCGCCCCGCCGACGATCGTCATCCAGGCGCCTTATCCCGGCGCCTCGTCGGAGACGATCGCCGAGACGGTGGCCGCGCCGCTCGAGCAGGAGATCAACGGCGTCGAGAACATGCTCTACATCCAGAGCTCCTCGACCCAGGGCGCCGCGCAGATCACCGTCACCTTCGAGCCGGGTACCGACCTCGATGCGGCGCAAGTGCTGGTGCAGAACCGCGTCCGCCTCGCCGAGCCGCGTCTGCCCGAGCAAGTGCGCCAGGTCGGCGTGGTCGTGAACAAGCAGTCGACCGGGTTCCTGCTGATCGCCACGCTGACGGCGCAGGAAGGCTCCGGCCTCGATATCGACTATGTCGGCAACTACGCCCAGACCACCATCCGTGACCGCTTGCTGCGCCTGCCCGGCGTCGGCGGCGTCAACGTCTTCGGCGGCGGCAACTACTCGATGCGGGTGTGGATCGACCCGGACCGGGCGGCGGGCCGCAACCTCACGTCGACCGAGATCATCGCCGCGTTGCGCGGGCAGAACGTCCAAGTCGCTGGCGGCGCGCTCGGCCAGTCGCCGAACTCGGCCAACCCCGCTTTCGAAGTCCCTATCGACGTCCAGGGCCGCCTCGGCACGCCCGAGGAATTCGCCGACGTCGTTCTGAAGACCGATCCGGCGAGCGGTTCGATTACCCGCCTGCGCGACGTGGCGCGGGTCGAGCTCGGCAACCAGGACTACGGCATCCGCGCGTTCTACAACGGCGACCGGAGCGTGGCGCTGGCGGTTATTCAGCAGCCTGGCGCCAACGCGCTCAATGCGGCTGAGTTGGTCGAGCAGGAGCTGGAGACGCTCGCGGCGGAGTTCCCTGCCGGCCTGACCTATGCCACGCCTTATAACCCGACCGAATTCGTCGCGGCGTCGGTCAGCGCGGTGCAATCGACTCTGCTCGAAGCGATCGTGCTCGTCGTGCTGGTCATCATGGTCTTTCTGCAGACCTGGCGCGCGGCGATCATTCCGATCATCGCCATTCCGGTCGCGCTGGTGGGCACATTCGCCGTGCAGCTCGCGCTCGGATTCTCGATCAACTCGCTGTCGCTGTTCGCGCTGGTCCTCGCCGTGGGTATCGTCGTCGACGACGCCATCGTGGTTGTCGAGGCGGTCGAGAAGCACGTGCGGGACGGTTTGACTCCGCGCGAGGCCGCGCACCGGACGATGCGGGAAGTGTCGGGCGCGCTGATCGCCATCGGCCTGGTGCTGATCTCGGTGTTCATCCCGACGGCGCTGACCCCTGGTATCCCCGGCATCTTCTATCAGCAGTTCGCGGTGACGATCGCCGCCGCGGCGACGATCTCGCTGCTGGTGTCGCTGACCCTTTCGCCGGCACTCGCCGCGCTGCTGCTGAAGCCGCACGAGCCCGGCCACGTGAACGAAGGCTCACGCTGGCTACGCCCGCTTCGCGTCGGCGCCGACAAGTTCAACCAGGGCTTCGACTGGCTGTCGGACCGCTATGGTCGCTTTACGGCCCGCGCGGTGCGCATGGCGACGATCATGCTGGTCATCTACGCCGGCCTACTGGCGCTGACCGGCTGGCGCCTGGCCGAGACTCCGACCGGGTTCATCCCCGAGCAGGACCAAGGCATCCTGATTGGCGTCGTGCAGATGCCGCCGGGCGCTTCGCTCGACCGGACCAATGCAGTGCTGGACAAGGTCTTCGAAGCGGCTTTCGAGGAAGAGGGTGTCGACTCCGCGATTTCCATCGCTGGCCTCGACGGCTCGACCCAGGCGACCTCATCAAACGCCGGCACCGTCTTCATGCGGCTGACCGACTGGTCGGAACGCGGCGATGACCTCAGCGCCGATGCTCTCGCCGCCAAGCTGACCGGCAAGCTCGCCGGCCTTACCGACGAAGCCAACATCTTCATGGTCGCGCCGCCCACCGTCAGCGGCCTTGGTAACGGCAGCGGCTTCGTGATGATGGTCCAGGACCGCGGCGGCAACGGCAACCGTGCGCTGGAGCAGACCGCGCTCCCGCTCATGGGCGCCGCCGCGCAGCAGCCCGACGTGCTCAACCAGGTGTTCACCACCTTCAACACCGGCACGCCGCGTATCCGCGCCGAAATCGACCGCGACCGGGCGCAGATGCTCGGCGTCCAGCCCGGCCAGGTCTATGACGCGCTCGGCACTTACGTCGGTTCGACCTACGTCAACGACTTCAACTTTATGGGCCGGACCTACCGGGTCACCGCCCAGGCCGAACCTTATGCGCGTGACGATGCGACCGACATCGGTCGCCTCCAGGTCCGCTCCTCGAGCGGGGCGATGGTGCCGCTCGCCTCGGTGGCGACTCTCCACGACGATTCCGGCCCGGCCCGCGTCGTCCGCTACAACCTGTTCCCGGCCTACGAGTTGCAGGGCCAGGCTGCGCCGGGCGTCTCTTCCGGTCAGGCTATCGAGACGATGGAACAGATCGCTTCGACAGTCCTGCCCGACGGCTACGGTTTCGAATGGACCGGCCTCGCCTTCCAGGAGAAGGCGGCCGGAAGCAGCTCTGCGTTGATCTTCGTCCTCGCCGTGGTGTTCGTCTTCCTGGTTCTGGCGGCCCAGTACGAATCGCTGACGCTGCCGCTGGCGGTCATCCTGATCGTGCCGATGTGCATCCTGGCGGCGCTGATCGGCGTGAACTTGCGAGGCATGGACAACAACATCCTGACCCAGGTCGGCCTGGTGGTGCTTATCGCCCTCGCGGCCAAGAACGCGATCCTGATCGTCGAGTTCGCCAAACAGGGCGAAGAGGGCGGCATGAGCCGGATCGAAGCCGCGGTGGCAGCGGCCAAGGCCCGTTTGCGCCCAATTCTGATGACCAGCTTCGCGTTCATCTTCGGCGTGCTGCCGCTCGCGATCGCCAGCGGGCCGGGCGCCGAGATGCGCCAGTCGCTTGGCACCGCCGTGGTGTTCGGCATGTTCGGAGTGACCATCTTCGGGCTGATCTTCACGCCGGTGTTCTACGTTGTCACCCGCTCGTTCAGCCGGATGCGCCGCTATCGCCGGCTCAAGGCGCAGCGCGCCGCGCGGTCCGCCTTGCCTGCCCCAGCCGCGGAAGGAGCGGTAGCATGAAGCGCCTCCTGACTTTGCTAGTCTCCTCGGCCGCGTTGGCCGGCTGCGCCACTGTCGGTCCGAACTACGAGACCGAACTGCCGCGGGCGACCTCGAAAGCCGCACTCCACGCATCGGGGCAGGGGCCGTTCGTGCCCGAAGCACCGCCGGAAGATTGGTGGCGCCTCTACGACGACCCGCGGCTCGACGGCTTCGTCGATCAGGCACTGGCAGCCAATACCGACTTGCGGGTAGCGGCTGCGAACCTCGCCCAGGCGCGGGCCGCCTTGCGCGAAGTACGTGCCGGCCGCTCGATCAACACGACCGTCGCCGGGACGGTCAGCTATGGCCGGCAATCGGGTGCGGCGCTCGGCTCCGACACCCGCCTGGCCGATGGCGAGCTTTACGATGCCGGGCTCGATGTCGGCTACCAGATCGACTTGTTCGGCCGTCTGCGCCGGGCGGTGGAAGCGAGCCGTGCCGACATCGAAGCGGTACAGGCCGCCTACGACCTCACCCGCATCACCGTGGTTGCGGAAACGGTCCGCGCCTATTCCGACGTCTGCAACGCGGGCCGCCGCCTCGATGTCGCGCAGCGCAGCGTCGAGGTGCAGGAACAGACCTTCGATCTCACCCGCAGGCTGCTCGAAGGCGGCCGCGCGACCGCACTCGAAACCAGCCAGGCCGGCACTCTGCTCGAGCAGACCCGGGCGGAGATCCCGACGCTCCAGGCTCTGCAGCAGACGGCGCTCTACCGGCTTGCGGTGCTGACCGGCCGCCCGCCGGCCGAGTTCCCGGCGGATCTCGCCACTTGCGCTGCTCCGCTGCGGCTCGACCGCCCGATCCCGGTCGGCGACGGCGCGGCTCTGCTCGCCCGTCGGCCCGACGTCCGCGCCGCCGAGCGCCGGCTGGCGGCCGCGACGGCGCGCGTCGGCGTAGCGACGGCGGAACTCTATCCGAGCATCTCGATCGGCGGCTCGATCGGATCATCGGCGACGTCGCTTGGCGATCTCACCTCCGGCTCCGCCTTCCGCTACAGCCTCGGTCCGCTGATCTCGTGGAGCTTCCCGAACATGGCGGTGGCACGCGCTCGCATCGCGCAGGCCGAAGCCGCAGCCGAAGGAACGCTTGCGGAATTCGACCGCACTTGGCTGACGGCGCTGCAGGAAACCGAGAGCGCGCTGACCAACTATGCGCGCGGCCTGGATCGGACGGCGGCACTGCAACGCGGCGTCGAACGGGCGCGCGAGGCCGCACGTATCGCGCGCTTGCGCTACGAAGCGGGTCGCGAAGGCTTCCAGATCGTACTCGATGCCGAACGCCAACTGGCCTCGGCGGAGGCCGCGCTGGCGCAGGCGGATACGCAGCTATCGACCGATTTGATTGCCCTGTTCCTGTCGCTCGGCGGGGGCTGGCAATAATGCACCGGGTCCGGTGCCGGAGAACGTTTGATGGATCATGATCAATCCGAACGCGCGCGCGAGCTGCATCGCACGCTCGAGTTCATTGGGCTGCGCGCGCAGGCCACGACCGTTGGACTGCTGCAGCTCTGCGCCGAACTGGTGAACGCCGGCGTCCTCGGCAACGAAGCGATTGAGCGGATCAAGGAAGCCATCTTCCGCGAGATCGCCGTCACCCATTCGCGCGGCTATAACCGCGCCGAGTTCGAGCAGACCTTGCGTCAGCGGCTCGATTCCATCTTCCCGCGCGCTGCCGATGGCCACCGCGCGAGCCGTGTCGGCAGTGCCGCGGAGATGGAAGCGGTGCTCGAGCGGAAGACCCAGGAGCCCGGCGCGAACGGCTAACCGGTCCGCTGCTCCCGCTACTTACGGAAGCGCTTGATCAGCCAATACAGCAACCCAGCGCCGATCAGGATGACGCCGAGGGGATAGGCGATCTGGAACAAGGGGTCCAAGCCGCTGCGCCCGGCCGCATCGCCCGCGTCCAGCGAACCCTGGCTCGCCGAGCCGATGAAGCCCAACACGATGAGGAGCACGCCGAGGCCGAAGAAGGCCCAAATCCATTTCGTCTCCTGTCGCAAACTCTACCTCCACCGCGGTTCTTCGCCCGTTTTGACCGGTCGAGTTCTCCGAACGACTGCTCCAGGCAATCCGTTCCGCGGAACGGGCGGCGGTGCTTCCCGTTGCTCCTGCATTCCGGCAGTGCGACTGACGGCATTGCCCGGCTCTAACCTCCAGGGGCCTTTTCGCGGAGCGACCCTATGAACGACAAGCAGCGAACCCAAGCCATGCCGGAAGACGGTCTCGCCGGCGCGCCCGACGGTACGCAGGACGGAGGGCGCGGTGGCGGCGGCGACAGTGGCGGCGGCCCCTATCCCAACCCTCACACGGGCAAGAAGCCGAAGAAGGACTTCGAGGGCGGTCAGTCTGATAAAGGCTACCACGGCTCGCACCAGCTCGGCTCAGAAGGTATCGAAGGCAAGGACAATCCGAACGCCGCTACGCGCTCGGACTGAAGGGGCGATCAGCCCGGCGCCGCGGAGGTGTTCGCGCGGCGCAGCGGCCTGGCCAGTTCCTCAGCGGCCTTCCGCAGCGCGATCCATCTCTGGCGCTCCTGCTGCGCATCGGCCAGCGCACGATGGGCGGGGTGCGGCTGGGCTATCTCATTACGGGTGAGCAAGTCGGTTGCAGCCCTGTCAAGTTCATCGTCCGGCAGCACCTCTGCAAGGATCGAGCGGGTCGCTTCCTCCAAGACTTCATCGCTGCCGCGCAGGCGCAAGGTGCGACGCGGGATTCCGGAGGCGCGGAGCAACGCGCTCAGCCACTTGCCGTCCCAGGAGGGGGCGCTGGCGCAGAGATCGTGGCCGGCGAGCACCTCGACCATCCGCTGCGCCACTGCCGTGTGATCGCGGCCTCGTTCCAGAAGCTCGTTGCGGCTGATCCCGTGGATTGCCTCGGCCGACGGGTCCCAATCGGTCCACTCCGGAGCCGGCCGGATCAGATGATCCTCTTCGCGGCCATCTTCGAACACCCAGCCTACCTCGATCGGATAGCTGCGCTCGGACAGGGAGGAGGCTTCGAAATCCAGAAACACCAGCATAACGCCGGAACGCGCGAAGCGGCCGATCGCCCCCGTCTACGCTATTGTGCCAGCGCCCGGCGATGCGCCTCGGCCATGGCCAGGTACTTCGCGGACTGGAGCTGCATCTGTTTGCGTTGATCCGGTGTGAGGCTGCGCACCGGCCGCGCCGGGCGGCCCGCCCACAGCTCGCCCGAAGGCAGTACCTTTCCGGGCGACAGCAGCGCTCCGGCAGCAAGCATGGCTTCGGAGGCGATCCGGCTGCCGTCCATCGCTACCGAGCCCATTCCGACGAAGCCGCGGTCTTCGACCACGCAGCCGTGCAAAATGGCCATGTGGCCGATCAGCGCGTCTTCGCCGATCAGCGTTGGCAGGCCCGGCTCGCCCGCGGCGCCGTCTTCGACGTGGATGACCGTGCCGTCCTGCACGTTGCTGCGTGCGCCGATGACGATCCGGTTGAGATCGCCCCGCAACACGCAGTTGTACCAAACGCTAGCCTGCGGCCCGACCTCGATGTCTCCGATCAGCCGCGCACCGGGCGCAATAAAGGCGGTTTCGTGGATGTGCGGTGTCTTGCCGCCATAGGTGATGATCGTCGCACCGGGATGTGGGCTCATCGGCTCCGCATAGCGCGCCGAGCCGCATTGAAAACGTCGGCGAAGCGGTGAGGCGCCCGTTCGCGCGTTCGGCAAAGTTTTGCTGCCGCGCAGGTCAACTGGCGCCCCTCGCCTGCGCTTCGTCTCGGGCTTCACCCGTGTACAAGCGCAGGCGAAGGCTGAGGGAGTGACAAGGGCATGATCGCGTTCGGCTACCCGCCGCGCCAGGCGCAGGGGCTACTCGGCACCTGGGTGAAGATCCCGTCGCTCGAGACGGTCGAGATGCTGGGGCATGCCGGCTTCGATTTTGTCGTGGTCGATCTCGAACACGCGCCGCTCGGCATGGAAACCGCCTATCGCCTGATCGCGGCGGCGCAGGCGGCCGGAATGGCGGCTCTGGTCCGGCTCTCCGACCGCTCAGGGGCGCAGATCCAGCGCCTGCTCGATGCCGGCGCCGATGGCCTGCTGGTCCCGCACATATCCGATCTCGAGACCGCAGAGCGCATCACCCGCGCCATGGTGTTCGCGCCGCGCGGGACGCGCGGGCTGGGGGCCACCTCGCGCGCCGGCAAGTGGGGCCTGCAACCCTTGGCCGATTACCTCGCCCGCGGTGACAGCTGCCTGCGGATGGTCCAGCTCGAAAGCTGGGAGGCCTTGCAGCAGGCCGAACGCTTCCTGGCTGTCGAGACCGTCACCGGCGTGTTCGTCGGCCTCGGCGACCTCTTCCTGTCGAGCGGGCGGCGCGCCGACGATCCCGAGACGCGCGATATGGTCAAGGCGGTGGTGGCCGCCGCTCAGGAAGCCGGCAAGGCCAGCGGTATTGCTGCCGCCGGTGTGGAGGAAGCACGCGAATACCTGGCGTTCGGCTACTCGCTAGTAATGGTGAGCAATGATGCAACGCTGTTCGGCAAGGCCGCGCAGGCGATCTGCGGGAAAGTCCGCGCATGACCGGCGCACTTGCACGGTCCGGAAGCGATTGTTTCCCGCTGCGGCATTTCGGCGCCATGCAAATTGCCGCAGCGCAACGTGCCGGATACGCCGGGTCGCACGCAGCGGCGGAAAAAGGTCCGGCGCCCGTGGGAGAGGGGCGATGAACGCAATGACTAGCGGGCAGTTCAGCCGCCGTGCGGTCCTGTTGACGGCAGGGGCCGCCGTGCTCGCCGGCTGTGCGGGTGCGCCGGGTTTCGCGGCGACGCCGGTCAGCTATGGCGAGGCCGAGCTCGCGGCGCGGCTGGAGGATTTGCGCTCTCTGCGCGAGATTCGGCAGCTCCAGCATCTCTGGGGGCACTATGCCGAAGCCGGGCGCTGGGGCGACATGGCGCGCCTGTTCACCGCTGCCGGCGTCTGGACCGATGGCGAGCGCACTGTCGAAGGCGGCGGCGCGCTCGAGGCTTTCCTGCGCGAGACGATGGGTGCAGGGCAGGACGGGCTGGCTGCTGACCGCCTCAACTTGCGTCTGTTCCTGACGCCGGTGCTGACGCTTTCCCCCGACGGCCGCAGTGCGCGCGGCCGCTGGCACGAAGTGGCGATGACCGGGCAGACCGGGCAATCCGCCGATTGGGCGGGCGGCATCCACGTGATCGACTACGTGCGCGACGGCGTGGGCTGGAAGATCGCGCGGATGCACTACCACCCGCAATATGCCGGCACTTACGCCGACGGGTGGCGCAGCGTCGCCCCGCTGGTCGGGAAAGTGGCTTACCACTACACGCCCGATCAGGCTGGCACTCCGGTGCCGCGCGGCCGCAGCGGCGATGTGCCTTCGGGCGGCGCGTTGGCGGCTGGAGCCGAGCTGACGCTCGCTTCCAGCCTCGTTCAAAACCTGGTTGCCGCCTACGGTTTCTACCTCGACCGGCAGATGCACCAGGACATCGCCGACCTGTTCACGACCGACGGGACGCTGGAAATCGGGGGAACGGGGCGCTGGTCGGGTCGCGATGGCGTGCTGACCGGGCTGCGTACCTTCGGCGAACCCGAACTCGACGCGGGCGAGCTCAACGACCGCCCGCAGCTGATGCCGGTCGTGACGATCGCTCCCGATGGTCGCAGCGCCCGGCTGCGCAACGTCGAAGTCGGTATGACCGGCCGGCACCGCGGCGAAACCTTCTGGTCGGCGACCGTGCAGGAGTTCGAGCTCGCCCGCGGAGAAGACGGCTTGTGGCGGATCGCTTCCCTGCGCCGCTTCCCGCGCATGCACGCCGCCTACGCCGAAGGTTGGTCCGCGCCCGGTGCCATCCACGCCGAAGCCGCGCCGCGGCTCGAAGCCAGCCGGACGGTGTTCTCCACCCCCAGCTTCGCCGGCGCCGGCGATGCCGCCACGCTGCTTGCCCAAGCCGAGGCGTTCGACGGCTCTGAGAACGTTTCCAACGCCTACGGCTATTACATCGACGAATTCGACTGGGACGGCACCGCCGATTTGTTCTCGACCGACGGATGGAAGGAGCTGTCCTACATCGGCACCTACATCGGACGCGAGCGGGTGCGCGGCTCGCTGTTCAACCGCTACGGCAACCGGGGCCGGACCGGTCCGAACATGGCGATCCACCAGAAGACCCAGCCGTACGTGACGCCGTCTGCCGACGGAACCCGCGCCAACATCCGCTTGCGCCTGTTCCAGTTCAATTCCGCGTACGAGACGCCGGGCTCATGGATTTCCGGCATTTACGAGAACCAGGCGGTGCTCGAGAACGGCGTCTGGAAGATCCACGGCATGGATCTCGATTACGTCTGGCTCGGCGATTACCTGAACGGCTGGGCGGGGATCGATCCGGCCGCCAGTTCGCGCTTTGCCCCGCGACCCGAGGACGTCGCCAAATACCCGCCCGACGCGCCGCTGCGCGGCGTGACCTTCGCGCCGTTCCCGGAAGTCGCGCCGATGGGCTTCCATTTCGCCAATCCGGTCAGCGGGCGCCGTCCCGCCACTTATCTCGCCTGGTCCGACGGACGGCGCCCGGCGGAAACGGAGTAAGCCCGCCTTGTACGAATCCGACGATCCCCGCTCCCGTCTTGCCACTGCCGGCGGCGGCTCCGTCGCCTCATCGGCGTTCGGCTGCTCGACGTACGCCCGCTTCTACGACAGCGAACCGCAGGAAACCGGCCCCGGCCATCGCACCTGGTACGCGCGTGGGCAGAACTTCGTCGTCGCCTATTCCGATGCCGAAGCAGGCGCGGTGTTCGAACGGCAAGGGCAGGTCGACGAATATGTCCTGCTGCTGCCCGATGCCGATACCGCCGCGGAAGTCACTGCCGGCGCAGAGACGCAGGCGGTCGAAGGCTTCACCATCACCATGATCCCGCCGGGCGATAGCCGGGTGGTCGTCACCCGCCCCGGCCGCGTGATCCGGCTGATCTCCGCCCAGTCGCGGGACCTGGCCGACAAAGCCTCGAACGCCGCCACTTACGCAGGGCCGCACCCGCAAGTGCCGCCGTTCCAGCCCTGGCCGGCCCCTCCGGATGGATATCGCATCCGCAGCTACAGTCTCGACGTGCCCGACCAGGAAGGCCGCTTCGGCAAGATCTTCCGTTGCACCACTTTCATGGTCAACGTCTTTCCGCCGCAGCACGGGCCGCGCGATCCGGCCAAGCTCAGCCCGCACCATCACGACGATTTCGAGCAAGGCTCGCTGGCGATCGGCGGCGTCTACGAGCACCACTTGCGCTGGCCGTGGACCGCCAACAAGGCCGATTGGCGCGAGGACGAGCACGAAGCCTGCGGCACGCCGTCGCTATGCGTGATCCCGCCGCGGGTGGTCCACACCTCGGCAGCGGTTGACCCAGGCGTCAACCTGCTCGTCGACATCTTCGCCCCGCCGCGCGCCGACTTCTCGGACATGCCGGGCTGGGTGCTCAACGCCGATGACTATCCGCGGTAAGGCGCAGCGCGAACGATGAGCAGGCAAGGGGGG
Source organism: Altererythrobacter sp. (assembly GCA_029265155.1). Lineage (GTDB taxonomy): Bacteria > Pseudomonadota > Alphaproteobacteria > Sphingomonadales > Sphingomonadaceae > Croceibacterium_A. The sequence continues at coordinate 818 of JAJUJV010000015.1, read as the reverse complement.
AACGGCACACCCGCCGAAGGGACCGCGGGCCCGCTGGTCGATTGCCACGCGCACATCTTCCTGCCCGACATGCCGGTCGCCTGCGGCGCCTGGATCGAGCCCGACTATGCGTTCACCGCCGATGATCTCGTGGCCGAGATGGACCGCCACGGCGTCCACTTCGGCGTGATCTCGGGGCTCAGCATCACCGGCTACTACAACGACTACATGATTGCACAGCTGCGCCGCAATCCGCGGCTGCGCGGCACTGCGATCGTGCCGCCGACGATCGACCGCTACACGCTCGAGCGCATGCAGGCGGACGGCGTCGTCGGTATCCGCCTGCAGCTCGCCCGCCTCGAACGCCTGCCCGATTTCCGCGGCGACGAATACCGCCTGCTGTTCCGCCGGGTGCGCGATCTCGGGTGGCACGTCCACGTCGCGATCGAAGGGCAGCAGCTCCGCCCGGTGCTCGACGCTCTGCTCGAAAGCGGGGTCGATGTGGTGATCGACCATTTCGGCCACCCCGATCCGGCCAACCCGCTCAACTGCGACGGCTTCCAGGCGATGCTGACGGCGGTCGAGGGCGGGCGCACCTGGATCAAGATGTCCGGCGGTTTCCGCCTCCCGGGCACCGCCGCCTGGCGCGACGATCCCAATGGCGATCTCGAAAGCCTCGCCGCCACCGTGGCCGCAGAACTGGTGCGACAAGTCGGCTGTGATCGCCTGCTGTGGGGCAGCGATGCCCCGTTTGTCGGCTACGAGAAGCGCATCCGCTATGCCGACGTCATTGCCAGCTACCGGCGCTGGATTCCCGATCCGGCAATGCGTGCCGAGAT
>JAJUJV010000182.1 GCA_029265155.1 Altererythrobacter sp. | reverse complement strand
TTCAACATCTCGGGCGCGGGATCGACGCCGACGAAGCGCCAGCGCGACTGCATCTCGGCGAAGACTTTCATCTCCAGCCCGCCGCCGGCGCCGAGCACGAGGACGGTGCCGCTATCAGCCACGCGCTCGGCGAGCAGGATTGCGGCCATCCGCTGGACGTCCGCATAGCCGGGCATGTAGCGGGGCGGGTTCTCGGCGTAGCGCGCGACGGCGGCGGGATCTTCGAAGCCTTTGAGGAAATCGCTCATCGTCGCCTTATGCGAAATGATACAACATCACACAAGAGGCATTCCAGTCGAGTAGTGGAACCCGGCTGTCGCGCTGCCGTTCGCGAGCCATGTTTTTCTTCTTCAACAATCGCCTCGGTTGCGCCGGCTCGCTGCTGATCACGGCGGCGATAACCCTGCTACTGCTCGTTCTGCTCGGCTGGATACGGCTCTAGAACTGGTCCGCGATATCCTGCAGGCGCGTCAGGCGGGCGGGGGCGACCGCTCGCCAGCTGCGTTGCAGCCACTCGGCGACATGGTCCCAGTCGGTGCCCGCGCGGTTGAGGACGATGCCGACCCAGCCCGAGGCGCCGTAGTAGGCGGGCCGGTAATAGGTTTCCGGATCGCGCTCGACGAGGGCGTTGAGTTCGTCGACGCCGTCGGTCTTGACGATCAGGCCGATCTCGTCGGCGCCGTGATGGCGGTCGGCGAAATAGGCGAAGAACTTGCCCGTCTTGCCGCCGGTGCGCCAGCCGGGGGAGCCATGGCTGTCGCGCTCTTCGGCTTCGGGAAGGGCAAGGGCGAGTTCGCGCACGCGTTCCAGCAGCCAGTCCGCGCGGTAGGGGCGGCTGACGTAGTCGGAGAGCATCCGCGGATAGAGCTGGTACTCGGCCATGATCACGCGGCGGTTGAGGGTTTCGGGCGTGTCGTCCGGCAGGATGCGCACCGCGATCTGGCCGAGCAGCGGGCCGCCGTCGAGCTCGGGCGTGACGACATGGACCGAGCAGCCGCCGTGGCTCTCCCCCGCCTCGATCGCCCGCTCGTGCGTGTGAAGGCCCTTGAACTTGGGCAGCAGTGAGGGGTGGGTGTTGACCATTCGCTCGGCCCATTTGGCGACGAAGCTTTCGGTCAGCACGCGCATGTAGCCGGCGAGCGCGATGTATTCGGCGCCGGCCTCGCGCAGCGCGCGGTCCACGATTGCCTCGTGCGTCTCGCGCTCCAGCCCCTTGTGGCTGTGCGCGAAGGTGGGAATCCCCTCCGCCTCGGCGATGCGCAAGCCGAGGGCGTCGGGCACGTTGCTCGCGACGAGGACGATCTCGTACGGGCAATCGGGCAGCCGCGAGTGGAACAGCAGCGAGGACATCGTCGTCCCGGTGCCCGAGAGCAGGACGGCGACGCGGGCTTTAGCCATCACTCCCCTCCCGCAAGGGGGAGGGGGACTGGCCGTCCTCACGCCTCATGGGTGGCTTCCCAGGCCGCCCGCGCGCTCCACGTGGCGGCCGAGCCGCGCACGGTGCAGCCGCGCGGGCCTTCGCCGATCTCGCCGATGCGCACGACCTCTTCGCCCGCCGCTTCGAGCTCGGCGGCGACTTCGCGGGCGAGTTCAGGCTGAACGGCGAGGACCATGCCGATGCCGCAGTTGAAGGTCCGCGCCATCTCGCCCGGCTCGATGTTTCCCTGCGCCTGGAGGAAGGCCATCAGCCGCGGCTGCTCCCAGGCGTCGGCATCGACCACCGCGTGCGCGCCTTCGGGCAGCACGCGCGGGATGTTCTCGAGCAGCCCGCCGCCGGTGATGTGGGCGAGCGCGTCGATCTTACCGGCGCGAATGGTCGGCAGCAGGCTCTTCACGTAGATCCGCGTCGGCTCGATCAAGGCCTCGATCAGCAGCTTGTTCTGGTCGAACAGCGCGGGCCGGTCCATCCGCCAGCCGAGGTCCGCCGCAAGCCGCCGCACCAGCGAGAAGCCGTTCGAGTGGACGCCCGAGCTGGCGAGGCCGAGGAGGACGTGGCCCGGCGCCACCCGTTCGCCGGTCAACTGTTCGCCGCGTTCGACCGCTCCGACGCAGAAGCCGGCGAGGTCGTAGTCACCGTCGGCGTACATCCCGGGCATCTCGGCGGTCTCGCCGCCGATCAGCGCGCAGCCGGCGATCGTGCAGCCTTGGGCGATGCCGGCAATCACGCGCTCCGCCACTCCGGTGTCGAGCTTGCCGGTTGCGAAGTAATCGAGGAAGAACAGCGGCTCGGCGCCCTGAACGATCAAGTCGTTGGCGCACATCGCCACGAGGTCGATGCCGACCGTGTCGTGGCGTCCGCTATCAATGGCCAGCTTGAGCTTGGTGCCCACGCCATCGTTCGCCGCCACCAGAAGCGGATCGGTGTACCCCGCCGCCTTCGGGTCGACGAATCCGCCGAATCCGCCGATCTCGGCGTCAGCGCCGGGGCGGCGGGTGGCTTTGACGAGCGGTCCGATCGCCTTGACGAGCGCATTGCCCGCATCGATCGAAACGCCCGCCTTGGCGTATGTGTAGCTGTCGTTCGAGGCCATAGGCCAAGCGCTTTATCCTTTCGCGCTTGGATTTCCACTCGCCATTGGGCAAAAGGCCGGCGATTTCCCCGATGACTAGTCTCACTCTCCCCGCAGTATCGACCTTGCGCCGGCCCTGGGTCCTGATCGCCGCGGCGGTCTGCTTGGCCGTGGGTGGAGCCGCGCTGGTGGCGCAAGTGGGCGGCGATCGCGGCATCATTCCCGTGGCAAGCAGCGAGGACATCGAGGTTCGCGGCATCGAAGTCGATGTTACCGGAAAGAACGCGGAGGATGCGCGCCTCAATGGCTGGCGCGAGGCGCAAAAGCTCGCTTGGGAGAAGCTCGGCGGCCCATCCATCCCGGATTCGCAGCTTCAGGGCCTCGTTTCGGCGATTGTGGTCGAGCAGGAACGACTTGGGCCGCGGCGCTACATTGCGACCTTAGGCGTCGTATTCGACCGTGCTCGTGCCGGTGGGCTGCTCGGTCGGGATGGCGAGCGGGCTCGCTCGGCCCCGATGCTGACGTTGCCGGTTCTGGTCAGCGGCGGCACCCAAACCATGTTCGAGGTCCGCAATCCGTGGCAGCGCGCCTGGGCGGAATATCAGTTCGGGTCGAGCGCTATCGACTACGTCCGCCCTTCGGGTGCCGGCGGCGAATCGCTGCTGCTCACAGCGGGGCAGACGGGTCGCCGCAGCCGCATATGGTGGAATGACATTCTCGATCAATTTGGTGCGGCCGACATCCTCGTTCCGATCGCCCACTTGCGCTACAGCTATCCGGGCGGGCCGGTCGAAGGACGCTTTACCGCTCGGCATGGGCCGGACAACAACTGGCTGGGCGAGTTCACGTTGCGTGTGCAGAGCGCCGACCAGGTTCCGGCCATGATGAACCGCGCGGTCCAGCGCTTCGATCAGATGTTCACGCAAGCGTTGGCCGAGGGCAAGTTGCGCCCCG
>JAJUJV010000028.1 GCA_029265155.1 Altererythrobacter sp. | reverse complement strand
GGCAGTCGGCCTTGCGGGCGCTTGCCGCGCCTGGCCTGCCAACGGTCGAAAGCCCAGAGGATCCCGGCAAGCGCCAACGGCAGCACCACCCAGGCAATCGGACCGTGGGTGATGCCGCGGCGGAGCGCGAGGTGCTGCATGTCGCCCAGCAACACGCAGGCACCATCGATATCGGGAATGTTCGCGCCGATGATCAGCGCGGGCATCGCCAGCCCGGTCTTCCGCTTGAGCCCGGCTTGTCCGATCAGCGCCCCGACGAGGCTATGCGTGAGGTTGTCCATCAGGCTGCCAGGCCGATGACTTGATGGTCAGCCTCGGTCATCTCGTGCGACGACCGGCAGATCATGAAGCCATGGCCTACAGTCCGTTGCGATTGCGCACGCCATCGCCCTGAGCGGCGCCCGGTTCACCTTGCGGGAACGTACGCGTGCCGATCGGGTCCTGCGCGGTTCCACCCACGGTCCAGGTCTGGCCCTTGCCAAGCAGCTTGGCGAGACTCGCCTCGCGCCCCTCGGTCGCCTTCGCGGTTTGCTCGACCACGGCGCCTTCGAACGTGGGGCGCGGATCGTCGTAGAGCACGCCTAGAGCCATCGGGAACGGCCCGAACGGCATTTCGACCAGCATGTGGGCGATCGCGCGGTTCTTGGCGTTGTGGACGATCACGCCCGCTGCCTGCCAGTCGCCGTCAACCACGTCGACGACCTGCAGCGACAGTGTATCGAGATCGAGCTTGATGCCTTTGGCCCCGCCGGCGAACAGCATCGGCTCACCATCGACCAGCCACAGCTGCCGATCGTCGGCGCCCTTCGGCTGCGCGAAATCATTGAACACGTCCTTGTTGTAGACGACGCAGTTCTGGAAAATCTCGACGAAGGCCGCGCCCTGGTGAGCGTGGGCTGCCTTGAGCACGTCGGGCAAATTCTTCGACACGTCGAAGCCGCGCGCGACGAACCGGGCACCAGCCCCGAGCGCAAAGGCACAGGGATTGGCCGGGCGATCGACCGAGCCTTGCGGCGTGGACGGCGTGGTCGTGCCAATGCGGCTGGTCGGCGAGTACTGGCCTTTGGTCAGGCCGTAGATCTCGTTGTTGAACAGCATGATCTGCACGTTCACGTTCCGACGCAGGATATGCATCAGGTGGTTGCCGCCGATCGACAGCCCGTCGCCGTCGCCGGTCACCAGCCAGACGTCGAGCTCGGGATTGGCGAGCTTGATGCCCGTCGCAAACGCCGGCGCCCGACCGTGGATCGTGTGGAAGCCGTAGCTCTCGATGTAATACGGAAAGCGGCTCGAGCAGCCGATGCCGCTGACGAACACCGTCTTCGCCGGATCGGCGCCCAACTGCGGCAGCGTGCGCTGCACCGCCTTGAGGATCGCGTAGTCGCCGCATCCGGGGCACCAGCGGACCTCCTGGTCGCTTTCCCAGTCCTTCAGGGTGGTCTGGATCGGGGTCATGTCGTTCATGGGTTCACCTTGCTCTGCGGCGAGCGGCGCTCGGGACGCAGGGATCCATCATCGTGGCCAGACGCCGAGACCGGAAGCTGCTGCGCATCGGCGGGCACTTCCCCACCCTCGTTGTCGGGAATGTCGTCGAAGTACTTGCCGATCGCCTCTTCCAGTTCGGCAATGGCGAATGGCTGGCCGCTAGTCTTGGTCAGGCTTTCGGCATCGATCAGCAGTTGGTCGCGCAGGACCGTCTTGAACTGACCCGTGTTCATTTCCGGCACCAGCACGCGGTCGAAGCCGGCCAACAGTTCGCCGAGGTTCTTCGGCAACGGCCAGATGTGGCGGACGTGGATGTGGCTGACCGACAGACCCCGCCTACGAGCGCGCCGGACGGCCTGGTGGATCGGACCAAAGGTCGAGCCCCAGCCCACCACCGCAAGGCGGCCTGTGCTTTCGCCCAGCGCAACGTCCTGGTCGGGTACGGCGATCTCGTCGATCTTCGCCTTGCGGGCATCGGTCATCGCCTGGTGATTGGCCGGCGAATAGTCGATGTTGCCGGTTTCGACGTGCTTCTCGATGCCGCCGATGCGGTGCATCAGGCCAGGCGTGCCCGGCTTGATCCACGGCCGGGCGCCCTTCTCGTCCCGGCGGTAGGGCAGCAACGTGTCGCCGGCGTTCTTCTCCTTGAGGAAGCGCACCGGGAATTTGGCATAGCTCTCCGGATCCGGGACTTTCCACGGCTCGGCGGCATTGGCGATGTAGCCATCCGTCAGCAGCATGACCGGGGTCATGTACTCGACGGCAATGCGGCAAGCCTCGATAGCGACGTCGAACGCGTCAGCCGGCGAGCGAGCGGCGATGACCGGCATCGGCGCGTCGCCGTTGCGGCCATAGACCGCCTGGTAGAGGTCGCTCTGCTCGGTCTTCGTCGGAAGGCCGGTTGAAGGGCCGCCACGCTGCGAGTTGACGATGACCAGTGGCAGCTCGGTCATGATGGCAAGGCCCATCGCCTCGCCTTTGAGCGCTATGCCCGGGCCCGAAGACGAAGTGACGCCAAGCTGCCCGGCGTAGGACGCCCCGATCGCGGCGCAGATCGCAGCGATCTCGTCTTCGGCCTGGAAAGTCGTGACGCCGAATTCCTTGAGCCGCGCCAGGTGGTGCAGGATCGCCGAAGCCGGCGTAATCGGATAGCCGCCGAAGAACATCGGCAGCTCGGCAAGCTGGGCGCCGGCGACGAGGCCAAGGCTGACGCTCTCCGCGCCGGTGATCGTGCGATAGAGCCCCGGGTCACTCTCGACGGGAGGGATCGAGACCTTCTTAAGCGGTCCGGAAATCTCCGCCGTTTCGCCGTAGGCATGGCCAGCGTTGAGCGCGGCGATGTTCGCATCGGCGATCTCAGGCTTGGCCTTGAACTTGGCCTTGAGCCAGTCAACGATCGGCTGGCGGTCACGGTCGAACATCCACAGCGCGAGGCCGAGGGTCCACATGTTCTTGGAGCGCAGCGCGTCCTTGTTGCCGAGGCCGAAGGGCTTGACCGCTTCGATCGTCAGCGCGCTGATGTCGAAGGCAAGCACATCCCACTTGGCGAGGCTGCCATCCTCGAGCGGATTGCTCTCATACTTCGCCTTGTCGAGGTTGCGCTTGGTGAACTCGCCGGTGTCGGCGATGATCAGGCCGCCGGGCTTGAGCGCGGCGAGGTTCACCTTGAGCGCCGCCGGGTTCATTGCCACGAGCACGTCGGGCGCGTCGCCAGCCGTATCGATCTGCGTCGAGCCGAAGTTGATCTGAAACGCCGAGACGCCGAACAACGTCCCTTGCGGGGCGCGGATTTCGGCCGGAAAATCCGGGAAAGTGGCGAGATCGTTGCCAGCGAGCGCGGTAGACAGCGTGAACTGTCCACCGGTGAGCTGCATGCCGTCGCCGCTGTCGCCTGCGAAGCGCACCACCACGGCTTCTGGAGCCGCTCCGGAAGCCTGGGTTTCGGCCGGTCGGTCGGCCGCCTGAGTTGCCATCGTTAAGATCCTGCCGGCGCCGCGCGCCATTATAGCCATCTGGGCCCGCGAGGTAGGTTCCCACCTGGAGCGCAGCAATCAAGATTTTCTGTCGCGCAATCAATGCACCGGATGGAATTACCCACCACGAACCCTTAAGCGCCACCGTATGAACGAACGCAATCCAACCGAGTACCGGCCCTGCGTCGGCATCATGCTGGTCAACAGCGAAGGCAAGGTCTTCGTCGGCAAGCGCATCGACAACCGGGAAGGCGACTGGTGGCAGATGCCGCAAGGCGGGGTTGACGAAGGCGAGGATGTCGAAGCCGCGGCGATCCGCGAGGCAGGTGAAGAAGTCGGCGTACGCCCCGAGCATCTGGAGATCATCGGCCAACTGCCCGACGAGCTCTGCTACGATCTCCCGCCGGAGTTGCACGGGAAGCTATGGGGCGGCCGCTACAAAGGGCAGCGCCAGACCTGGTTCCTCGTGCGTTTCACCGGCACCGACGCTGACATCGACCTCGATGCCCACGATCCGCCCGAGTTGTGCGAGTGGAAGTGGGTCGATGCCGAGCAGCTTCCCGACATCATCGTGCCCTTCAAGCGGCCCGTCTATGAAGCAGTGGTCTCCGCCTTTCGGGACAAACTCGTCGCGCCCTAGTTCTTGGTGACGACCGGGTCCGGCGCAACCGCTTCGGCGGTCAGCACCGACGACTGGGCCCCCCGAGCCAGGGCGGAAGCGAGCTGGCGAGTCTCCGCGCAGTCGCCGCCGCAGATCGACTCGAGCTGCGCGAGGTTACGGCGAGCCTTCTCGACAGCACCCTTCTCCAGCAGCGCTTCCCCTTCACCAGAGATCGCCGCGAGATTGTTGGGGTCGCGCTTCAGGGCGACGCGATAGTAGTGGATCGCCTTGCCCTGCAGATCCGATGCCCGCGCGGCTTCGGCGAGTTCCAGGTAAATCGGCGTATAGCCCGGGTCGATCGCCAGAGCCGCTTCGAAGCTGTCGGTCGCGGCCTGAACCTGGCCCGACGCCAGCTCGCTACGCCCTTCCGCGATCAGCGCAGCAGCACGGGGATCGGCCTCGCGCTGCGCTCCGTAGCCGACGCTCGACGTAACTGCGACCGCCATGGCCAGAGCAAAAGCGACGGGAGTGAAACGCATCACGAACTCCTTGAGCGCAAACCGGGATGGATCGCGTTCTGCAGCCATAAGTGCGGAGGCTAACACGGCTTATCTAGACGTGCGATGAAAAATCCGTCGGTTCCGTCGTGCTGCGGAGTGAGCCGCAGGCCGGGCCCACGGGAGCGGCCGAGCGGCAGCTCGGGCGGGACCGCGTTCCATCCTTCGTTCCGCGCGAGAAAGCCTGCGATCTGCTCTGCGCCTTCTTCGTCGAGTAGCGAGCAGGTAACGTAGATCAGGCGTCCACCAGGTCGCACCAGCTCGGCCGCAAGCGCCAGCAAGTGCCGTTGCAAGTGCGTCAGCCGGTCGAGCATGGCGGAATCCAGCCGCCAGCGCGCTTCGGGATTGCGCCGCCAGGTGCCGGTGCCCGAGCACGGCGCGTCTACCAGCACTGCGTCGGCCTTGCCGCGCCAGGCGCCGATCGCTTCGGCTTCACGGCCGGGATCGAGCAGGATCGTCTCGGCGATCATCGCGCCGGCGCGCTCGGCACGCGGCCCCAAGCGCGTGAGCCGGCCACGATCGACGTCGGCGGCGATCAGCGTGCCAGCGTTGCCCATCGCCGCCGCCAGCGCGAGCGTCTTGCCCCCGGCCCCGGCGCAGAGATCGATCACCGTCTCCCCTGCGGCCGTGGCCACCGCTTGGCACGCAAGCTGGCTGCCGCCGTCCTGCACTTCGATCAACCCGTCGCGATACTCGGTCCATTGCTCGACCGGTGTGCCGAACGGCAGCCGCAGACCTTGGAAGGAAGGAAGCGGCTCGCCTGCCACCGGAAGTTGCAGCGACTCGCGGTCGGCTTTCAGGGCATTGACCCTGATGTCGAGCGGTGCGCGTTCGAGGAGCGCCTGCGCCTCCACACCTTCAATTCCGGAGGCTGCCAGCCGCTCGGCGAGCCACGCCGGAGCTACACCGGCCTCCGCAATCAGCTCCCCCTCTTCGATCCGCGCCGGCCCATAGGCCGAACCGTCGAACAGGGTGAGCAGCGAAGGATCGTCCTCCGCCAAAGCCAACATCGCCGCGCGGCCGTTCTGAGGGACCGGGCCGCAGAGACGGATCGCGCGATACACCAGCTCGCGGATGGCCCGGCGGTCCTTCGAGCCCGCGAAGCGACTGGCGCGGAACCAATCGGCCAGGATGCGATCTGCTGGCGGTCCCTTCGCCAGCGCGGCAGCGATGGTGCCGTCTAGCAGCCCGATCGCCGCCTGCACGCGCGCGGCGGGAGTCATGGTTTAGCGCGACGGATAGTTCGGCGCCTCGCGGGTGATGGACACGTCGTGGACGTGGCTTTCCGAAAGGCCTGCATTGGTAATGCGGATGAACTTGCCGCGCGCCTTCAGGTCCTCGATGGTCGCCGATCCGGTGTAGCCCATCGCCGCTTTCACACCGCCCACGAGTTGGTGGATCACGTCGCGCGCCGGCCCCTTGTAGGCCACCTGACCTTCGATGCCTTCGGGGACCAGCTTCATCTGATCCTTGATGTCCTGCTGGAAATAACGGTCCGCCGATCCTCGGGCCATCGCACCGACCGAACCCATCCCGCGGTAGGCCTTGTAGGCACGCCCCTGGTAGAGGAACGTTTCACCAGGAGCCTCTTCGGTACCGGCGAGTAGCGACCCGATCATCACGGTCGCAGCGCCCGCAGCCAGCGCCTTGGCCGCATCGCCCGATGTCCTCACCCCGCCGTCGGCGATGACGGGAACGTCGCCGGCAGCGCTGGCCGCTTCGATGATCGCGGTAAGCTGGGGCACGCCCACGCCAGCGACGATCCGCGTCGTGCAGATCGAGCCAGGGCCGATCCCGACCTTCACCGCGTCCGCGCCCGCATCGACCAGAGCCTTGGTCGCTTCGGCCGTGGCGACGTTGCCGGCAACGACCTGCACCGAATTCGACAGCCGCTTCACCCGCTCGACGGAGCGCGCCACTTCCTTGTTGTGGCCGTGCGCGGTGTCGATGATGATCACGTCGCATTCGGCTTCGACCAGCATCTCCGTGCGTTTGAAACCCTTGTCGCCCACCGTCGTCGCGGCGGCCACGCGAAGGCGGCCGCTGGAATCCTTGGTGGCATCGGGGTTCAGCACCGCCTTTTCGATGTCCTTGACGGTAATCAGGCCGGTGCAGCGGTAATCGTCGTCCACTACCAGCAGCTTTTCGATGCGGCGCTGGTGAAGGATGCGGCGCGCCTCCTCCTGACTGACTCCAACGCTGACGGTCGCCAGGTTCTCGCTGGTCATGAGCTCGCGAACCGGCTGCTTGGGATTGTCGGCGAACCGCACGTCGCGGTTGGTCAGGATGCCGCACAGCTTACCGCTGGCGTCGGTCACCGGGATGCCGCTGATCTCGTGCTTGGTCATCAGCGCCTGCGCCTCGCCGAGCGTGGCGTCAGGCGAGATGGTGATCGGATTGACGATCATCCCGCTCTCGAAGCGCTTGACGCGGCGCACCGCGTCGCACTGCTCCTTCACCGTCAGGTTGCGGTGGAGCACGCCGATCCCGCCGAGCTGCGCCATGACGATGGCCATTTCGGCTTCGGTCACCGTATCCATGGCCGAGGAAATGAACGGGATGCTGAGCCCGATCTCGCGCGTCAGCCGAGTGCGGGTGCTGGTCTGCGACGGCAGTACGTCACTTTCGGCCGGCCTCAGGAGGACGTCGTCGAAGGTGAGGCCGGTTTCGATTTCCATGGGTGCCACTTCTGCTTTTGCGCGGATCGATTCGTGGCGGCCCATGTAAACGCGGGATGTGGCAACTGCTAGGGGGGTGCCCATGCAGCCATCGCTGCCGGTTCCCTGCGACGACATCGGCCAAGTCCTGCCCTCCAGGACCAGTTCCCCATGCAAGTCTTTGGCGGCAATTTGCTTTCTGTTGCCGCCGTGCGAACAAGGCCAATGACCTTAGCCGGGCAGAAGGGGCGCGTGGCGCTTCGCGTCGCGACCCACTCCTTGCACGAAAGGCTGCACGGAGCCCCCGATTTCGCGGCTCTGGCCCAAGGCACCCTGGACATTGCCGGCTACGCTGGGCTGCTGAGCCGGCAAGCCTCATGCTATTTCGCTGCAGCCAAGATCCTTCCTCTCGAGCCCGGACGATTAGAGCTACTTCACAGCGACCTGGCCACGCTTGGGGCGGAGCAACCGGAGCCGCTCGATTGGCCTAACCCCGCGGGGCCGCCGGAAGCTCTCGGCTGGCGTTACGTGGTCGAAGGTTCGATTTTCGGCGGACGCGTGATCTATCGCCAGCTCGATTACCTGTTCGGGGAGCGCAGCGAAGGCCGCAGTTTCTTCCGCGGCACGCCTCAGAGCACCGCTCGCTGGCAGGCGCTGTGCAGCGAAATCGAGCAGGAAGCCCGCAGCCCTCTCCGGCTTAACCGGATAATCGAAGGCGCAATCGCCGCCTTCACCGCGTTCGGCCGGATTCTGGACATCAGGGAGCCTGCCTGTGCCTGATCGCCAACCCGTGTTCGACCTCAGCGCCTGCGAACGCGAGCCGATCCGGATTCCCGGCTCGATCCAGCCCCACGGCGTGCTTCTCGCCGCTGATGACGACGGCCGCGTCTACGCTGCCTCGGATAATGCCGAGGCGCTGCTCGGCCCGTCGATCGGGCGCCCCGTTACCGAGCTGCTAGGAAGCACGGGCCTCGAGCTCGACCTACCTGCCGCAACGACGAACGCACGCTACACTGGCGCTTTTGGCGATCACGACGTGTTCGTGCATCGCTCGGCGCAAGGCTGCATCGTCGAACTGGAGCGCGCCGCCGGACCTCGTCCTTCCGCCGCCGAGGTGCTCGATCGAACCGTCGCCACCTCGATTGCGCTGGGATCGGCGGTCGATCTCGACGCCGCGACGCGGATTGCCGCCGAAGCGGTGCGCGCGATCACCGGATATGATCGCGTGATGATCTACCGCTTCCTCGAGGACGGAACGGGCCAGGTCGTCGGCGAAGCCCGCGATGCGAAAATCGCACCGCTGCTCAACCACCGTTACCCGGCCAGCGACATCCCCCGCCAGGCGCGCGCGCTCTATCTCGAGAACCCGATCCGAGTCATTCCCGACGTGGGATATAAGCCTGTCTCGCTCAGCTCGAGTGCGGAACCGGTCGATCTCAGCGGCGCGATCCTGCGCAGCGTTTCCCCGGTCCACATCCAATACCTGAAGAACATGGAAGTGGGCGCCTCTGCGTCGCTGTCGATCGTCCACCAAGGCCAGCTCTGGGGTCTCATCGCCTGCCACCACACCACCCCCCGCGCCATCGGATACGAAAGGCGCGAGATGGCCCGCCAGGCCACGCTGGCGTTGGAAGCGGCCATCCACCGCCTGGAGGAAGAGGTCTCGCAACGCGAAGCCCTGCGGCTGACCCGGCGGCGCGAAGAGCTGCTTCCGCTCGTTGCCGCCGCCGAAGAGCTGAGCGACGGCCTCGCCGCTCATCTTCCCGAACTCGCGACGGTCATCCCTGCGGACGGACTCGCGGTCGTGGCCGATCGCAAAGTGCATCTGCACGGCGTCACGCCGCCGAAGGACGCCATCGGTGCGCTCGCCGAATGGCTGCTCGAACCCAAGGCTCCCGCAGTCCGCTCGACCAGCCATCTCGGGCGCGATTATCCACCGGCGGAAAGCTGGCCGGCTCAGGCGAGCGGGCTCCTTTCGGTGGTCCTGCGCAATCCCACGATCGCAATCATGTGGTTCCGCGCCGAGCAGGTCGAGACGGTGAACTGGGCGGGTAACCCCCACGAACCCCTGGATCCAAGCGCTCCTGCCGGCACGCTCTGCCCGCGCCGCTCGTTTGAGTTGTGGGTAGAGCAAGTGCGCGGCCGCTCTCGGCCGTGGCGCACCAACGAGCAGGACGCCGCGCGCCGTCTCGCCGACCGGCTCGAGGAAATCGCTCATCAGATCTCGCTGGCACGCATGAACCACTACCTCGGCGAGAGCCTTTCCGCGAAGGACGCGACGCTTGCCGAGAAGGACCTGCTGATGCGCGAGGTCCACCACCGGGTGCAGAACAACCTCCAGCTCGTCACTTCGATGCTGCGCCTGCAGAATGGCGAGGTCGAGGACGATGTCGCGCGCCAGCAACTCGTGCTCGCCAGCGACCGTATTCAGTCTATCTCCACGCTGCACAGGCGGCTGTGGCGGTCAGACGACCTCCAGCTGGTCAACCTCGAGACCTTCTTCGCCGAACTTGTCGCGGACCTCGTGAAGGCCTGGGGCGAAGAGTGGAGCGGTCAAATTCGGCTCGAAGTCTCGCCCATCAAGCTGTCCGGATCGACTGCGCTGCTGCTCGGCCTGACAGTGACCGAGCTGCTTACGAACGCCTTCAAGCACGCCTACGGCGGCAAGCCCGGCCCAATTACCTTGACCGCCGGCGAAGGCGGCAAAGGTCGCGTATCCGTCACCGTGGCGGACAATGGCGTCGGCACCGACGGCAGCGGCCGCGCCGGCAGCTTCGGCTCGAAGCTCATCCATCGGTTGGCCCAGCAGGCTTCGGGTGAACTCCGCTTTGCACCAAACAATCCGGGCACGGCAGTGACGCTCGTGGTCCCGGCGCAGGACGAGCGATAAGCGCTACGCCCAGGCGGTTATCGGTCGTCCCTATTGCGGGTGCGACGCGAAACACTACGCTGGCGGGATCGGGAGGGCGCAAATGGCTCGAATGAACTTTCGCACCATGAAGTTCGCCAAGGTCTACCCACTCTACGTGCAGAAGGTGGAGCGCAAAGGCCGCACCAAGGACGAACTGGACGACGTCATTAACTGGCTCACCGGCTTCGATGCAGCCGGATTGCAGGACCAGCTTGCGCGCGAAACCGACTTCGAGGCCTTCTTCGCCGAAGCGCCACGGCTCAACCCGAACCGTAATCAGATTACCGGATCGATCTGCGGCTACCACGTCGAGGACATCGAGGATCCGGTCGAGCAGAAGGTCCGCCAACTCGACAAAATCGTCGACGAGCTAGCCAAGGGCAAGGCGCTGGAGAAGATCAAGCGGGGGTGATCCCGGGCTCCCGCCGAGTGGGGCGTAAAGCGGTTGCCCCGGGCCGATTGCCTCCGAAACGGACGGTGAAATCTTTGCGCCGCGCGGGGTTTTGACTTATGTTCGCACCATGAACGAATACTCGCCGCTGACCTCCGAGTTCGGTTCCGCCGAGGAAGAAGCTGCTTACAACGAGTGGTTCAAGCGGAAGGTGGCGGAATCGCTGGCCGACACCCGGCCGCTGGTGCCACACGACGAAGCCATGGGACGCATCCGCGCCACACTCGAGAAAGCGAAGGCTCGAGCAAAGAAGTGCTGACGCTCCTTTGGAGCCCCAAGGCACTGGATGAGCTCGACAATCTCACGGATTATATTGGCGAGCGTAATCCCTCGGCAGCCGACAGATTGACCGAGAGAATCCAAGGCTGCGCCGAGCGTCTGACGCATTTCCCCTACATGCATCGCTCCGGCCGGGTCCCGGGTACTCGCGAGGCCGTGGTCCACCCGAACTATGTCCTGGTCTATCGGGTCACCGCCGATGCGGTGGAAGTGCTCGGCGTACTCCACACCCGCCAGCAATACCCCTGGCGGCGCTCACTCCGCCGTCCACCCGCCATCGATCGAATAGTTTGCGCCGTTGATGTTCTGCGCCTCCTCGCGGCACAGGAACACGGCGAGCGCGGCGACTTCTTCGGGCTGCACGAACTTCTTGGTCGGCTGCTTGGCGAGCAGCACGTCGTTCACCACCTGCTCGCGCGTCATGCCGCGGGTGGCCATCGTGTCGGGGATCTGGTTCTCGACCAGCGGCGTCCAGACGTAGCCGGGGCTGATGCAATTAGCAGTCACGCCATGCTCAGCCAGTTCGAGCGCCAAGACCTTGGTCAGCCCAGCCAGCCCGTGCTTCGCGGCAACATAGGCGCTCTTGAACGGGCTCGCTGCCAGCGAATGCGCGCTCGCCGTCGAGATGATCCGGCCCCATCCCTGCGCCTTCATGTGCGGCACAGCCAGCCGCGCGGCATGAAACGCAGCCGAGAGGTTGAGGGCGAGGATCGCGTCCCACTTCTCGGGTGGGAAGTCCTCCACCGGCGCGACGTGCTGCATCCCCGCGTTGTTGACGAGGATGTCGATCGGTCCCGCTCCATCCATCAGCCCTTCGACGCCCGCGGCGGACGTCAGGTCGGCGGCGACGTGCCGGGCGCCCATTTCTCTGCACAGACTTTCGATCTCCGCCGGCTCTCCGAAGCCGCTCAGCACCACCTCAGCGCCTTCCGCCGCCAGGGCGCGGGCCACAGCAAGGCCGATGCCCGAGGTCGAGCCGGTCACGAGCGCCCGCTTGTCAGAAAGGAACATTTACGACTCCGCGCGAGTTTGCTTGCGACATCGAGACAAAGCGCGAATGGGCGGTCTGGTCCAGCCCGTTTCGCAGCGGCAGCAGGGAGGCCCGATGCGACTGAACCCGTTCCAGCCCGGTAGTATCAACGTTCGCCGCGGCGGTGGTGGAGGCGGAGGCTTTCCTGGGGGTGGCGGCGGACAGATCGGATGCGGCGCGCTGGTGATCGCGCTGATCGGCGCCGTGGTCTTCGGGGTCGACCCGGCCCAGATGCTCGGCTCGATGGACGCCGTGCAGCAACAAACGCCGGTCCAGCAGCGGCAGACCGGCGAAACCGCCGAGCAAATCTGCTCGGACAATCAGTACGCGCAGGAGACCTGCAACGCTCTCGCTTCGCTCGACGAGACCTGGGCGCCGGTGTTCGCGCAGGCCGGCATTCCGTTCCAGCAGCCGACACTGGTCTTCCTGGGCGGCGGCGTCGAGCGGACTGGTTGCGGCGCCGCGTCAAGCGCGATGGGCCCGTTCTACTGCCCTGCCGATCAGAGCATCTACATCGATACCCGCTTCTACGATCAGCTCGACCGGCAGCTCGGCGCCGGCCCCGGTGACTTCGCCCGCTACTACGTCGTCGCGCACGAGTACGGCCATCACATCCAGACGCTCACGGGCATCTCAGACGCGATCCGCAGCGCGCAGCAGCAAAACCCGCCGCGTGCCAACCAGCTTCAGGTGCTGATGGAGCTTCAGGCGGACTGCTACGCCGGTGTTTGGGCTGGCAAGAACCGCCACCTGATCGAGCCCGGCGATTTCGAAGAAGGCATGAGCGCCGCCAGCGCCATCGGCGACGACACGCTGATGCGCCGCTCCGGCCAGATGGCCAATCCGGAGAGCTTCACCCACGGCACCAGCCAGCAGCGCATGCAGGCGCTCCGCCTCGGCCTGGAAACGGCGGACGACACCCAGTGCGACCGGATCGTTCAGATCGGCTGAACGACCCCTCGCTCGTCGGCTAGTTGTGCCGACTTTCCATGCGGGCGATCTGCCGGTCGAGGTCCTCGACGATCTGCGCTCGGACGTCGGCGCTGATGTGGCCGTTGCCGGCGATCGCGACGCGGGCGCTGCGCAAGCCTGAGCTGGCCGCAAGCTGCACATCGCGCCGACAGATCACCACGCGCGGCCGGCCATCTTGGCTACGGGCCTCAAGGCGCACCTTCGGATCGCAGCTTTCCACTACTTCGGGCGCATTGCGCTCGGCGGCTTCGGCCCAGGCCTCGGCCTGCGCGGCATAGCGTTCACCCAGCGCCTCGCCCCATTCCTCCATGGCGCGGCCGAATTCTTCCATTCGCTCGGCGAACTCCGGATCATGCGGGCTGACGCCGTGCACTTCGGCCTGCGGCAGCGGCGGCAGCGGCGGAACAGGTGGCAGGGGCGGCGGCGGCGGCGTCGGAACCGCTGGCGTGGATAGCGGGAGCAGGCGGCCGTCGTACGCATCCGCCCCGGCGCTGAACTCTCCTGCTGCGAGAGCCTCCGGGGGTGCTGGCGGCAATGGCGCCACAGGCGCGGCTACGGGCTGAGGCGGCGCGGGCGGCAGGGGCGATGAAAACCGGGTCTCAACTGCGGCGTAGGAGATCGAGGCGGTGAGCGGCAGCGCCAGCGCGCTCGCTCCGATCAAGCTGCGGCCGAACCAGCGGCGGCGGTGGGACCGTTCTGACATGGACAGACTCCTCAAGCGGTGGACGATCGACCGCTCGCCGAGGACCGGGCAGGCCATCGGTGCGGCCAGAGCTCCTTTGAAGGCCAGGGGGCGCGGTCCCGTCGCGATCCCGGCAATCAAGGCAGCATAGCGAAGGCGTTCTTCCCGCCCTTTCCCCGCCAGGACGCGCGCATCGCACGCAGCTTCCTGATCGCGGCGCATGGCGCGCCAGCCGTACCAAGCGAGCGGGTTGAACCAGTGCAGCGCCAGCAACAGCTGCGCCGCCATGTTAGCGAGCAGGTCATGGCCGCGGTGGTGCGCGAATTCGTGCTCGATCGCGAGATCGCGCGCGGCTCGGTCGGTTTGTGCCATGAACAGCGGCGGCAGCGCGATGACCTTGTCGAGTACCCCGAACGCGACCGGCGCGCTGACTGCGGGCGCCTCCACCAAGCGGACTTTGCCGATCTCACCCACCGGGCGCGCGTCCTGAAGCAGCAGATCGCGCATCTTGTGGTAAGTGACGAAGCGCCAGGCGAGGAACGCCAGCGCCACGCCGGCCCAAAGCGAAGCCATGACCGGCACCAGTTCGCTCCAGTCGCGTGTCACAGCGGGCACGACTGCAAAAGGAGTGGCGCTCTCGGCCATGAAAGAAGCGGTGGCTGCTTCGCTCCCCGGAATGGTGTCCAAGGGCACCGCGTGTGAACGCGCCGGCGCCAAGCTCGCCGGCAACACGATCGGCGGCATCAGCAGCCGCAAAAACGGCAATCCCCACAGCGCATAAGCAAGCTGCGGGCCGAACCAGCGCCCGACCGGTCGTCGAAGCACCAGCACCGCAGCGATCAGCAAGCCCGTGTAGAGCAGCGTGTCGAACAGCCAGGCCATCATTTGCGCATCTCCTTTAGGAGCCGCTCGATCTCGGCGATGTCATCGTCCGACAGCGCTTCGGCTTCTGCCAGATGCGCAAACAGCGGCGCCGCCCGTCCGCCAAAGAGCCGGTCGACCAGCCGCCGCGACTCGCCGCCAACATAGTCTGCGCGTTCCAGCAGCGGGCGGTAGAGAAAACGACGCCCATCAGGTTCGGTCTCAACCGCGCCTTTCCCGACCAGGCGCGACAGCAGCGTTTTCACCGTGGGCATGGACCAGCCACGCCGCTCGCACACCGCGTCGCAAACTTCGGCAGCGGTCAGCGGGCTTTTCTCCCACAGCGCCTCCATCACCGCGTGCTCGGCTTCGCTGATCCGCTCCGTCGGCAGGTCCTGATCGGCCATTGCGTCCTCCCCGAACGACTACACCTGTAATCTCTGACTACATTTGTAAACATGAAGCCCAGATGAACAGCTTGCCACGCGCCGCCGCAGCTTTAGGGTCGCGCGCGATGGACCGCCTCAAGCCCCGTATCCGCCGTCTTTCCGACTGCCACAACATCGCCGACTTTCGCGCGCTGGCCAAGCGCCGCCTGCCCTTCCCGGTGTTCCACTATATCGATGGCGCGGCCGACGACGAGTGGACCAAGGACCGCAACACTGCCGCCTTCGAGGATGTGGACCTGGTCCCGAACGTGCTCGCAGGGGTCGAGACGGTCGATCCTTCGGTCACCGTGCTCGGCAAGACCACGCGCCTGCCGCTGATCCTCTCGCCCACCGCCCTGCAGCGGCTATTCCACTGGCAGGGTGAGCGCGCTGTGGCCGCGGCGGCCGAGAAGGCGGGGCTGTGGTTCGGCATCTCCAGCCTCGCCAGCGTCAGCATGGAAGAAATCGGCGCGAACTACGCCGGGCCGAAGATGCTCCAGTACTACTACCACAAGGACAAGGGGCTGAACGCCGCACTGCTCGAAACGGCGCGAACGGCGAAGTTCGACGCGGTGACGCTGACCGTCGACACGATCGTCGGCGGCAACCGCGAGCGGTGCCTGCGCACCGGCTTTACCAGCCCGCCCCGGTTCACCGCCGCCAGCGCGCTGTCCTATGCCGCAAAACCCCGCTGGGCGCTCGACTACCTGCTGCGCGAGAAGTTCTCGCTGCCCAACCTCGAAAAGCACGTCGCCGCCGGCAGCAACGTGGCGATGTCGATCCAGTCCTACTTCAGCCAGATGCTCGACCAGTCGATGGATTGGAAAGCGGCCGAGAAGCTGCGCGACGATTGGGGCGGCACGTTCGTGCTCAAGGGCGTGATGTCGGTGGCCGATGCCCGCCGCGCGGCCGACATGGGCTGCGACGCGATCATGATCTCCAACCACGGCGGGCGCCAGCTCGACGGCAGCCGCGCCCCCTTCGACCAGCTTGCCGAGATCGTCGACGCAGTCGGCGATCGGATCGAAGTGATCCTGGATGGCGGCGTACGGCGCGGCAGTCACGTGCTGAAAGCGCTCAGCCTCGGCGCCAAGGCGGTCGCGGGCGGGCGCCTCTACCTCTATGCCCTCGCTGCGGCCGGCCAGCCCGGCGTTGAGCGAGCTCTGGCCCTTCTCGAAGCGGAAATCGTCCGCGGCATGAAGCTGATGGGCGTGACTCGTATCGATCAGCTCAACCGCGAAAACCTGCGGTTTCGCTAGAGGCTCGGCAGCTTCTCGCCGGCCCGGGCGCCGGCCGGCCCGCTGCGCTGCGTCTCGATCCCGGTGAGCAGGCTGTCGGCGATCATCCGCGCCCGTTCGGCCACCAGGCGCGACGCGGCATCACTGGGCTCTTCCTCGCGCAAGGTCGCGTAGAACAGCCCCAGCCAATGCGCGAAGTGCCGCTCCTCAAGGCCCGGGATGACGATGTGCTTGACCATCGGATTGCCCGAGAACTCGCCGCTGGCATGCAGCACCGAACGCCAGAACCCCTTCATCCGCTCGAGGTGGTGCGGCCAGTCGCTGATCCGCTCTGCAAAGATCGGTCCGAGCAGTGCGTCCTTCTGGATCTTGCCGTAGAACCGCTCGACGAAGCTGGAGATATAGGCGGCATCGACGCCGATCGCCTCGGCTTCGGAGCGCCTACGCGCCCGCAGCGCTTCGATATGCGCGCGGCGTTCGTCCGCGGTCGGCCAAGGTTTCGCGGCTGTCTGCATGCCGCCTCTATATCCGATCACGGCTGCACGCGGGCTGAACTTTTTCTTGGCTGGCGAGCGCCTTCCCTTCCCCCGATACTCGTGGCCATGCTGCGCCGATTCGTCATAGCCCTCGCCTTGCTGCTCCCCGCCGTTACGCTGGCGCAGCAAACCACCGACATCGTTCTCGAAACCGAGCGCGGCGATATCGTCATCGCTCTCGAGACCGAGCGGGCGCCGATCACCTCGGCCAACTTCCTGCGCTACGTCGACGAGAAGCGGCTCGACGGAACCGTCTTCTACCGCGCCATGCGGCTCGACTGGGGCGGGCAGCCGAGCGGCCTGATCCAGGGCGGGACCCAGTTCGATCCTGAACGCATCCTCCCGCCGATCGCTCACGAGCCGACCAGCGCCACCGGCGTCAGGCACGTCGCGGGTGCCATCTCGATGGCGCGCAACGAACCCGGCACCGCCACCGCCGATTTCTCGATCCTGCTGTCCGAGATGCCCGGCCTCGACGCCGACCCGGCCGCCGAAGACCCCGACCGCCAAGCCGGCTATGCCGCCTTCGGCCGGGTTATCGAAGGCATGGAAGTGGTCCGCGCCATCTTCGACGCCCCGATCGATCCCGAAGCCGGCGAAGGCTGGATGAAAGGCCAGATGTTCGCTGAGCCGGTAAAGATTGTCCGTGCCACCCGCGTGGCAGCGACAGACTAGCCGTTTCGCGGCGCCGCCAGGGTCTCGCGAATGACGGCGACCGTTTCCTCGGGGCTGTCCCAGGCGGGATAATGCCCGGGATTGTCAAACCAGTGCAGCCGCGCTTTCGGAAAAGCTGCCTGGGCACGCAGCGCCTGCATCGGCAGGCACAGGCGGTCATGAAGCCCCCAGCCGATCGTGATCGCCCCAGAAGAGGTGCCATCGTCTCCTTCCTGTGCCGGGGCAATGGCTTGTTCGTTGACGAGTTCGACGAAGGTGCGCGTCGAGACATAGCATTCCAGCTCATGCTCCACGAGGTTGCCATCGAGCGCCCAGGGCTGCGCCGATAGCTGGGCGAGCAACGCCGTTCGCGGCACCATGTTATGGGCGAGGAGGGGGAGAGCCGGCCGGGCCAGGTGCAACATTCCCACCGAGCCAAGCAGGCTGGTCTGCAGGAAAGTCCGCTCCCACCCGGCCCAGAACCCGCCGGGATCGAGCGCCACCACATTGCCGGCGAGGCCCCGCCGCGCCAGCTCCAGCACGATCCGCCCTCCCAGGGAGCTGCCGACCATGTCCGCGCCGACCAGGCCTTCGTCTTCGAGAAAGCTGGTCACGCTGCGCACGAGCCCGTCGAACGTCCCGCTGTCTGCTTCCGCCGGCGTCTTTCCGTGCCCCGGCAGGTCGACAGCCCAGACTTCCCGCTCCGCAGCCAAGGCGGGCACGATCAGGCGCCAGGTCAGGTGATCGCTGCCCACTCCGTGGATCAGCAGGACCTTCGGACCCCCGCCGGCGCGGTAAACGTACATGGCGTCCTTTTCGGCAGAGCGCTGGCGCCTTTGCTGCGCCACGCTCCCGAATGAACGCTGTTACCTACTCGTTCCCGGACCAGCCGGAGCGGAATCAATACACCCGCTTCTTCGGCTTGATATACTCGACGTCGTCCGTCAGCGTGTACTCGTGCACCGGGCGGTAGTCGATCCGCACCTCGCCGCCCTTTCCGCCCCAGCCGTTGAACCAGCTCGCGGTGTGCTTCATCCAGTTGGCGTCGTCGCGCTCGGGGAAGTCCTCGTGGGCATGGGCGCCGCGCGATTCCTTGCGGTTGTGCGCCGAATGCAGCGTGACCGTCGCCTGGCCGATCAGGTTGTCGAGCTCCAGCGTCTCGATCAGGTCGCTGTTCCAGATCAGCGAGCGGTCGCTCACCGAGATGTCCTGCATCCCGGCATAGACCTCGGCGAGCTTGGCCTTGCCTTCGGCCATCAACTCGTCCGTGCGGAACACCGCGGCGTGCGCGCTCATCGTCTGCTGCATCGCCTTGCGGATCTCCGCCGTGGGCGAACCGCCCTTGGCGTGGCGGAAATGGTCGAGCCGGGTCAGCGCCATGTCCGCGCTATCCTTCGGCAGCTCTTCCTGCGCCGCATGGGGCTTGATCAGTTCGCGCAGCCGGTGACCGGTGGCGCGGCCGAACACGACCAGGTCGATCAGCGAGTTGGAGCCGAGGCGGTTTGCGCCGTGCACCGAGACGCAAGCAGCTTCGCCCACCGCGAACAGCCCCTGCACCACCGTCTCCGGGTTACCATCGACACCGATGGTCATAACCTCGCCGTGATAGTTCGTCGGGATGCCGCCCATGTTGTAGTGCACGGTCGGCACCACCGGCAGCGGCTGGCGCGTCAGGTCGACGCCCGCAAAGATCTTGCCGCTCTCGGTAATCCCCGGAAGCCGCTCGGCCAGCACCTTGGGATCGATGTGATCGAGGTGCAGGTAAATGTGGTCCTTGTTCGGCCCCACGCCGCGGCCTTCGCGGATCTCCAGCGCCATCGAGCGGCTGACGACGTCGCGGCTGGCGAGGTCCTTCGCGCTCGGGGCGTAGCGCTCCATGAAGCGCTCGCCTTCGCTGTTGGTAAGATAACCACCCTCGCCCCGCGCGCCTTCGGTGATCAGCACGCCGGCGCCGTAGATGCCGGTGGGGTGGAACTGCACGAACTCCATGTCCTGCAGCGGCAGGCCGGCGCGCAGCACCATGCCGCCGCCGTCGCCGGTGCAGGTGTGGGCGCTGGTCGCGGTGAAGTAGGCGCGGCCATAGCCACCCGTCGCCAGCACCACCGCCTGCGCGCGGAAACGGTGGATCGAACCATCGTCGAGGCTCAGCGCCACCACGCCGACGCAGCGCCCGCCGTTCATGATCAGGTCGATCGCGAAGTATTCGATGAAGAAGTCCGCGTCGTACTTCAGGCTCTGCTGGTAGAGCGCGTGGAGCATCGCGTGCCCGGTGCGGTCGGCAGCCGCCGCGGTGCGCTGCACCGGCGGGCCTTCGCCCATGTTCTGCATGTGTCCGCCGAACGGCCGCTGATAGATCGTGCCGTCCTTGTTGCGGCTGAACGGCATGCCCGCATGCTCGAGCTCGTAAACCGCGTTCGGCGCTTCGCGCACCATGTATTCGATCGCGTCCTGGTCGCCCAGCCAGTCCGACCCTTTGACGGTGTCGTACATGTGCCAGGTCCAGTGGTCCGGGCTGTTGTTGCCCAGACTCGCCGCGATCCCCCCTTGCGCCGCCACCGTGTGGCTGCGGGTCGGAAACACCTTGGTGATGCAGGCCGTCTTCAGGCCGGACTCGGCGCTTCCCATCGTCGCGCGCAGGCCTGACCCGCCGGCGCCCACGACCACCACGTCATAAGTATGATCGACAATCTTGTACGACGGGGCCGACCCCAACGGAGTGGTCGGCGGGGTCATGGGGGATGCGTTATCGCTCACGCTGCAACTCCGATCCGGACCAGGCACAGCAGCGCGAACACGACCGCGGCGAACGTCGCCAGGTCGAGCGCCAGCAGCACGGCAAAACGCCGTCCGGGATTGTCGACATAATCTTCGATCATCACCCGCAGGCCGAGCCGCGAGTGCCAAAACACCACGATCACCAGCAGCGCCATCGCGAAGCTCGTGCCGAGCCCGCTCAGCCAGCCGGTCACTGTCGCATAAGACAGGTCCGGCAGCAGCAGGAACGAGAACACCAGATAGGCGCACGTGATCAGCGCCCCGGCGGAGGTTGCCTGCATCAGCAACCAGCCGCCTGCACCGTGATGCGCCGACCCCAGCCCGCGTACCTGAGCGATCGTCGAACCTTTGGCGCCGCGGTCGCCCAGCGAAGTTTCTCTGCGCATCGCCCGTCCCCTTAGAGCAGCAGCGCGGCCCAGAACGCCGCGGTCAGGACCACGCCGGCGACCATCGAGATCACCGACCAGGTCTTGTTGACGTGAATTTCGAACCCGGCGCCCATGTCGAGCACGAAGTGGCGGATGCCAGAGCACAAGTGGTTGAAGAACGCCCAGCTCAGCCCGACCAGCACGACATAGCCCGGGATCGAAGTCATCACCGAAGCGAAAGTCTCGTAGGCATCCGGTCCGCTCGCCAGCGCGCCCAGCCACCACAGCAGCACCGGCAGCCCGATCAGCGCGAACCCGTCACCGCTCACGCGATGCAGGATCGAGACCAGCATGTGCGGGCCCCATCTCCAATGCAATCGGGCGCCGTCGAAAAGATGCGGCGAAATTGGGCGTTCGGCCATGGCAAATCCCGGTCGGCGAATGTGTGCGCCTCCCTTAGCGGATGCG
>JAJUJV010000097.1 GCA_029265155.1 Altererythrobacter sp. | reverse complement strand
GACCTCGAAGTCATCCACATCGTGGAACGGCTGCATTGAAGAGCGGGACACGGTGGCGGCAACCACATTCGCACCCATTCCGAACAATGCCTACGACCTCAATTACATCGATGGCGGGACCAGTTCGCAAACGCGCTGGCGCCCGGCACTGCGCGATCTGACTTACGATCGCAAAGAAACGGCGTGGCAACACGGCGGCAACTATAGCCAGCCCGCAACGTCATGCCCCTCCGCGCGCATGCAAAACCTGAAGGTCATGACAAAGGCGGAATTCGAGGGCCACATCAACGCCCTCCGACCGGAAGGTAACACTTATCTCGATGTGGGAATGATCTGGGGCCTGCGCCTGATCGCGCCGCAGGGCATGTTCGCCGCTCGCAACCTGACCGGCCCCAACGGCAGCCAGATTAGCCGCCACATCATCTTCCTTACCGATGGCGAACCCGTGTCCGCCAACAGCCGGTACACGGCCTACGGCGTCGAACGGATGGAAAGGCGCATCACCGGCAGCACCGGCGTGTCGCAAGCGACCTTGCACTCTCGCCGTTTCAAAGCGTTGTGCGATGCACAACGCGGCTCGGTCAGCATATGGGCAATCGCCTTCGGCACCTCGGTAACAAATCACCTGTCTAGCTGCGCGGATCCAGGGCGCGCTTTCCAGGCAGACAACACCGCTCAACTCAAAGACGCCTTCCGGCGAATTGCCAAGGAAGTGGCCGACCTGAGGCTGGTGGAATGATTGACGCGTTTCCTTTGGCGCGCGGGAAGCTCCGCAGTCTCGTTGCCGACGAGTCGGGCGTGACGGTGGTGGAATTTGCCCTCGTCGCTCCGGTGTTCCTGGTCCTCCTCACGGCGGTGTTCGATATCGGCTTCCTCATCTATACCCGCGCCGTTCTGCAGGGCGCGATTGAGGAAGGTGCACGCAGTGCCTCGCTCGAAAACACGCAATGGGCGGACATCGAAGCGCGCGTGAACAGGCAAGTCCGTGCGGTCATCCCGGTGGGCAATCCGGATACCGACATCTCGTTCGATTTCGACCCGACCTACTACGCGAGCTACAAAGACATCCAGCTGCCGGAGGACTTTACCGACAAGAACAAGAACGGTGTGCGCGATGCAGACGAATGCTTCGTCGACCGCAACGGTAACGGGAAATTCGACCTGGATGTCGGCCTCGCCGGACGCGGCGGCGCGCAGGATGTCGTATCGATCAGCGCCGAAGTCACTTATAAGCGCATCTTCCCCCTGTGGTCACTGATCGGCCAACCACAGACCCACACCACGCGCGCCTCGACGTATCTGCGAAACCAGCCGTTTTCAGCACAGGCTGCGCAGGTTGGAGTGGAGATATGTCCATGACTACGGCTGTCGCCAAACGTCCGTCGCGCCGCCTGTTCCTTCGCCTGAAGCGCGATCAATCCGGCGTAGCGATGATCGAATTCGCCTATTCGCTGCCGATCCTGATGCTGCTCGGTTTCACGGGGGTCGAGGTCGCGTACCTGACGATAGCCAATATGCGCGTCAGCCAAATTGCAATGACAGTGGCGGATAACCTCTCGCGCGCCAAACAGGCTGTCCCGCTCGGCTTACCGCAGCTGCGGGAAGTTGACATCAACGACGGTCTGATTGGTGCGCAGATTCAGGGCGGATCGACGCTGAACATCCTGGAAAACGGCAGGATTATCGTATCCAGCCTGCAAACAAATTCGGCAGGACGGCAGACGATCGCTTGGCAGCGCTGCAAAGGTAATCTGCGGGTGACGTCTGCCTATGGTAATGAAGGCACCACCCAGCCCACTGGCGGATTCCAAGGCATGGGCTCGGGCAGCAACCGCGTTCAGGCGGAACCTAATACGGCGATTATCTTCGCTGAAGTTGTGTACGACTACGAGCCGCTGTTCGGCGAATGGGTGCTGGGCACCATCCGGCTTCGCCGGGAGGCGGCGTTTTATGTGCGCGATGATCGCGACCTAACGGCGGTCTATGACCCCAATCCGAAGGCCAAAGTGAAATCGACGTGTAACTTGTACAACGCCGATTTCTGACCCCTTCTTGCCACTAGCGATAACAAACCTTCCGCGCCGCCTCCACAATGCGGTCGGCATCGATCAGCGCCATCGCCTCGAGATTGGCGGCGTAAGGTAGCGGGACGTCTTCGTTGCAGACGCGCAGGACCGGGGCGTCCAGGTTGTCGAAGCCATCTTCCATGCAGATCGCTGCCACTTCGGAAGCAATCGAGCAGGTCGGCCAGCCTTCCTCTGCGATAATCAGGCGGTTGGTCTTGGCCAGGCTGGTCAGGATCGCCTCACGATCGAGCGGACGCAAGGTGCGCAGATCGAGGACTTCGGCGTCGATGCCCTCCCCTACCAGCGTTTCAGCCGCTTCCAAGGCTAGCCCAACCGCAATGGAGTAGCTGACGATCGTCACGTCTTTGCCTTCGCGGACAATCCGCGCCTTGCCGATTGGCAACACGTGATCGTCGAGTTGAGCGAGCTCGAAGCTGCGACCGTAAACCAGCTCATTCTCGAGGAATACGACGGGGTCGTCGCTGCGGATCGCAGCCTTCAGCAGGCCCTTTGCATCGGACGCGTCATACGGAGCGATCACTACCAGGCCGGGCACGTTGGCGTACCATGGTGCGAAGTTCTGGCTATGCTGCGCAGCGACGCGGCTTGCCGCGCCGTTTGGGCCGCGGAACACGATCGGGATGCGCATCTGGCCGCCCGACATGTAGTTGGTCTTTGCGGCCGAGTTCACGATGTGGTCGATCGCCTGCATCGCGAAGTTGAAGGTCATGAATTCGACCACCGGGCGCAAGCCGCCCATCGCGGCGCCCGTCCCGATGCCGGCAAAGCCATACTCGGTGATCGGGGTATCTATTACGCGCCGCGGACCGAACTCCTCGAGCAGCCCCTGAGTGACCTTATAAGCGCCCTGGTACTCGGCGACTTCCTCACCCATTACGAAGACGCGTTCATCAAGCCGCATTTCTTCGGCCATTGCGTCGCGCAGCGCCTCGCGCACGGTGAGCTTGATCATGTTAGTGCCGGCTGGAATTTCAGGGTCGACGGCGGGCGTTGCGGAAGCGGCAAGCTGGTCGGTACCGGACGGCGCATCGCCCTTCGGCGCACCGGATTCGGCGGCCTTGTGATCTTCCTCAGGGGCTTCGGCCTTTGCGGCCTGAGCGGGAATGGCCGAGGCGTCCTCATCCTCCCCAGTCAGCACCGCGATGAGGGTGCCGACTTTCACGTTCTCAGTGCCTTCGGGGATCAGGATCTTGCCGACAGTCCCTTCGTCGATGGATTCGAACTCCATCGTCGCCTTGTCGGTTTCAATCTCGGCGAGCACGTCGCCCGCGGAGACGCTGTCACCTTCCTTAACCAGCCAGCGGGCCAGAGTGCCCTCTTCCATCGTCGGGGAGAGAGCCGGCATCTTAAGCTCGATCGGCATCAGTAGCTCCCCACCAGCACGTCGGTGTAGAGTTCGTCCGCGCCCGGTTCAGGCGAGCTTTCGGCAAAGTCGGCGGACTCGGTCACGGCCGCACGGATGCGCTTGTCGATTTCCTTCAGCCGATCCTCGGAGACCCCCAAGCGGAGAAGATCCGCCTTGGCCCCCTCGATCGGGTCGCTCTTTTCACGCACTTCCTGAACTTCCTCGCGGGTTCGATACTTCGCGGGATCGGACATCGAGTGCCCGCGATAA
Organism: Altererythrobacter sp.; assembly: GCA_029265155.1. Classification (GTDB taxonomy): domain Bacteria; phylum Pseudomonadota; class Alphaproteobacteria; order Sphingomonadales; family Sphingomonadaceae; genus Croceibacterium_A. The sequence goes on along the minus strand of JAJUJV010000097.1, from coordinate 5,067 downwards.
CGATAGGTTTCGAGCTCCATCAGCACCGGGCCTTTGCCGGCGCGGACGTGAGCGAACGCCACTTCTGCGGCCTGTCGCACTTCGAGCACGTCCATACCGTTAACCTGCATTCCGGGAATGCGGAACGCAGTGCCGCGGCGGTAGAACTCGGTCTCCGCCGAGCTACGGCGCACCGCAGTGCCCATCGCGTACTGGTTGTTCTCGATCGCAAAGACAATCGGCAGCTTCCACAAGCTGGCCATGTTGAAGGTCTCGTAGACCTGGCCCTGGTTGGCCGCGCCGTCGCCGAAGTAGGCGAGGCACAGACCACCGTCATCGCGGTACTGATGCGCGAGCGCCAGGCCGCCGCCGAGCGGGACCTGAGCACCGACGATGCCGTGCCCGCCGTAGAACTTATGCTCGGTCGAGAACATGTGCATCGACCCGCCCTTGCCCTTCGAAATGCCGGCGAGGCGGCCGGTAAGTTCGGCCATGATGATCTTGGGATCGATGCCGTAGGCGAGCATATGGCCGTGATCCCGATAGCCGGTGATCACGCTGTCCTTCTCGTTGTCGAGCGCCGACTGCAGCCCGATCGCCACGGCTTCCTGGCCGATGTAGAGGTGGCAGAAGCCGCCGATCAGCCCAAGACCGTAGAGCTGGCCGGCCTTTTCCTCGAAGCGGCGGATCAACAGCATCTGCTCGTAGAACGTCAGCAGCTCCGCTTCGCCGGTCTCGTAGCGTCGCTGCTGCTCGAAGGTCTGCTGCAAGCTGCGAAGCTCAAAGTTATCGCCCGATTCTCCGGACTTTGCCGCAGGCTCCTGCGACGATGACTTGCCCGGCTTGCCTGTCGATTTGCCGGAACCTGAAGCGGCTGGTCTTGCCAAGGATGCGTCCTCAGTTGGGCCCGAAGGGCACTGGAATGAGCCGCCTATAGGCCGTCATTCGCGTCGCTGGCAACGCCCCGGTTTTCCACCGGAACGAGCTTCGAAAATCCTCAGTGGGTGGGCTCGAGCTCCAGAACGTACTCGTCGGGATGCGCGACGTTGAGGTTGCGGCGGACCAGTTCGGTGGCGAGATCGGGGTCAACTCGGCTTGGGTCGAGCTTGGCCACCAGGTTCTGCAGCTCGGCACGTTCGGCTTCCAGCTCTGCAATGCGATGCTGACGCTGCTCGAGACGCGTCACGTTCTCACCCCAAGAGAGGACACCGTAAGGTCCCGCTAGAGCGAGCCCGGCCAGGATCAGCAGGACGCCAAGCGCACCGAAGCGAGACAGCTTTTCCTTCACAATATCGCGCTTGCTGCCCCCTGCGTTCATTGATGGACAGAATCACAGTTAACACCCCGATTCAAGCAGTTTCGCCAGTTTGTTGCGGTTATCCGCAAGCGTGATGCGACGAGGACCACTTGTCTGCGTGAGCCAAGCAGTTACATTGGAAACTATGGCCGATCTATTCGAGAATCCACTGGGCGTGGAGGGCTTCGAGTTCCTCGAGTTCAGCGCCCCCAAGCGCGGCATCCTCGAGGCGGCCTTTGAGCGAATGGGATTTACCCGCGTCGCCCGTCACCGCAGCAAGGATGTGCAACTCTGGCGGCAAGGCGGCATCAACTTCATCGCCAACTACGAGCCGCGAAGCCCCGCCGCCTATTTCGCCGCCGAGCATGGGCCCTCCGCCTGCGGCATGGGTTTTCGCGTGCGCGACGCGGCCAAAGCCTATGCACTAGCGGTCCAGCGCGGTGCGGAACCAGTGGACATCCGAGCCGGCGTGATGGAGCTCCACATCCCGGCGATCCGCGGCATCGGACACTCGCTGATCTATCTGGTCGATCGCTACGGCGAGGACCTCAGCATCTACGACATCGACTTCGTCTATGAGGAAGGCGTCGAGCGCTTTCCTCCTGGCGCGGGCTTCCACACGATCGATCATCTTACTCACAACGTCTACGACGGGCGCATAGCGCATTGGGAGGACTTCTACGCGCGCATCTTTGGCTTTCGCGAGTTCCGCCAGTTCGATGTGACCGGCGAGTATTCCGGCCTCAACACCAAGGTGATGATGGCGCCCGATGGCAAGATCCGCATCCCCCTGAACCAGGAAGGAGGCAGCAACGGGAAAGGACAAATTGCCGAGTACCTGCGCGCCTACAACGGCGAAGGCATCCAGCATATCGCCCTTGCCAGCGACAACCTGTATGGGTCTCTCGACAGCTTGAAGCAAAAAGGCCTGCAATTTGCGCCCCCTCCCCCCGACACTTACTATGAGATGTTGGGCGAGAGGCTGCCGGGGCACGGGGAGCCGCTCGACGCGCTGCACGAGCGAGGAATTCTCGTCGACGGCAGCCCCGCAAGCGGCGAACCGCGCCTCTTGATGCAGATATTCTCGCAACTGATGATCGGCCCGGTGTTCTTCGAGTTCATCCAGCGCAAAGGCGACGACGGCTTCGGCGAGGGAAACATCACGGCGCTGTTTCGATCGATGGAAGAAGATCAGATCAGGCGGGGGGCTCTTACGGCAGACAAGTAAGGCAACGCGCCCGCGAACGTCCCGCATCGTGTAATCCTCACTTGCGCGTCAGAATCCTTGCCGCCAATGTGCACGCCTGGACGAGAGGAGTTCCCATTCCATGCCTGCGCATCGCGCGACGATTCTGCTTTCCGCAGCAGTTGCTTCATTGACGTTGACTGCCCTTCCCGCGAGCGCGCAGGTGCCCGACGGCGTGGTCCTGAACATCATGCGCGAGTGCGCCAAGATCGGCGATCCGACAGCGCGGCTGGCGTGCTATGACAACAACATCCGGCAAGCAGGCGCCACCCCAAGCACGGGCCAAGCGGTACCGCAACAGAGCCGCGCCCCAGGGTCGGCCCCCGTTCCCGCGCCGACCGCTACACCGCAAGGCTTCGGTAGCGAATCCGTACGAGTCCGGGAAACCCCGCAACAGCAGTCCGCCCAAGCGGCGGATCAGGTCCGCGAAGTCCAAGCCCGCGTGACGTCGATCACCGCGCGTGAGCCGGGTATCTACCTGATGACATTGGACGACGGCGCACAGTGGCTGTTTGCCGAAGGCGTGCCGGCATCCTATCGCGTGCCCACAGCGGGCTCGAACATAGAGATCGAGCGCGGCGCCCTGGGCAGCTTCCTGATGCGCTTCAACGGACAGCGCGTGGTTCCGGTGCGCCGTATCCGCTGATAGTCGCAATCACGCTCTGCTGTAATCCGCGAAGGCGCGCTCCCGCTCGAGCTGCGCCTCCGCATTACGCCGAATCTTGCGAAACGTTTCGAGGAATCGCGCCCGCTGGTCGGCTGCTAGCGGGGCAAGCAGGAAGTCGCTGCGCTGCTTGCCGGCGTCGTGAATGACTTTATGCAAGCGAGCGCCTTCGCGGGTCGGACCAAAGCGCCCATGTCGGCGGCCTGGCTTGCCCTCCCGCTCAACCAAACCGCGTTCCATCAGCGAGTTAACCGTCCGGCTCGCCTGGCTGTGGTCGCGCTCCAGCGTGCGGACCAGTTCGCTCCACTCCACCGGCGGCGTGATGCCGATTTCCGAAAGCACGAACGCTTCAAAGGTGGAAAGGCCTGTCAGCCGTTTGTAGGCAAGTGCGCCGCTGCGACTGAAGTACGCACTGAGCGTCATCAACGGCGCGACCACGCGGCTGCGGTCGATGGCGACCCTATCGCTGGCACGAACTTCCGCGACTTTCAGCGTCGGATCGGAAACTCGGCCACCCACCGAAGGATGGGCAAGCGTCCGCTCTTGGTCGTAGAGCGCGACAGCCCGCTCGAGCAGAACCTCGATGGTGTCGTAGAATTCTGCGAGTTCTTCTTCCGATACGTCGATGGTGAGTTCGCGGTTGCGAAGCTCGGCGAGGCGCAACATCCGGCGGGCGATGCGGTCGCCTTCCCTCGTCAGGCGAAGCGGTGAACGAATTTGCTCACGCTCGACCAGACGAAGCTCTAAAAGTCTTTTAACCGAGCGGCTGACCTGGGCTTTGTCCACCCCGACCGCACCAGAAATCTCAGCCGGAACCAGGGGGCCGGTCTTTTGCAGCAGGAAGACGATACGCCGATCCAGTTCGATGAGCTTGTACTCGCGGGAGTAGGAAAGCTCCGCGCTTTCGCGGACCATTCGCAAAACCTGCCAGAGCTCGCTCTGAATCACATGTGGAGGAGCGGCGCCTTCATCACCCACCCAGAACCGCTGCCCTAAAGAGGCCTCGATTCCGTTGAGGACGATCTGCAACCGGCTGCCGAACTCGGCGCCCGGCGAACCGTTAGCGAGCCTGCGAGCGCCGGCTGCGTAAGCCTCCACTATGCGCAGTGCATCTTCCGCCAGCGGCCCCAAAGCACGGGCTAGGAGACTCGACGCCTCCTCGCTCTGGGGGGGCACGATGTCCCCGGCGCGCCAAGTATCTTCAGCATGCCGGCGTAAGATTGTGCGCCATTCTGCGCGCAGCTTTCGGGCATCCGCCTCGCTCACCAGGCACACCCCGACGGATCGTGATCGACCATGTTTCGGCCCCTCCTCTTTGCTCCCGTCCGATAGGCTAATGCCGCGGAACCCGGTTGAATAGCCATTCGCTGGCTGTTGGCCGTGACCAGACGGTCTGCCTCGAGTTGCAGGAGAGCAACACTTAGAAAGAGTCTGGTCCCAGGCGGGCGTTTTTTGGCCGAATTCCGCCATTGAGCACCGATTGCCAGGCGCATGCCCTAGACACGTCATCCCCCCCGCCATATGGGCGGCCGCGACGCACCCTGCATTGAAGACGGGGACCGTAAGGGTAGGAACTTCAAGAATGACATAGGCGCGCAAGCTCATCGGTTAAGACCGGCAGCACGCCTCCCCCTTGATCTCCAAACAGCCCTTGCACCGGCGAGAGCCGTCGCGCGTCTACGTTACTGAAAGGGAGTACTACGTGAGAAATCTGAATAACATGGCGTTCAAGGCCCTGTTGCTGGCGGGCGGTGCCGGCACGATCGCGGTGGCCACTCCGGTTGTGGCGCAGGACAACGCCGGCGGCGAAGAAGTCAACGCCATCGTCGTCACCGGCTCGCGCATTCAGCGCCCCGACTTCGAGAACAACAGCCCGACCGT
>JAJUJV010000209.1 GCA_029265155.1 Altererythrobacter sp. | reverse complement strand
TTTAGTGCGAAACATGGCGAGCCGTTCATCGACAGGCCGGAGTAGCGGGTGTAAGCGCGAGGGCATGACCACGCGGCCCGAAACCCCGCTGCTCGATACCGTCGGCACACCGAACGAGCTCCGCAAGCTGGAACGCAAGGAATTGCGGCAGCTTGCCGACGAACTGCGTGCCGAGATGATCGACGCCGTCGGCAGCACGGGCGGCCATCTCGGCTCGGGCCTCGGCGTGGTCGAGTTGACGGTGGCGTTGCACTATGTGTTCGACACGCCGACCGATCGACTCATCTGGGACGTCGGCCACCAGGCCTATCCGCACAAGATCCTGACCGGGCGGCGCGACCGCATCCGAACTTTGCGCCAAGCCGGCGGCTTGTCCGGCTTCACCAAGCGGAGCGAGAGCGAATACGATCCGTTCGGCGCGGCGCATTCCTCCACCTCGATTTCGGCTGGGCTCGGCTTTGCCATCGGCAACAAGTTGTCGGGAGCGCCCGGTAAGGCGATCGCGGTGATCGGTGACGGCGCGATGAGCGCCGGCATGGCCTACGAAGCCATGAACAACGCCGAGGCTGCCGGAAACCGCCTCGTCGTGATCCTCAACGACAACGACATGTCGATCGCCCCGCCGGTCGGGGGGCTGTCCGGCTATCTCGCTCGCCTCGTCTCCTCGGGCAAGTTCCTTGGCCTGCGTGAGCTTGCCCGGCGGTTCGCCCGCAAGCTTCCCGATCCGCTGCACCGTGCTGCCCGCAAGACCGACGAATTCGCTCGCGGCATGGCGATGGGCGGCACGTTGTTCGAGGAGCTCGGTTTCTACTACGTCGGCCCGATCGACGGTCACGACCTCGAACAGCTTGTGCCGGTTCTCGAAAACGTCCGCGATGCGGCTGAGGGGCCGTGCCTGGTCCATGTCGTAACTCAGAAGGGCAAAGGCTACGCGCCGGCCGAGAACAGCGCCGACAAGTACCACGGCGTGCAGAAGTTCAACGTCATCACCGGCGAGCAAGCCAAGGGCGCCGCCGGGCCGCCGAGCTACACCAGCGTCTTTGCCCAGGCTCTGCTCGCGGAAGCGGAGCGTGACGGCACGATCTGCGCCATTACCGCCGCGATGCCGAGCGGCACCGGCCTCGACAGATTCGCCTCCAAGTTCCCAGAGCGGAGCTTTGATGTCGGTATTGCCGAGCAGCACGCGGTGACTTTCGCCGCGGGCTTGGCCGCGCAAGGGATGCGCCCGTTCTGCGCGATCTATTCGACCTTTCTGCAGCGCGCCTACGACCAGGTCGTGCACGACGTGGCGATCCAGAACCTGCCGGTGCGCTTTGCGATCGACCGTGCGGGTCTGGTCGGGGCGGACGGCGCGACCCACGCGGGCAGCTTCGATGTGACTTATCTTGCCACGCTGCCGAACATGGTGGTCATGGCCGCCGCGGACGAGGCCGAGCTGGTCCACATGGTTCACACCGCCGCGCTTTATGACGAAGGTCCGATCGCCTTCCGCTACCCGCGCGGCAACGGAGTGGGCGTTCCGCTTCCCGAAACTCCCGAGCGGCTCGAGATCGGCAAAGGCCGTATCGTACGGCAGGGCACCAAGGTGGCTCTGCTGTCGCTCGGCACCCGCCTGGCCGAATCGCTCAAGGCAGCCGAGCAACTGGAAGCGCGCGGCCTCTCCACCACCGTCGCCGATCTGCGCTTCGTCAAGCCGCTCGATAGCGAGCTGATCCGTCGGCTGATGACCACTCACGAAGTCGTCGTCACGATCGAAGAGGGCGCCATCGGCGGCCTCGGCGCGCACGTCCTGACGCTCGCCAGCGACGAAGGCCTGACCGACGCCGGCCTCAAGATTCGCACGATGCGCCTGCCCGACCAATTCCAGGACCAGGACGCGCCCGAGCGGCAATACGACGAGGCGCGCCTCAACGCGCCGCATATCGTCGACACCGTCCTCGCCGCTCTGCGCCACAACAGCGCAGGGGTGGAGGAAGCGCGGGCGTAACACCCCGCCGATACCACAATTAAGGGCGAGTCGCGGGCGTCTAGAGCGTCGTGCTCGAAATCTGAATCGCAGGATTCACAAGGTCGCTGATTTGTGATTCACCGTGTTCGGAGGTGGATCATGGGGAAAGCGCATTCGGGTGACCTTCGGGAGCGGGTTTACGGAGAGATTGCGGGAGGG